>NZ_JBAVCF010000551.1:0-46098 GCF_049586575.1 Bradyrhizobium sp.
CGATTCTCTCGGGCGGCGAACTCACCGTCACGGTGCGCGGCCAGGGGCGCGGCGGTCCCAACCAGGAATACGCGCTGGCGCTCGCCGAGTTCTTGAAAGAGACTTCAGGCATTTCCGCAATGGCCGCCGACACCGACGGCGCGGATGGAGGTGCCGGCAGCGCCAGCGATCCCGCAGGCGCCGTGATCGACCAGGGAACTTTCGCGAAAATGAAATCGCTCGGGCTCGATCCGAAGGCCTATCTCGCCAACAATGACGCGACCGCGTTCTTTGCCTTGACCGGCGATCTGCTCCTCACCGGCCCGACCCTGACCAACGTCAACGACGTCAGGGTAATTTTGGTGGATTGACGAAGGCGCTCAAAACTCGTCGGCAATCCTGGTCAGCATTGTAACCAGCGCGGCGCGGTTATTAGCGCCCAGCAGTTCATTGAGGCGCGCCTCGTGCTTGGCGGTGACGAGTTTCTTCGCTCGCGAAAGCACCGCCTTGCCCTTGTCGGTCAGAATGAGATGGTGCGAGCGCCGGTCGTTGACCGACCGCACCCGCGTACATAATTCGCGGCTCTCCAGGCCGTCGAGCATCGCCACGAAATTCGGACGGAGAATGCCAAGCGTATTGGCGATCTCGGTCTGGTTACGGCCGGGGTTGCGGTCGAGCAGGAGAAGCACGGAGAATTGCGCCGGCGTCAGTTGCAGCGGCGCCATGCAGCGCAAAAAATCCTCGAAAATTTTCAGTTGCGCGCGCTTCAGCGTATAGCCGAGCAAATCGGACAATTCGCCCAATTCGATTCGTGCGTCCTCAGCCTGCTTGCGGGCGGGACGCTGGGCCTTGACGGCGCCGGCGGCGGCTCTGGAAACGGTCATCGCTCGGTATTCGCGCTATGCTCGCAAAGCCGCGGCAGGGCGGCCAAGGCTTGAGGTTATATTTGATAATTGTTATCAAGTATATCAAACTAACCAGGCGGATTTCAACCGCCGTGACGCGAGGGATGAGGGAGCGGCCTGCTTGAACACGACCATCGTGCTGTTCCTGCTTCAGGATGGCATCACCAATGGCGCAATCTATGCCCTCCTCGGCTTGGCGCTGGTGCTGGTCTTCGCCGTGACGCGCGTCATTCTGATCCCGCAAGGGGAATTCGTGACCTTTGGCGCGCTGACCTATGCCACGCTCGCCTCCGGCCAGGTGCCCGGCACCGCGCGGCTCGCGCTCGCCATGGGCGTCGTGGCCTTCGGCCTTGATCTCTTCATGCGAAGGCGAAGCCTGCGGCCCGCTCTGGTCGGGCGGAGCCTGGCGATCAACGTCCTGTTGCCGGCGGCGATCCTGGCGCTGACCTTGACGCTTGCCGGCAAGCAGACGCCGATCGCAGTCGACATCGCGCTTTCGCTTTTGATCGTCGGCGCCATCGGCCTTTATCTCTATCGCATCGCCTTTGCCCCGATCGCGCACACCTCCGTGCTGGTGTTGCTGATCGCAGCGGTTGGCTGCCATCTGGCGCTGCAAGGCATCGGCCTGGTCTTCTTCGGCGCCGAGGGCCAGCGTGGGCCGCCGCTGTCCAATGCCGCCTTCACCATTGCTCCCCTGCGTTTCACCGGCCAGAGCATTGCCGTCTATGCGGTGACGCTGATCCTGATCGCCGCGCTTTGGCTGCTGTTCAGTTTCACGCTGTACGGCAAGGCGCTCCGCGCCACGGCCGTCAACCGGCTGGGCGCGCGCCTGGTCGGCATTCGGACTGCGTTGTCGGGACAAATCGCGTTCCTGCTCGCGGCCGTGATTGGCGCCATTTCCGGCATCCTGATCGTGCCGATCACCACGCTTTATTACGACACCGGTTTTCTGATCGGCCTCAAGGGCTTTGTCGCCGCCATCATCGGCGGCCTCGTGAGCTATCCCTTGACGGCGGTCGCCGCGCTTCTGGTCGGCGGCGTGGAAGCCTTTTCTTCGTTCTACGCGAGCAACTTCAAGGAAGTGATCGTGTTC
This sequence comes from Bradyrhizobium sp., assembly GCF_049586575.1. Classification (GTDB taxonomy): domain Bacteria; phylum Pseudomonadota; class Alphaproteobacteria; order Rhizobiales; family Xanthobacteraceae; genus Bradyrhizobium. The sequence continues at coordinate 1,978 of NZ_JBAVCF010000551.1, forward strand.
GCGCTGATCATTCCGGTGTTGCTGCTGCGATCGCTGGCCACGCCCACGGTCGACGAGGAAGAGGATTGACCGGTGTGGCGGTTCAATAGTTCGCAAGAGAGGGGCCGCAAAATGATACGAACCTCGGAATCGGGACACTGGTGATGGGACAGCGGCTGCCGGTTGTGCTGTTCGCGCTGGCGATGGCGGCCGTTCCGTTCGTCCCTCGCATGCCGCCATTCTGGATCGTGCTGTTGGACAATATCGGCCTTTCGGCGCTGGTCGCGATGGGGCTCGTGCTGCTCACCGGCGTCGGCGGCCTGACGTCGTTCGGCCAGGCCGCGTTTTGCGGATTCGGCGCTTACACCACGGCGGTGCTGACGACCACTTACGGCCTTTCGCCCTGGCTGACGCTGCCGCTTTCCCTGCTGGTGAGCGGCATCCTGGCGGTGGCGCTCGGCATCGTTACCGTGCGGCTATCCGGCCACTACCTGCCGCTCGGCACCATCGCCTGGGGGCTCGGGCTTTTTTATCTCTTCAGCAAGCTTGAATTTCTCGGCCGCAACGACGGCATTTCCGGCATTCCGCCGCTCGCTATCGGCTCGTTGAAAATGCTCAGCCCGGGCACGATCTATTTCGCGATCTGGGCCGCGGTCATCCTTTGCGCGTGGCTCACGATGAACCTGCTGGATTCCCGCACCGGCCGGGCGATCCGCGCGCTGCGGCGCGGCCACGTCGCGGCCGAGGCGTTTGGCATCAAGCCGCCACAGGCAAAACTTCTGGTTTTCATCTATGCCGCCGTGCTCGCCGGATTGTCGGGCTGGCTCTATGCCCATTTCGAACGCGCCGTTAATCCAACCCCGTTCGGCGTCCAGGCCAGCATGGAATATCTCTTTGTCGCCGTGATCGGCGGCGCCGGCTATGTCTGGGGCGGCGTGCTTGGCGCGGCGATCGTGATCATCCTGAAAGAGATTCTTCAGGGCTATCTGCCTTATCTGCTTCACAGCGAGGGCCAGCTGGAGACGATCGTCTTCGGCATGATGCTGGTGATATTGCTCCAGCTCGCACCCGGCGGCGTCTGGCCCTGGCTGATCCGGCGCTTGCCGCTAAAGCGGGAACGCAAAGTCACTGACCCGTCGCTGGTCTTGCCGCCGCGCCCAAGGCCGGCCCTGACCGGTGACGTCTTGTTGCGGGTCGATCACGCGCGCAAGCAATTCGGCGGCGTGATCGCGGTCAACGACGTCTCCTTCGAGGTCGGAACCCGCGAGATCGTTGCCCTGATCGGTCCCAACGGCGCCGGCAAGAGCACGACGTTCAATCTCATCACTGGCGTTCTTTCGTCTTCGGCCGGCACGATTTCCGTCCTCGGCCGCGCGATCGACCGCGCAAGACCGCAGGACATCACCCAACTCGGGGTCGCCCGGACCTTTCAGCACGTCAAGCTCGTCGCCGACATGACCGTTCTCGAGAACGTCGCAATCGGCGCGCATCTGCGCGGAAAAGCGGGCGCATTGGCCAGCATGCTCCGCTTCGACCGGGGCGACGAGTCGCGATTGCTGGCCGAGGCCGCGCGGCAGATCGAACGCGTCGGCCTCTCCGCACAAGCCCATACCCTGGCCGGAAACCTCTCGCTCGGCCAGCAGCGCATTGTCGAGATCGCGCGCGCCTTGTGCGCCGATCCGACGCTGCTGCTGCTCGACGAACCCGCAGCCGGCCTTCGCCACCTCGAAAAAGTGCGGCTTGCAAAGCTGCTGCGCGAGCTTTGCGACGGCGGCATGTCGGTGCTGCTGGTGGAACACGATATGGGATTCGTGATGGGTCTCGCCGATCGCGTCGTGGTCCTCGACTTCGGCACCAAGATCGCCGAAGGCACGCCCGAGGCGATCAAGACCAATCCCGATGTCATCCGCGCCTATCTCGGGGCTGTGGCATGAGCAGCGGCGCGCTTCTTCGGATCGCCGATGCCCATATCGCCTATGGCAAGGTCGAGGCGGTTCGCGGCGTCACGCTTGATGTTGCCGAGAACGAGATTGTCACCATCATTGGCGCCAACGGCGCCGGCAAGACCACGCTATTGAACGCCATCATGGGCATTTTGCCGCTCAGGGGACGCGCCACCTTCGCCGGGGCCGATATCCAGCGGCTCGAGATCGAGGACCGCGTCGCGGCGGGATTGAGTCTCGTGCCGGAGCATCGCGAACTGTTTGCCGCGATGAATGTCGAAGACAATTTGCGGCTGGGGGCCTTTCGGATCGCCAAGACCCTCGCGGCGCAATCGCTGGAACGCGTCTATACGCTGTTCCCGCGGCTGAAGGAGCGGCGGCGCCAGTTGGCCGGAACGTTGTCCGGCGGCGAGCAGCAAATGCTGGCGATGGGGCGCGCGCTGATGGGCGCGCCGAAATTGCTGATGCTGGACGAACCGAGCCTGGGGCTCGCACCCATCGTCGTCGCCGATATCTTTCGCACCGTCGGCGAATTGCGCGCCAGCGGCGTGTCGGTGTTGCTGGTCGAGCAGAACGCGCAAGCCGCGCTGCAGATCGCCGACCGCGCCTATGTCATGGAGCTTGGCGAATTCGTCTTGCAGGGAACGGCCAAGGACGTCGCCGGCGATGCCCGGGTCGCCGCGAGCTATCTCGGCTTCTAGGGGGTCTTCCAGCGATTTACCCCCGGTTCCGAACTCCCGCGGCGATGTCCTTAATGAAACCTTAGCCGTTAAAGCTTATTTTGGCCGGATAAGTACCAATTTTCATTGCGATTTTCACAAGGGCTGCCCGAATGTGTCGAAGCCCTAGAGGTGCCTTGTGGTGGCGACATCGGCGGCGTTACTGTCTGAACTGGACGCGATTGATGGATGGCCCCCCGAACGGTGGGCGGAAATCCTGCATCGGGTTACCAAGTTTTTCCTGAGTCACGCCGAGCGACTGACAGCCCACCAAATAGCCCTTTTCGACGACGTCTTTGTCCGGCTGATGGACCGCGCCGACAGCGAGTTGTTGGCGCAAATAAGCCAGCAGCTCACGGAAGCAAAATGCACGTTGCCCAAGGCAACCCGGCGGCTTGCCTTGCACGAAGACGAATCGGTTTCACTGCCTATCCTGAAATCCGGTCATCTGGAGCCGGCACTCCTGATCGAAGCGGCTCAATCCTGCGGCAACAAGCAACGCCTGGCGATCGCGTGCAGGCACGACGTCCTCCCCCCCGTAAGCGAAGCACTCGTGCGATGCGGGGACCAGGCCGTTCACCGCGCGCTCGCGGAGAACAAGGGCGCCAAGCTGTCTGAGGATAGTTGGGCCCGGCTGGTCAAACTTGGTGAAAGCGACCAGGGCCTCGCGGAAAGGCTCGATCGAAGAAGGAACATTCCGCTTCCGCTCAAACGCCAGCTTCATGCCAAGCTGGAAGACACACGCATGCGTGCACTCAATGCGATGCCGGGCGTCATGCGAGATCAAATTGAAAATACGATCGCTACGACCGCAATTTCGGGGAATTCGGATCTACCCGACTATACAACCGCGCACGCCAACATGGTGGAGCTCGCTCGCAAGGGCAAGTTGAAGGACTCCACCATCAACCGCTTTGTCGTCAACGGCGAATACACCAACGTCATCGCGGCGCTCGCCCTTCTGAGCGGCTCACCGGTAGAAATCATTCAACGCCTGATCGTCTGCGATAACGTGGACGGTCTCGTTGTCGCGTGCAAGGCGTCCAGGCTCGATTGGTCGACCGCCCGTGGCATCCTGAAGCATCGTCCCGGTCACCCGCCGATCTCTGCCGAAGAACTGGAAAACGCCAGGAAGACCTTCGAGACCTTTTCGCTGTCGGCCGCGCAACGGACCGTCCGATTCTGACGATGGCCGTCTCGTCCCTCCCCCGCAAGCGGGAGAGGGAGCGCACTACCGCTGCCGCCATCGTCTCACATCGCCGGAACGTATTTTCCGTTCTTCACCGTGAGGATGATGCGCGAGCGGTCGTCGAGGCCGGAGCGGTTCTTTTCCGTCCAGTTGTAGACGCCCTGGCTCGCCGCGATTTCATGCTCGCTCATCATGGCCTGGCGGATCGCTTCACGAAATTCCGGCGTACCGGGCTTGGCCGTCTTCAAGGCAACCGGGATCAAGCGCTTCAAGGCCTCGAACGCGTCGTAGGAATGGCCGGCGAACTGGCTGCGGCTGTTGGGGCCATATTTGGCTTCGTACGCCTTATCCAACGCAAGGCCCGGCTTTTTCGTCAGCGCGGAATCCGGCTGGCCCTCGGGATTCATCACCGGCCCCGACGCCATGATCACGCCTTCGGCCGCAGGGCCGGCGATCCGAATGAAATCCATGCTGGCGGCGCCGTGGGTCTGATAGATCAGGCCCTTGTAGCCGCGCTCGCGCAACGCCGTCTGCGGCAGGCCTGCAGCGGTGCCGGAGGCGCCGACCAGGACGGCATCCGGATTGGCGGCAACGAGCTTCAGCACCTGACCCGCCACCGACGTATCCGGCCGCGCAAAGCGCTCCTCGTCGACCAGCGTCATCCCCATCGGCACCGCCTGCTTGTTGAAATCCTTGAACCACAGGTCGCCGTAGGAATCGGAGTAGCCGATATAGCCGACAGTTTTGACGTTATGCGCCTTCATGTGTTCATAGAGCACCTTGCCCATGATCGGCACCGGCTGCGGCATCACTACGGACCATTTCGCGCGCTCCGGCGTCACCGGAAACGGCGCGAGGCCGAAATGCGGAATGCCGGCTTCGTTGGCGACATTGGAGACTGCAATCGTCGACGGCGTGGTCGACGATCCCATGATGATGTCGGCCTTGGATTCCGTGACAAAGCGACGTGCATTGGTCGTGGCGGTGGTTGGATCGCCACCATCGTCGAGAACGATGACCTTGAGCGGCACGCCGGCGATTTCCTTCGGCACGAAATCGAGGGCGTTGCGCTCGGGAACACCCAGCGCGGCCGCGGGGCCCGTGGTGGTAATCGAGATGCCGATGGTGATTTCGCTGGTTTGGGCGGCGGCGGGCACGGCCGGCAGCGCGAACGCGACGGCAGCGGCAACGAGAAGCATCTTGTTCATGAATTTCCTCCCCTTGAATCTTGCTATCTTAGCGCTTGGTTCTCACAGATCGAGCTATCCTTTGGTGAACTTTTCGGCCATCTCCTCGGGCATCGGCGCCGATTTCAGACGAGCGGGATCGTCGGGATGATGCCCGACCAGGACCCTGGTCTCGAACGCCTCGATCGCCAGCGCATCGCCCTTGAACACCTTGTGCGTGACTTCGAAGCTTGAGCGCTTGACGCTCTCGACCCGGCTTTCGATCGTGATCCAGTCGCCGTGGGTCGAGGCGATATAGAATTTCGCCCGCGTGTCCACCATCGGGATGCCGACCAGGCCGTACTTCCTGACGATATCCTGCTTGGAGAACCCGGCCGCCTCGAACATGATCGAGGTCGAGTCGTCGAACATTTCGAAATAGCGCGGATAATACACAATATTGGCGGGGTCGCAGTCGCCCCACTGGATCTGCACATCGCGCCGATGAACGAACATTGACTTAAAAACCTCGATAGCAGGACGACGGCAGCAGGCTCCCTCTCCCGTTGGGAGAGGGTTGGGGTGAGGAGTTACGGTCTATCGTTAGACCGATCCCCCGGCGCTTCGCGCCGACCACTCCCCACGGGAGAGGTGAGATCGAACTCGTGGCAAGCTCCAACCACATCTTATTTCGGCGCCATGCGCAGCGAGGCATCGAGCCGCACTACCTCACCGTTGAGATAAGGATTGTCGACCATATGCATCACCAGCGAGGCGAATTCCCCGGGATCGCCGAGACGGCGCGGAAAGGGAATGGCGGCGGCGAGCGAATCCTGCGCCTCCTGGGGCAACATGGCCAACAGCGGCGTCAGGAACAGTCCCGGCGCGATCGCCAGCACGCGAATGCCGAACTGCGCCAATTCGCGTGCGATTGGCAGCGTCATCGCAACGATGCCGCCCTTGGAGGCCGAGTAAGCGGATTGCCCGATCTGACCATCATAGGCGGCGACCGAGGCAGTGGAGACCACCACGCCGCGCTCGCCGGTCGCCAACGGTTCCAGCTTCGACATTTCGGTCGCCGCCAGCCGCAGCATGTTGAACGAGCCGATCAGGTTGACCTTGATCACGCGCTCGAAGTCGGCCAGAGGCATTGCCCCTTCGCGCCCGACCACCCGCTTGGCGACGCCGATGCCGGCGCAATTGATCAGGACCCGCGCCGGACCATGGGCCTTCGCCGCTGCTGCAATCGCCGCTTCCGCCGAAGCCGCATCGGCGACGTCGCACGTGACCGCCATACCGCCAATCTCGGTGGCGACGGTTTCCGCCAATTTGGTATTGAGGTCGCACACGGCAACCTTGGCGCCCTCCTTGGCGAGCCGTCGCGCGGTTGCCGCGCCCAGTCCCGACGCACCGCCGGTCACAATCGCGGCCTGATCCTTCAACTGCATGCTATCCTCCTGAAACTAGTTATTTGGCTTAAGGCGTTATCACGTTGGCGGCGGGTTGAGATGAATAAAGCATCTCGACAAGCTGGCTGCGGTGGTCGAGCACCGCGCGCTGGTTGATCGAGCCCTTGTCGGTGACTTCACCGCGATCGATCGAGAGCGGCATATCGAGTAACAGCGCGCGGGCGACCCTCGTCGAGGAGCCGGTCGCGGCCGATTGAAATGCCGCAAATCGTTGCTGTAAAGCGCTGCGCACCTGCTCGTCGCGCGCGCATGCAGCGATGTCGCTGGAACGCAGCGCCGGGTTGATCAGGCGGCAACCGTCGATGTCGAGCACGACCAGCGCGGTAATCTCGTCGCGGTTGATCCCGGCGATGACGACGTCGCGCACCAGCGGCGCACAGGCGGCGATGAAGCGGGCGCGCAGCGGACCGACACTGACCCAGGTTCCGCTTGCGAGCTTGAAATCTTCGGCGATGCGGCCATCGAAATCCAGTCCCGCTGTAAGATCGGCGGCATTGGCGGGCTTGGCGGCATCGCCGAATTTATAAAAGCCCTCATCGTCGAAGGCGGCAACGGTGAGCTGCGGCTCGCGCCAGTAACCTGGCGTGACGTTCGGTCCCTTCGCGCGAAGCTCGAGCTTGCCATTGCCCGGCACGAGCTTGACTTCGTTGCCGAGCACCGGAAGGCCGATATGGCCGGAGCGGCTGGTGCGCGGCGTCGCCAGCAGACACAGCGGCGCGGTCTCGGTCGCGCCCAACCCCGTCAAAATCGGCACCCGAAAGCCGGTCTCGCGCACCGACAATTCGTCGAGGCTGTTCCAGACAAAGGGCGACATCGCCGCGCCGGAAAAGAACATCGCCTGCAGCCTGTCGAAGAACATGTGCCGCAAATGCGCGTCGTCGCGCAGATAAGGCAGCAGCGATTCGTAGCCTTTTGGAACATTGAAATAGACCGTCGGCGAAATCTCGCGGAGATTCCGCACCGTCTCCTCGATACCGCCGGGCATCGGCTTTCCAGCGTCGAGATACATCGAGCCGCCGTTGAACAGCACGAGTCCGATATTGTGGTTGCCGCCAAAAGTGTGATTCCACGGCAGCCAGTCGACAATGACCGGCGGCTCGTCCTTCAGGAACGCCATGGTCTCCCGGATCATGACCTGATTGACGCAGAGCATCCGCTGCGTGTTCACGACCGCCTTGGGATTTCCGGTCGAGCCCGACGTCAGCAGAAATTTGGCGATGGTGTCCGGGCCGATCGCCTCGTGGGCTTCGTCGAGGCCGGGATGCAGCGGCGCCGCCATCACGTCGGCGAGCTTCGTTACCGCGCGGCCAGATAACACGCCGCGGGACACGGCAATTTCGACATCGGCGGGAACGTTAGCCTCAAGCGCGGCTGCGAATTGATCGGCGTCATCGACAAAGACAAGTCCCGGCGTCAGGAGCTTCATCAGGTAGGCGAGCTTGCCGTAGTCTTTCGAGACCAGCGAATAGGCCGGCGATACCGGACAGAACGGCACGCCCGCAAACATGGCGCCGAACGCAACCAGCGCGTGGTCGATCGAATTGCCGGAAAGGATGACGATCGGTCTTTCGGCCGAAAGACCACGCGCCAGCAACGACGAGGCGATGTGACGGCTCAGTCGCAGCAAGTCGGCGTAAGTAATCTTTCGCCATTCGCCGCCCGTACCACGCTCCGCCAGGAAGAGGCGGTCCGGCGCAACCGTCGCCCAGTAACGCAAGGAATCGGTCAGCCGGTCTGGATAGGCAGCGAGCGGTTGATCCGGCCTGAGATAGATTGTGCCGTCGGCGCGGCGCTCGATCGTGACCTTCGGATCACCGAACGAAATCGGCCGCAATGGATACGAGCTGCCGCCCGGTGACGGCAGGGCGTCGCTTGCTCGCAAGGACAGGTCGGCTTTCGCGCCCATATCCGATGTCGGTCTCCCTAATAGTTATGTATTATAACTAATTGGGGTGGAGTCAATCATGCGATCGGCGGTGCGTCCGCCACCCCTCCCCTTGCGGGGAGGTCACCTTACAGAACCTGATGTACGTCGATCACGACGCGGTCGGCGTGGCGCGCGGCGGAGGCGACGAACAGGCTTTGCATCAGCCACCGGTATTTCGCAGCTCCGGTTTCGAACCTCGGCATGGTGCGGAAATAGATTAGCGCGGGATCGACCGCCTCGCCACGGTTGAGCTTTTTCACCAGATCCGCCGGACCGCAACGAATTCCCCGGTTTTCGACGTAGATCACCGCCCCGTCGTCGCTCTCGATCGCGTATTTCGCCTCGAGATCGATCGAGGAGTCCGGACGGACAATCTGGAAATCCGCGCCGAACGCAAGCACCTTGCCATTGATGTCCTTGCCCCTCACCTCGCCGCCAACGATCGGAATGATGCGGCGCTCGCCCGTACCGATCTCGCCGGCCGAGGTGACGGCGCCGATGCGGGCCGTGATGGTGAAGACGTATCGGGTCGCAAGCACAGGTTCCATCGAAACACCCCGCGGCTCTGATCTCGCCAGGAATCGCCAGGAAAACCTAGCGGGCTATCATGTGCTGCGGCAACCATGTCGCCAGCAGCGGGAACGCAATCAGAATAATCAGACGAATGATATCGGTGAGAACGAAGGGAATCACCCCCTTGAAGATCGTCGTGAACGAAACGTCCTTGATCACGCTCTTGATGACAAAGACATTCATGCCGACCGGCGGATGAATCAGCCCAAGTTCGACCGTCATCACGATGATGACGCCAAACCAGATCGGATCAAAGCCGAGATGAGAGACGACGGGAAAGATGATCGGCACGGTGAGGATGATCATCGCCATCGCGTCCATCAGGCAGCCGAGCACCAGATACATCACCATGATGACCGCCAGCACACCGTAGCTGCCGAGGCCGAGCCCGGTGAGGAACTCCGTGACCTTTTGCGGAGTCTGCGTCACCGTGAGGAAATAACCGAAAATCAAGGCGCCGATCAGCACCGTGAATACGGCCGCCGCGGTCCGCGTCGCCTGCAGCAGCGAGGACAGGATTTTTTCCTTGTCCAGCCTGCCGGTAAAAACGCCGATCAGGAACGCGCCGGTGGCGCCGACGCCGCCGGCTTCGGTCGGCGTGAAGCGCGGCAAATATGGCAGGCCATAAAGGCCCCCGATGACGAAAATGAAGAGCAGAACCGGGGCCCAGATATCCCTAAGCGTGGTAAAACTCTCGCGCCATGATGTCTGTGTGCCCTTCGGCAGGAAGCCCGGCCTCAAATAGCCGATCAGGCCGATGGTGATCATGTACATCGTCATCGCCAGCAGGCCGGGGATGATGCCGGCGATGAAGAGCTTGCCGATGTCCTGTTCGGTGATGATGCCGTAGACCGCAAGCACCGTCGAAGGCGGCAGCATCGCGCCCAACGTGCCGCCGGCCGCGATCACGCCGGTGGCAAAGGATTGCGGATAGCCGAAGCGGCGCATCTCCGGATAGGCCACGGCGGAGAACGTCGCCGCGGTTGCGACCGACGAACCACAGATCGCGGCAAAGCCGCCGCACGCCGCAACCGTCGCTATCCCGAGACCGCCGCGCAAATGCCCGACAAAGCCATTGGCGGCGCGGAACAGGTCGCGGCTCATGCCGGAATGGCTGACGAAGCTCCCCATCAGAAGGAACATCGGAATCACGCCAAACGTATAATCGGTCACCGTGCGCATCGAGGTCTGGCCGACCAGCTTGAGCGCCGGCGTGCCGCCGACCAGGTAGCCAAAGCCGGAGACGCCGACGAGACCCATCGCCATGCCGACCGGCACGCGCAGCACCATCAGCACAAACAGCGCGACGAAACCCAGAATGGCGACGGCATCGGTACTCATGCCGCGCTCACTCCGTGCTTTTGAGTTTGGGATCGTGCATCTGTTCCGGATGGAAGATCAGCCGATAGGTGCGGATCGCGATCAGAAGCACCGCCGAGACATCGCCGATCCAGGCGACCGCGAAGAACGGCCAGGTCGGCATGTGCAGGTCGAAGGTAACGACGTGGTCCTGATAAGTGCCGCGCACCTTGTCGAACAGCGTCCAGGTTTGCACCGTCACCACGAACAACAGCACCAGCGTCGCAAATACGTCGATGATGCGCTGATATTTCGGGCCGACATTGCCCCAGATGAGATCGACGGTGATGTGGGTGCCGCGATAGCTGGTGGCGGCAATTCCCCAGAAAATCAGGATGCCGAGCATCATGCGCCCGATGTCGAATGAATCCGGAATCGCGTAGCTAAAGAGATTGCGCAAGAGAACCGAGACGAAAATATTGACGGCGACGATGCCGACGAAGCCGGCCGCAATCCATTCGATCGTGTCGATGAAACGATCCATGGCACTGCGCGTCATTTCCGCTCCCCTCGGTCTTGGCGATGGCAGGAAGGGCGCGGCAAACGCTAAGGCTGCCGCCGCCACGATGCGAGCGTGATTACGGCGTCAAGGCGTTGTACTTGGCCAATGACGCCCGCAGCTCGGAAAGCGCGGCATCGGGATCGGCGCTGGTCTTGCGGACGTTGTCAGCCCAGGTCTTGACCAGCGGCTCGGCCGCCTTCTTCCACAATACGGTCTGTTCCGGCGTGAGCGAATAGACTTCCTGGCCTGCTTCCGCCTTCACCTTGCCGAGACCTGCGTCTTCGAACTTGCCCCAGGGTTCGCCGATGCGCCCCGCGGCCTCGGTGTTGCAGTTGTCGTCGACCGCCTTCTTCTGCCGGTCCGACATTGCGTTGTATTTGTCCTTGTTCATGACAAGGACAAAGGTGGTGACGTAGAGCGGCGCGTCCATCTGGAATTTCGTCACCTTGTCGATCCCGAACAGCACCAGCGAGCCCCACGGGAAGGTGACGGCGTCCGCCACGCCGCGCTCGATGACGTCGCGGACTTCCGGTGCGGAGGATTGCACGTTGGTGCCGCCGAGCAGCGTGACGAAATTGGCGATCGTCGCGTCCGCCGGGCGGATCTTCATGCCCTTGATGTCGTCAGGGACGACGATTTTCTTGGTGCGGGAATGAAACGAAGAGGGCGCATGGATGAAGGCGAGGCAGAACTTGACGTCCTTCATCTCCTTCCCGGCATATTTGCGATACCAGGCGTCCAGGCCCATCGAGCCGCCCTTGGCATCCGACATCAGGAACGGGAGTTCGCCGGCGCCGATGATCGGGAAACGGCCGGGCTGATAGCCGGGGTTGACGTAGGTGACGTCGGCGATGCCGTCACGCGCCATATCGTAATGGTCGAAGGCCTTGCCAAGCTGCTGCGCCGGATAGACGTGGTATTTGATGGTGCCGCCGGAGGCCTTCTCGACCGCGGCTCCCCAATCCTCCAACGACTTTTGCAGCGGATGCGATGCGGGGACCCAGTGCGATATCTTGAGGTCGAAGGTCTTTTCCTGCGCGAAAGCGGGCGTCGCGCACGCCGCAAGCCACAATGCGAGCAAAGCTCTTTTCATCGTTCACTCCCTTTGGACAAGGCGCTCTTGATCAGCCGCTCTTTTATTTAACATGTTATATATGGTTTCGTTTCGGTTTCAATACGAGCTGCGAGCGAGCGAATATTCCGTGCGATATGCGAACACGAATCGTCCCCAGCCTCTTCGCACGACATCCGATTGAACTGCTGTCCTGTGCTTTTCCAAAAACGTTATATGATATAACTACCAGTGTCTAAAGGCGGCGGCCACAGACGCCGGCTTATACTATCGGGGAGGAGGAACGGAGTTGCGGACCAAAGTCGCGATCATTGGCGCGGGGCCCGCCGGTCTGCTGCTCGGGCAGTTGCTGCACACCTACGGCATCGACAACGTAATCCTGGAGCGTCACACGCCGGATTACGTGTTGGGGCGTATTCGTGCCGGCCTCCTTGAAGAAGGCACCGTCGCGTTGCTCGACGAACTCGGCGCCGGCGAGCGCGCGCACCACGAAGGCCTGGTCCACGAAGGCATCGAACTCGCCTTTGACGGGGAGCGGCACCGCATCGATTTGCATGCCTCTACCGGCAAGACGGTGATGATCTACGGCCAGACCGAAGTGACGCTCGACCTGATGAACGCACGGCGCGCGGCGGGCCTGACCAGCGTTTACGAGGCCGAACACGTCCAGCCGATCGATTTCGACACCGACCATCCCCGCCTCTCCTATGTGAAGGACGGCGTCACGCACGAAATCGATTGCGACTTCATCGCCGGTTGCGACGGCTTTCACGGTGTCAGCCGCGCCAGCGTCAAGCCTGCCGCGATCGAGACTTTTGAGCGCGTGTACCCATTCGGCTGGCTCGGCATTCTCTCCGAAACTCCGCCTGTCAGCCACGAACTGATCTACTCCAACCATGCGCGGGGATTTGCGCTCTGCACCATGCGCTCGACCAGGCGCAGCCGTTATTACGTGCAATGCCCGCTCGACGATCACATCGACCAGTGGCCGGACGACCGCTTCTGGGACGAGCTCAAGAGACGCCTAGATCAGAAGACGGCGGACGAGTTGGTCATCGGCCCTTCCATCGAGAAGAGCATTGCGCCGTTGCGCAGCTTCGTCGCCGAACCGATGCGGTTCGGCCGGATGTTTTTGGCCGGCGACGCCGCCCACATCGTGCCGCCGACCGGCGCCAAGGGGCTCAACCTCGCGGCCTCCGATGCGCACTACCTCGCGTTGGCGTTTCGCGAATACTACGACGAGAAATCCACAAGCGGCATTGACGCCTATTCCGCCAAGGCGCTGTGCCGGGTCTGGAAGGCCGTGCGCTTCTCCTGGTGGATGACGTCAATGTTGCACAAGTTTCCTGACAACGGCGCCTTCGGCGCCCGGATTCAGCTCGCCGAGCTCGACTATGTCGTGAATTCGAAGGCCGCCGCCGCTTCGCTGGCCGAAAATTATGTCGGGCTGCCTTATTAGGTGTCCGCGCTAGGTGTCCGCGAGCGCCGTTTTAAACACCGGCGCAAATTCCGTTTGAAACTTTGTAGGTGGTGATTTTCTTCCCGCACCGGTCTTCAATGGCGGCTCAGCAGAACGCGAGCCACCCATGATGCCGTCCGATATTCCCGAAGGTTTCGAACGCCAAACCCGGCCCAGCCCGCTCACCGATCCCTGGGAGCCGATCTATTCGAAGCAAACGCCTGACGCGATCATCCTCGGACTTCGACTGGCGACGGCGCATACCAACGCACGCGGCTTCGCCCATGGCGGGTTGATTGCCGCGATGGCCGACAAGGCCATGGGCCACAGTTGCGGCCACAAGATGCGCGGCGCTTATTCGCTGGTGACGGTCAGCATGTCGATCGATTTCATCAGCAGCGGCCAGATCGGCCAGTGGCTCGTGGTCGAGAGCGAAGTGATCAAAACCGGCGGCACGCTCTGTTTCGCGCAATGCCGCGTCACCGCCGACGGTGGGTTGATCGCACGCGCCAACGCGACGTTCCGCGTGGTCAAGAAAGACCCGCCACCCTAGCTGAAATGCCAGTCGCTGATTTCGACCACGAGATCGATGAAGGTGCGCACCTTGGCCGACAACAGCCGCGAGGTCGGATAGACGATATGAATCGGCAGCGGCGGCGGGCTGAATTTCGCCAGCACGACTTTGAGCCGGCCGCGCTTGATCGCATCTGCCGCCTGATAGGCCAACACCCGCGTCAGGCCACCGCCGGCTTCCGCATACTGGATTGCGGCGTCGGCGCTATTGGTCGACAGGCGTGGCGCGTAATTCAATCGGATCTCCGTCCCGCTCTCGACAAAACGCCAATCGGCCGAAACTGAGTTCGCGCCGAACTGGATGGTGTCGTGCGCGGCAATGTCTTGAGGCCTTTTGGGCTCGCCGCGGGATTTCAGATATCCGGGCGAGGCCACGACGATCCGGCGCATGTCGCCGACATGGCGGGCCACCAGGGAGGAATCCGCGAGATGGCCGATCCGCACCGCAAGATCGACCCCCTCCTCCACCAGATTGACCATGCGGTCTTCCAGCCTCAATTCCGCGGACACCTCGCGATGACGCTTGAGGTAGGCGTTCATGACTGGACTGACGTGAAGCCGCCCGAAACCGACCGGCGCGGAAATTACGAGCCGTCCGCTCGGGCGGGCACGCTCGCCCTCGGCCGCGACCTCGGCCTCCTCGACATCGGCGAGGATGCGCCTGGCGCGTTCGAGATAGCGCGCGCCAGCATCCGTCAACGTCACCGACCGCGTCGTCCGCTGCAACAGACGCGCGCCGAGACGATTTTCCAGTGCCGCAATCAGCCGCGTCACGCCGGAGGGCGAAAGGCCAAGCTTGCGCGCCGCGGGCGCGAACCCCTTGAGATCCGCAACCGTGACAAAGGCTTGCATGGCATCGAGGCGATCCATGGCATTATTTCATATATTGCAATTATCTGATGTCAATCTCGGCGATTGTTTTAAGGGAGGGATATGATCAGGTAGGTTGAACCGATTGAGGCAGAATGATCCAGGAGACTTCCGATGTCAGACGGCCGCCTTTATTCCAGCGACGTCGCGTTTACCCCGGCCGTGAGGGCGATCCAGTCCCGCAAGGGTTCGCGGATGATGTATGCCCATGTCGAAGACCGCGGCGGCTGGCGCACCGAGGTTGACGAGGGACTGGCCGCGTTTCTGGCGGAAGCCAACAGCTTCTATTTCGCGACCGCCTCGGCGGACGGCCAGCCCTATATCCAGCATCGCGGCGGCCCGAAGGGTTTTATCAAGGTTCTCGACAAGAACACGCTGGCCTTTGCCGATTACAAAGGCAACCAGCAATACATCACGCAAGGCAATCTGTCTGAAAACCCCAAGACCTATATCTTCGTGATGGACTATGCCCATCGCCGCAGGGTGAAGCTGTGGGGCGAGGCGCGCGTGGTCGAGGACGATGATGCGCTGCTGCAATCGTTGATGCCGAAAGGCTATAAGGCGCGCCCTGAGCAGGCGATCCTGTTTCGGATTGAAGCGTGGGACACCAATTGCCCGCAGCACATTCCGCAAAAGTTCGACGCTGCCGACGTGGCGGCGGCACTCGCCTCGCGCGACGCGCGCATCGTTGAGCTTGAGGCCGAGTTGGCTGCCTTGAAGGGGGAGCCTGCGCCGAAGAGCCTTGTCGAAACTCAGGCCGCCTCCAGCAGCGGCGTCCAGGCGAACTCCGGATAATATCGTCCCATCATGCGGTCGACATAGGCGACGAGATTGCCGAACTGCTGGGCTCGTTCGCGCAAAGGCGAAGCAAAGAACGGCGTCAGAATTCCGGCCACTACGCTGAACGCTGTGGCGTCCGCGCCGCAAGGCGTATCGCCCATCAGATAACGCTTGTCGCCAAGCTGGACCGACAGCGAAAGCAGCGAGCGGACCGCAAGATCGACATCCTCGTCCGGCGCATGCCGGCCAAGACCACTGATGAGATAATTTTCCGCGACACGAAACTGCGCGTCCTCGCGAAGTTTTTCGCGCATATGCGCCGGCGCGCTATCGAAGAAGTGCGCCGGTCCCTTGGCGAAATTCTCAGGATTCACCCAGCGCGCGCCGACCAGCGCCCAGTACATATGATGTTCGATCATGCGTTCGAACGCCCAGGCTTGCGCGCGCTGCTGCAAACTCAAAGGCGCGTCGAAATCGAAGCCGTACTTGCCCTCGATGTGCGCGCGAATGAAGGTGGAATCGGCAATCGCCTCGGCATCGTCCTCGATGTAAGGCAATTGTCCCTTGGGCGACGCGGTCGGCCTCGCTTTTTCCTTGCCGTAGGCAAGGCCCGCCATCCTGAGCTGAACTTCCGTCTTGGTCACGAACGGACTGATCTCCGGCAGGCCGAAACCGGGGCCAAAGCCAAAAAGCGTGATCAATGAAGCACTCCCTTTTCCCTGAGAACGCGCTTCAGATTAGCCATCCCCTGCTGCCACCGTGGTGTCAGCAGTGGCGAGATCGTGGTCCATAGGTCGAGGCCGTAAAGTATGATCATGGGACAAACCCCTCTCGATTCGAGTGTTGTCACCGTTATACTTGCCACCTGCTGCCAACATGGTGTCAGCATCGAATGTCGGGTTCTGAGATTCGTATCCCATCGCTACGGGTTCCAGTGCGGTTTCGGATTTGGCATTCGCTTGGAGAATTCGCGGCAATATCGAAGCGAATATCAAATCCACCGCATCAGCGGCGCCGTTCGAAAAAGATTGAGACCTCTCATGCGACGTGCCGATCGTCTTTTCCAGATCATTCAGGTGCTCCGGCGCACCCGCAAACCCCTGACCGCTGACGCCATCGCGGCCGAGCTGGAGACGTCGAAACGCACGATCTATCGCGATATCGCAACGCTCATGGAGCAGCGCGTGCCGATCCGTGGCGAGGCGGGCATGGGTTATATTCTCGAGAAGGGCTTTGACCTGCCGCCCCTGATGCTGACGCCCGACGAGATCGAGGCTGCGGTTTTGGGCGCACAGTGGGTCGCGAGCCACGCCGACGAAGCGCTGTCGCGTGCTGCCGCCGACCTGATCGCCAAGATCGCGGAAACCGTGCCGGAGCGGCTACGCCCGTTCGTGCTTGAACCGGCAAGCCGTGCACGCCCGAGCTGGCGCAAGGAGCCCGACCGCATCGACATGGTGAAGACGCGCACGCAGATTCACGAGGGACGGAAGATCACGCTGCGCTATCGGGACGAGCAGGGGCGCGACAGCGAGCGCACCGTCTGGCCGATCGCGATCGGCTATCTGGAGGCGGTGCGGCTGCTCGCCGCATGGTGCGAATTGCGCCGCGACTTTCGCAGCTTCCGCACCGACCGCGTCATCGATGCTGTCTATCTGGATGAGAAATACCCCGAGCGGCGCGATCTGCTTCGCGCAAAATGGCGAAGGAGCCTGGTCTGGGAAGCGCCGAGCGATATCTAGCCATGGAAACTCACCAGCCGCCTTCCGGATCCGAGAGCCCGTGCCAGTCCTGCGGCGCCTGCTGTGCCTATTCGCGAAGCTGGCCGCGTTTTTCGACCGAGGACGATGCCGCGCTCGATCTCATCCCCGCAAAATTCGTCAACGAGAAACAATCCGGCATGCGTTGCGATGGCGACCGCTGTTCAGCGCTGACGGGACAGGTCGGCGTGGAAACCTCGTGCAAGATCTATGCGGTGCGGCCCGAGGTGTGCCGCACCTGTATGCCGGGTGACGCCGAATGCGGTATGGCCCGGCGAAAATGGGGTTTGCTGCCTCTGGAAGACGCTGGAAGCTAACGGAAACGATCTACGCGGTGATCGCCCTGGCGAAGTCCGCGAAATCCTCGTCGTCGGGTTCGTCCTCCATCGGCGTCACCGCCGAGAGCGGCTTGGTCGACAACGTGATCGGCTTGCGGTTGCCGTAAGCCGATGACGGCGTGGTTCGCGCTGCCGGTTCGCGGGACAGTCCGTAAAGTGTCGAGCCAACGCGGCCGCCGACCTGAACCAATTCCTGTTCGCTGCAACTTGCCGCAATCGTCAGCGCCAGCGAATAAAGATGGCTGCGGCGATAGCAGAATAGCGCCAGCATCGCCCGGACATCGGGCGAGACACTGTCCACCAACTGCCGAAGGCCGTGTTCGCTCGCGCGATACATTTCGCCAAGCAATTCGTCCCGGACCGGGCAAAAGTCGTTCTCGAAAGCGTCGCGACTTGAAAACATTTGCATATCCCCTGACGCCGAGGATGCAATGCGACTCTCTAACGAAAGGTTAACCACCGCCACCGGTAGTGTTACGGACGGCTTGATTGAAGGTCGGAAGTCAGGGCCGCCGCTGATTCGAATCAGTTCGCGGCCATGAAGATGGACAGGCCGAAGTCGGTCAGATGATGCAGCGCCTGGTCGACGCCGATCAGCGTCCAGAACCAGGGATGCTGGTTTTCCTGGGTCACGCCCAGCCTCGAGGCAACCAGGCCCTTGCAGCGATCAACCGTGATGTGAACGGCAAAATCGATCAGCGCCACGAACCAGAACCGCGGAGCCACGGCCAGGATCACGGCAAGCATGACCGCGAAGTGCACGCCGCAATGGGCGAGCAGCGGCAGAAACCAACCGGTTCTCTGATCCTTGCCGATCGCCATCCAGGACGTTTGCAGTACAAAGTCCGCGATGACGTGCTTGACGGTCAGCAACACCATCCATCCGATCAGCGCACCTACCGGAACCGACGCGGACATGGGAGGAAACGACAAGCGGAAGCCCTCGGACGTGAATGATGCGGGTGGTTTTTCTAGAGGCTTCGACGCGCTTTCTTCTTGCACCCCGACACTTCAGGTCCGGGTTCCCCATTTTATGACATCTCCCGGTTTGGAATGCACCACTGCCATCTTCGAAAAACACAGGGTGTGGCCGAAGGGTAAATGCGGGCAATTGGCCCAGGCCTTGCCCCCGGGGG
Organism: Bradyrhizobium sp.; assembly: GCF_049586575.1. Classification (GTDB taxonomy): domain Bacteria; phylum Pseudomonadota; class Alphaproteobacteria; order Rhizobiales; family Xanthobacteraceae; genus Bradyrhizobium. Next base: position 20,789 of record NZ_JBAVCF010000551.1, read on the forward strand.
TGCGGAGGAAGGACTGATCGGCCCAGGGGTAAGGTTACCTTTAGGGGCTGGTTTGCAATCCTTGGCCCAGCGGATATCATCCGAGCTTATAAAATTATCGTTCTTTTTTAGGCATTTAGGACGCAGTTCGGGCGGTTTTCGGCGCAATTAACGTGGCGCCGCCGCCCTTAGAAGTTGCGGATAAGGGCCATGAGCGCTGAAGTCCCAACGCCACCATCCGGCACACGGCGCTCGCGCCCGTCATTTCTCAACAGCAACCGCAGGCAAGTGATCCTGTTTGCGGTGCTGACGCTGCTGCTGACGGGTGCAACCGTATGGGGCAGCCGCATCTGGCTCAGGAATTCCGAAACGCTGACCTTTGCCGTCGGTGAGGCCAACGGACCGCAAGCCCGTTTCGCCACCAAGCTTGCCGCCATGCTCAGGGCTACCTCCTCGCGGCTTCGGCTCAAGATCATTCCCAACGCCGACAACACCAGGGCGCTTGCCCAGTTCGACCGGAAATTGGCCGACCTCGCCGTGCTGCGAACCGATGCAAAGATCCCGCCACGCGCCCGCTCGATCGCGATCCTGGAACACGATGTATTGATGCTGATCAGCCCCGGCGACAAGAAGATCAAATCGCTCGCCGAGTTGAAGAAAAAGAAAATCGCGCTGCTGACGAGTTCCACCAATAATCTCACCTTTGCCCGCAAGGTTCTCGAAATTCCCGAAGGGTCGGACACCAGTGCGCGCCTGCAACTGGCCCCCGCTAATTCGACGCTCGACAAGTTGTTTACCTCCGGCGGTTATGGCTCCGTCATCGTGATTGACCATGCCTCCGCGATCGTCAGGGACAAGGGCTTCGAACAATCCGCCAGACGAGCGCCATTCACGGTGAACGCCATCGACGAATCGACTGCGTTGACCCGGCGCTATCCCGGCATTTCGGAGGAAACGCTAGCCACCGGCCTGTTGTCCTCGACGCCGCAAATTCCCGATGACGACCTGGATACGGTGGGATTGCACTGGCTGCTGGTGGGGCAGGCCGCGATTGCCGCGAACACCGCAGGCGAGTTAGCGCGTACGATCTATGAGAACAAGGCGGAGCTTGCGCTCGACGACGGCTTCGCCTCCAAGATCGAGCCGGCCGATGTCGACAAGAGCGCCTTTGTCGCGGCGCATCAGGGCGTCGCCGAATATATCAATGACACGTCCAAATCCTTCCTGGAGCGCTATAGTGACTTGCTATACTTGGCCGTGGCCGCGCTCAGCGTCATCGGATCGATCTTTGTCGGGCTCTACACCAAGGTCACCCGGGTCGCACCGGAAAAGGCCAGCGAACTCGCAACCGCGATCCTCGATATTGGCGAGCGGATCGCCAATGCCCAGACGATGGAGGCGCTGGAAGGCTTGCAGGACGAACTCGAAGGGGTGCTTCGCGGCGCGGTGATTGGCCTGCGCGACGGCACCATTTCCAGCGACGGGCTGGACACGTTCAAGCTCGGATATGAATTCGTGCGCGACGAAATCGGCATGCGGCGCGAGAGCCTGAAGCGGCAGGGCGGCCACGAAGACAATGTGGTGGTCGTCAAGACCGCACAAAGCGCCTGAGAGGCGACCGGCGCGCTATGTCCAAGTCCTCCGACGTTTCAGCCTTCCAGCAGTTTGCAACCGCCACGGCCACCGGCCGCAATATGACCAAGGCCGCCTACCTTGCGGTCACCTGCGGCGTTGTGGCGATCGTGCTGCTGACAGTCGATCCGGCCTATGCCGCCTTGCACCATGTCATCGATGCGCTGCTGTGGGCCTGTCTCGCCTATTTTGTGTTCGAATGGGTGGTCCGACTGCGTCACGCTTTTCGTATCGACCGCCGATGGGCCTACACGTCCTCCTTACGCGGCATCGTGGACGCGGCTTCCGCGCTCGCGGTCCCTATTGCACTGGCCGCAGGCGTAACACCCAAATCCGCCTGGCTGCTTGGCATGTTCTGGGTGCTGAAAGTCGTGCCGGGGATTCGGGGCTTGCGGCAATTGCGCCGGGTGCTGGTGGTGGAATCCGGACCGCTGTTGAGCGTGCTCGTGATTTTCCTGATGGTCCTCTTTATGGCCTCTGTGGCGGAATTCTTCCTCGAGCGCGATATTCAGCCGGCGAGCTTCGGCAGCATACCGGCGGCTTTATGGTGGGCGGTAGCGACACTGACCACGACCGGCTACGGCGATGTGGTGCCGATCACCCCGCTGGGACGGATCATCGCCGCCGCCGTCATGATCTGCGGGCTTGGCGTGTTCGGATTGTGGGCCGGTATTCTCGCCACGGGCTTTGCCGCAGAAACCCGTCGTGACAATTTCCTGCGGACCTGGGAGCACGTGAGCAAGGTGCCGTTCTTCGCTTCGCTCGGACCCGCGGCAATCGCCGACGTCACCCAGATACTGCGCACGATTGATCTTCCGCCGCGCACCACCATCATCCGCAAGGACCAGATCGGCGACTGCATGTACTTCATTGCCAGCGGCGAAGTCGAGGTCGATTTGCCGGGCAAGAAAGTCGCGCTTGGCGAAGGCGCTTTTTTCGGCGAAATGGCGCTACTCGGCAACAACCTGCGCTCGGCCAACATCACGACGACACGGGTATCGCAGCTTCTGGTGCTGGATCTCGTCGACTTTCGCGTGCTGATGGCTCGCCACCCCGACCTGGCCGAGACGATCGATGCCGAAGCCCAGCGGCGCGCGCTGGAGAATAAATAGCGGAGAAAACAATGTCGGAAACCGACGCAAGCCCGCCGGTACTCGAACGGCACGGCGCACGCGCCACCATTCGCCTCAATCGCCCAAAACATCTCAACCGCTTGCAGGCCGACGATCTGGACGTGTTGTTGGGCCAGTTCGCGGAAATCGAGGCCGACGCCGCCGTTCGCGTTCTGGTGCTTACCGGGACCGGCCGCGCTTTCAGCGCCGGCTACGATCTCAATTCGGTCGCCGAACGCGCGACCAGCGCGGTGGAACAGCGAAGCGCCGGATCCGCTTTCGAGGCTGTGGTCAACCGGCTCGAGGATCTCGGCATTCCCACCATCTGCCGGCTTAATGGCGGGGTCTATGGCGGCTCGACCGACCTTGCGCTCGCCTGCGATTTCCGCATCGGCGTCGACAGCTGCGAAATGTTCATGCCGGCGGCGCGGCTTGGTCTGCACTACTACAAGAGCGGTATCGCGCGCTACGTGACGCGGCTCGGGCTCGACAATGCCAAGCGGCTGTTTCTGACATCCGAGAAAATCGGCGCCATGGAAATGTTGCGGATCGGCTATCTGACGTCAGCGGTTCCTGCCGAAGCCCTGGACGAGGAGGTCGACCGGCTGGCAACCGTTCTTGCCGGCAACGCACCGATTGCCATGCGCGGCATGAAGCAGACCATCCACGAGATCGCGCGCGGCAAACTCGATGAAGAGGGGGCCGACCGCCGGCACCGCGACAGCATGCGCAGCGACGAAATCAAGGAAGGCATCAAGGCCTTCTCCGAGAAACGCCCGCCGAGGTTTTAAGCCGAGGCTCATCTATCCATCAACAAAGACCGCCGCATCGGACACGCTTGCTCGTGAGGTGCGGTAGCCATTGATACGGTGATCACGGTCCGCGTAGCCGAAAGATATCCCGCACACCACGCGCCGGTCGTCGCCGAGCTTGAAATGCCGCCGGATCAGGCCGGACTGGTGAGCGAGCGCGGCCTGCGGAATGGTGCCAAGGCCGAGCGCCTGCGCCGCCAGCATGAAATTGCTGACATAGGCGCCGCAATCGATCGCGCCGTAGACACCGAGCGCCTCGTCCGTATGAATAATGGCGACATGCGGCGCGCCAAAGAAATTGAAATTCTCCAGCGCCTGCTTGGCGTAGGCCGCCCTGTCGCCACGTGGAATGCCGAGTGCATTGTAGAGCTGAAAGCCGCTTTCGCGCCGGCGTTCCAAATAGACGCCGCGATATTCCCTTGGAAATGGAAAATCGCCATCATCTTTGCCCGAAGTTGCTGCCGCATAGATCTCCTCGCGGAATTTTTCGCGTGCCTCGCCGCTTACAATCACGACCTGCCACGGCTGGCTGTTGCACCAAGACGCGGTGCGCTGCGCCACCTTGAGGATTCGCTCGATGAGCGAACGCGGCACGGAATCGGGCTTGAAAGCCCGGCAGGAAAAGCGCTCGTCAAGCAACTCCTCCAGAATGCCGATGCGCTCCTCGGTGCTGTGTCGGCTTCCGGATGAATCGCTCGCGGTCGTTGGCATATCTTATCGTCCCTTGGTCGGGATTTGGTTGAACGGCACATCCTTGTCGACGCGGATGTCGCCGGGCAGACCCAGCACGCGCTCGGCGATGATGTTGCGCAGGATTTCGTCGGTACCGCCGGCAATCCGGATCGATGGCGACGACAGCAGCATGGCCTGAAACTGGCCGGCAGCTTCCGCGGTCGCCGGATCGTTCAGCACGCCGCTGGCGCCTTGCAGGTCCATCGCGTAGGTCGCGATATCCTGAAGCATCGCGCCTGACACCAGCTTGCCGATCGAGTTTTCCGGGCCCGGCCGCTCGCCTCTGGACAACGCCGAGATGGTTCGCATGCTGGTATATTTAAGACCGCTGTTTTTGACCGCCCATGATGCAAGCTTCGAACGCGTGGCGCGATCGTCGATCGCAAGTCCATCTTCGGTCATCAGGTTGCAGCAAAAGTCGAACAGCTCGTTGAAGCCGGTAGCAAGCCGAGAGCCGATCGACATGCGTTCGTTCATCAACGTGGTCAGCGACACGCTCCAGCCGTCGCCGATCGCGCCCAACCGCTGCGAGTCGGGTACGCGCAAATTGGTGAAAAACACTTCGTTGAATTCCTGCATGCCGTTGGCCTGCTTGATCGGCCTGACCTCGACGCCCGGGCTCTTCATGTCGATGAAGAACATCGTCAGGCCCTTGTGCTTGGGCACGGTCGGATCGGTGCGGGTGATGAGCAGACCGTAGTCGGCATAGTGCGCCCCCGAGGTCCAGATTTTCTGGCCATTGATGATCCAGTGATCGCCATCGCGTTCGGCGCGGGTGCGCAGGCCCGCCACGTCGGAGCCGCCTGCGGGCTCGGAGAACAACTGGCACCAGATTTCCTCGCCCGAGGCGATCTTCGGCAGATAGCGCCGCTTGTCGGCTTCACTGCCGAAAGCCATCAGCGTCGGCCCGCACATGCCCTCGCCGATCTGGAACGGGCTTGTAAGCTTGAAGTAAATCCCTTCTTCCTGCTGCCAGATCACGCGCTCGACGGGTGAAGCGCCGCGGCCGCCATATTCCTTGGGCCAGTGCAGACACACCCATCCGCTGTCAGACTTCTTCTTCTGCCAGGCCTTGGCGACCTCGACGATGTCGTGCTTTTGCAGCCTGATCCGCCCCAACGAAGCCTTCGCAAGCTCTGCCTCGAATTCGCGGGGCGCATTGGCATCGACCCACGCCTTCGCCTCGGCGCGGAAGGCGGCTTCTTGCGGAGTGTCATCGAAATTCATCGGAGCAATCTCCTTGCGTGGGCCTCACTTCGCCTCTCCTTTCGAAAGCAAGACAGCTGGAAAAGAGGCCTTCGCGATCAGTTTCTACCCTTTGTCGGGATCTGGCTGAACGGCACATCCTTGTCGACACGGATATCGCCGGGCAAACCGAGCACGCGCTCGGCGATGATGTTGCGCATGATCTCGTCGGTGCCGCCTTCGATGCGGGTTCCGGGCGCTCGCAGCAGCATCGCCTGGAACTTGCCGGCCACTTCCGCTTCCTCGGGGCCGGAGAACACGCCGGCCGCGCCCTGCAAATCCATTGCATAGGCCGAGATGTCCTGGATCATCGATCCCGCGACCAGCTTGCCGATCGAATTTTCCGGTCCTGGACGCTCGCCTTTCGACAGGGCGGAGATCGCACGCATGTTGGTATATCTAAGCCCGCTGGCGCGCACCGCCCAATGAGCGAGCTTCGAGCGGACGCTCGCATCATCGATCGCCGGCCCATCTTCCAGCATCAGGTTGCTGCAAAATTCGAACAGCTCGGGGAAGCCGGTCGCAATCCCCGCGCCGATCGACATGCGTTCGTTCATCAGCGTGGTCAGCGAGACGTTCCAGCCGTCGTTGACGGCGCCGAGCCGCTGGGAATCGGGAATCTTCACATCGGTGAAATAGACTTCGTTGAAGTCGGAGTTGCCGTTGGCCTGCTTGATCGGCCTGATTTCAATGCCCGGGCTTTTCATGCTCAGGAAGAACATGGTGAGCCCCTTGTGCTTGGGCACGGTGGGGTCGGTGCGCGTCAGCAGGATTCCATAGTCGGAATAATGCGCCCCCGAGGTCCAGATTTTCTGGCCGTTGATGATCCAGTCGTCGCCACGCTTCTCCGCGCGCGTGCGCAAGCCCGCAACGTCGGAGCCGCCGGCGGGTTCTGAAAACAACTGGCACCAGATATCCTCGCCTGACGCGAGGGGCGGCAAATAGCGACGCTTATGCTCCTCGCCCGCATAAGCCATCATGGTTGGACCGCACATGCCGTGGCCGATGATGAAGGTGAAGGAGAGCTTGCCGAAGGCGCCTTCTTCCTGTTGCCAGATCACGCGCTCGATCGGGGACGCGCCGCGGCCGCCATATTCCTTCGGCCAGTGCAGGCAGGCCCAGCCGGCATCAGCCTTCTTCTTCTGCCACGCCTTCGCGACATCGAGAACATTGGCGCCCTTGAGGGCGGTGCGGCCGAGCGAGGACCTTTTCAATTCCTCCTCATATTGCTTCGGCGCGTTCGCGGCGATCCAGGCTTTCGCCTCGGCCCTAAAGGCAGCCTCTTGCGGGGTGTCATCGAAATTCATGCGCAATTTCCCGTTGTCATCGTCGAAACGCCGGCCTGCATCAGGCCGCATTCCTTTTCCGCATCCGGTCGATCAGAGCATCTTCCCAATACGACATCGAGCCGAGCGACAGCGCCGTCGCATTCGCGCGCCGGTAATAGAGATGGCAGTCGAACTCCCAGGTGAACCCCATGCCGCCATGGACCTGGATGTTGTTCTTGGCGCAATGCTGAAACGCCTGGGTCGCGCTGATCCGCGCTGCCGCAGCGGCCTCCGGCAATTCGCCGGCATTGGTCGAGAGCGCCCAGGCGCCGTAATAGCAGTTGGAGCGCGCCAGCGTCGCCGAAACATACATGTCGGCCAGCATGTGCTTGATCGCCTGAAACGACCCGATCGGCCGGCCGAAGGCGATGCGGTCGAGCGCATAATCGCGGCCCATTTCGAGCGCGCGGTCGGCGCCGCCGACCTGTTCGAAGGCGAGCAGCACCGCGGCCCGATCGAGCACCTGCGAGACAATGCTCCAGCCTTCGCCGCTGGCGCCCAGCGGCTCCGCCTTGCAATTTTTGAAAATAACCTCCGCCTGGTTGCGCGACGGATCGACGTTGGCGAGCGCCTTGGCTTCGACCCCTTCGGCCTTCATATCCACCAGAAACAGCGAGATGTCGGTCTCGCGGCCGGTCGAGCCGGTGCGCGCGGCCACGATCGCAAAATCCGCAATCGCGCCGTCGGCGACCGGCTTCTTCACGCCATCGAGCTTGCCGCCGGACGCCGCGAGCTTGATCGCCTGCGGCGATGGATTACCCTTGCCTTCGAACAGAGCGAGCGTCCCGATGGCATCGCCGGAGGCGATCACCGGGAGCCATTTTTGCTTCTGCGCCTCGCTTCCAGCAGCAAGCAACGCTTCGGCGGCGAGATAGACGGTTGAGGAAAACGGCACCGGCGCGAGCGCGCGGCCCATCTCCTCGGCGATCACACAAAGCTCCAGTTGGCCGGCGCCGGAGCCGCCATAGGCCTCCGGAATCGCGACGCCGAGAAAGCCCATCTCGGCGAGGCCTTTCCACAGATCGCGGTCATAGGGCGCCTTGCCGTCGATGACGGCGCGCACCGCCTTGGGCGGACACTTCTCCACAAGAAATTTCCGCGCGGTGTCGCGCAACTGTTTTTGTTCGTCGGAAAAATCGAAATTCATGCCGCTACTCTCCAGTGCAAGGCGGATTGTCTCGTCATCGCGGCGCCATGCGGATCGCGCCGTCGAGACGGATGGTTTCTCCGTTGAGCATCGCGTTCTCGACGATGTGGACCACGAGGTTGCCGTATTCGGCGGCATCGCCCAGGCGCGCGGGATGCGGCACCTGCGCACCAAGGCTTTGGCGGGCTTCCTCGCTCAATCCCATCAATAGCGGGGTGAAGAAAAGACCTGGCGCAATGGTATTGACGCGAATCTTGTGCTGGGCGAGATCGCGCGCGGCAGGCAGCGTGAGGCCGACCACGCCGCCTTTGGAGGCCGAATAGGCGATCTGGCCGATCTGCCCCTCATAGGCCGCGACGCTCGCGGTATTGATGATGACGCCGCGCTCTTCGCCCACCGGCTGCTCGGTCAACAGCCGTTCGGCGAACAGCCGCAGCACATTGAAGGTGCCGACCAGATTGACATTGATGATGCGCGCGAACTTGGCGAGCGGATAGACGCCGTCCTTGCCGACGATACGCTGCGATCCGCCGATCCCGGCGCAATTCACCAGCACACGCGCAATGCCGTGGACGCTCTCACCTTTCGCGATGGCGGCCTTGACCTGCTCCTCGTCGGTCACGTCGGCCGGGACCGCGATACCTTTCACCTCGGCCGCAACCTTCTCGGCATTCTCCCTGCTTTGATCCAGCACGGCGATTTTGGCACCTTTGGCCGCCATGGCGCGCGCGGTCGCAGCTCCAAGGCCGGAACCGCCGCCGGTGATCAGGACCGCAACGTCTTTTAATTGCATGGTGGCGTCTCTCCTGCATTTCTTCGCTCTTGCATGCACGCTAACCCCATGGCGCGGGCCGCCTCAAGCCTTAATTGATTGACTAAATCCGGCCGCGCTATTCTAATTCGTGCAACCATCCAAAAATTCCGCCCAACAAAATTAGGGGAGAACGCCCATGGCCGAGGCCTATATCGTCGCTGCCGCACGCACTGCCGGTGGCCGCAAGGGAGGTCGCCTTGCGGGCTGGCATCCAGCCGATCTCGCGGCCTCCGTACTCAATGCACTTGTGGAACGCTCCGGCGCCGCACCGGACCAGATCGAAGACGTGATCATGGGTTGCGTCATGCAAGTCGGCGAGCAATCGAACAATATCGCGCGCAACGCCATCATGGCGTCCAGGCTGCCGGAGAGCGTGCCTGGCACCTCGATCGACCGGCAATGCGGTTCCTCGCAACAAGCGCTGCACTTTGCCGCCCAAGCCGTGATGTCCGGCAGCATGGACGTCGTGATCGCGGCCGGCGTCGAGGCGATGACGCGGGTGCCGATGGGGCTTGCCTCGCAACTGCCGGCAAAAAACGGATTCGGCCATTACAAGAGCCCGAATATCGAACAGCGTTACCCGAACATCGTGTTCAGCCAGTTCACCGGCGCGGAAATGATGGCCGAGAAATACGGCCTCTCCAAGAACGATCTGGACGAATATTCCTACAACAGCCACCAGCGCGCGATCGCGGCGACGCAAGCGGGCCGCTTCAAGGACGAAATCGTGCCGCTGCCGATCACGCGCGCCGACGGCTCAAAGGATGTTCACGCGATCGATGAAGGAATTCGTTTCGACGTCAGCCTGGACGGCATCAGGAACGTCAAACTGATCGCGGAGAACGGGAAGCTGACCGCCGCTTCCGCCAGCCAGATCTGCGACGGCGCCTCCGGCGTGATGGTCGTCAATGAAAAAGGCTTGAAGTCGCTCGGCGTCACGCCGATGGCGCGGGTGCACCACATGACCATGATGGGCGGAGATCCCGTGATCATGCTGGACGCACCGCTGCATGCGACGGAACGGGCGCTGAAAAAGGCCGGCATGAAGGTCGACGACATCGACCTGTTCGAAGTGAACGAGGCCTTTGCGTCGGTGCCAACCGCGTGGCTCAAGACTACCGGCGCCGACCCCGAGAGGCTCAACGTCCACGGCGGCGCCATCGCGCTCGGCCATCCGCTCGGCGGCTCCGGCACCAAGCTGATGACGACGCTGGTCAACGCGCTCAAACAGCGCAACAAGCGCTATGGCCTGCAGACCATGTGCGAAGGCGGCGGCATGGCCAACGTGACCATCGTCGAGCGATTGTGACGTGCAAGCAGGGTCGTCGTCGTCCCGGCCAAGTAAGCAAGGTGAACGCGAGCCTGGATCCAGAACCACCGGCGGCAAGGATGTTGCGGGAGCCAACTCCGCGTTAGGTTCCCGCTTTCGCGGGAACGACCAGATTGTTGGTGACTAAACTATGCACACCCTCCCCGACATCCCGCTCCCCGCAGGCGTCCGCTCGCGGTTTATCGAAGACATCAACGGCCTCACCATGCACGTGCTGGAGGCGGGCTTTGAAAGCGGCGGCCGTCCTTGCGTGTTGCTGTTGCACGGCTTCCCGGAGCTCGCTTTCAGCTGGCGCAAGGTGATGCCGCTGCTGGCGAAGGCCGGCTACCACGTGATCGCGCCGGACCAGCGCGGTTACGGCCGCACCACCGGTTGGGACGCGAACTATGACGGCGATCTTCGTCCGTTCCGCCTGACAAACCTGGTGCGCGATGCGCTAGGCGTCGTTGCCGCGTTCGGTCATCGCTCAGCCGCCGTGGTCGGACATGACTTCGGCAGCTCCGTCGCCGCCTGGTGCGGCGTGATGCGGCCCGACGTGTTCCGCTCGGTGACGCTGATGAGTGCACCGTTCCCAGGGCCGCCGAAGATGGCCTTCAATACAGCGGACAAGCCGTTGCCGCCGAAACGCGTCGATCCGATACACCACGAACTGGCCGCCTTGCCGCGCCCACGCAAGCATTATCACTGGTACTATTCGACGCGTGAAGCCAACGACGACATGTGGCGCGCACCACAAGGCGTGCATGATTTCCTGCGCGCCTATTACCATCACAAGAGCGCAGACTGGAAAGGCAACCGGCCTCATCCGCTCAAATCATGGTCCGCGGGCGAACTCGCCAGGCTGCCGACCTATTATGTGATGGATCTTGCGAACACGATGCCCGGGACGGTCGCGGAAGAAATGCCATCGAAGGCGGCGATCGCGGCCAACGCGTGGCTTCCCGACGACGAACTCGCGGTCTACAGCGCCGAATATCAACGAACCGGCTTCCAGGGCGGCTTGCAGTGGTATCGCTGCGGCACATCGGGCGCGTTCACGGCGGAACTCGAGACCTGGTCTGGCAGAAGCATTGACGTGCCCTCCTGCTTCATCTCGGGTCTGCAAGACTGGGGGACCTATCAGCGTCCCGGCGTGTTCGAGACGATGCAGACAACGGCCTGCACGCGCATGCTCGACGTTCATCTGGTCGATGGCGCCGGGCATTGGGTCCAGCAGGAACAGCCCGACGAAGTCAGCCAGTTGCTGTTGCGCTTCTTGAAAGCGGCCGCCGGATAGGTGGATCGCGTTTCCGCCTTTGGTCGAACGCAATTTTTCGCGGGAACAATCCGAAAAAGCCGGCGTTGCCGCTGACGGGTCGTATAACCCGATGACTGAACTGAAGGAGGGACTATGCAGAAGACGATCACCGGACTATTGGGCGCGATGGCAGCGCTTGGAGCCCTCGGCGTGGCCCAGGCCGCACCAACGCCCGATCCGAATGAAGCTTTGAAGGCGAATTCTTTTGCCGAACTGCTGGAGCCGATTCCCAACGCGCCAGCACTCCTGAAGGCAATGGATGAAAAACCGGCGGCGGAAAACACCGTCCAGGTGGCTCAATATTACCACCACCACCATCATCACCACCATCACCGTTACTGGCGGCGCTATCACCATCATCACCATCACCATCACCACCATCAATATTGGCGGTAAACGAAAATCAAACAGGACCCCTTGCGGTCCTGTTTTTTTGCGATTTCCCATCAACGCTATTGCTCGCGCGCTTTCTCCTTCGCCGCTCGGTGCAGGTGCCGGTAGGTCCCGTCAAATACGGTCTCCGTTGAAGAGGTCCACGCGGTGCCGGCCGACAGATTTGGCCGGTTATTGTAAATGCGGCGCGACTGAAGCTCGCGCTCGGCAAATTCTTCAGCCGTCATCGGCTCAAGCTCGAAATTGGCCTCTTCGGGGATCACGATGATCTGGGCGAAAGGCTCATTCGGCCTGAAAATATGCGTGCGGCCTTCGGCAGGCGCCTTGAAAACGCAGAAGAACATCATTGGCCACCAGTTTCGGATCAGGGCCGGGACTGCGATAGGAACGCTATCGCTGGGATCCGTGTAGAAGCGCGGATGCGGCTCGGTGCGGATTGCCATGCCCGGCTCGACCTTGAGATCAAGCAGTATCTGGTAGGTGTAGAAGGTGTCGCCGAAACTCCGGAACGGCGGCCACTGCAGACCGCTATCGGGCGGATCACCCCAGTCACTCTCCAGAACAAGCTGCCCGTCTTTTGTGCTGACATGCAGCTCGTTGTCGTAGGGATAGAACAGTTCGATCCCGTATTGAGCCCCTTCCGAAAACGGAACGCAGTGCCACACCTGCTCGCGTGAACCATTCGCGCGCGGCTCGCGCTTTCCGGCCCATCCTGGAATTTCAAGTTTGGTCCGGCGCGGCGCCAGCCGCGGGTCGTTCAGGCGATATTTGACCTTTTGCATCAATGCTCCCCTGCTATGTCCCAAGGAGCGAAACGAACGCGAACCGCATCGGTTCCCCCGGCCCGCGAACATCGGGAAGCGGGTGATTTGACGTTCAAGCGGGCCCCGGTTATATCAATTTAGAATCATTCTAAGCGATGTCCAGGGGCCGTACCGTGAAGAAATTTGCCGATTTGACCGAGCGCGAAGTGCTGGCGGTGGCGATATCAGCCGAAGAGGAAGACAGCCGCGTCTATATGAGCTTCGCGGAAGACCTTGCGGAACGTTACCCGGAATCGGCCAAGATATTCGAGGAGATGGCCGAGGAGGAAAAGGGCCATCGTCACCGGTTGCTGGAGATTTACGAAAAACGCTTCGGTCAAAATCTGCCGCCGATCCGGCGCGACAACGTCAAAGGCTTCTTACGCCGCCGCCCGATCTGGCTGACGAAGAACCTGTCGCTCGATGCGATCCGCAAGGAAGCGGCAACGATGGAGTTCGAAGCCGAGCGATTCTACATCAAGGCGGCGGAGCAGACCCAGGATGTCGGCGTCCGCCGGCTGCTCGCCGATCTTGCGGAAGCCGAAAAAGGCCATGAGCACATCGCCGCCAAACTGACCGACGAACTCCTTACCCCCGACGTGCGTGCGGCAGAAGACAAGACGCGGCGCCGCGTATTCGTGCTGCAATATGTGCAGCCCGGCCTTGCCGGACTGATGGACGGATCGGTCTCGACGCTGGCCCCTTTGTTCGCCGCAGCCTTCGCCACGCATCATAACTGGCAAACGTTCCTTGTGGGTCTTGCCGCCTCGATCGGCGCCGGCATCAGCATGGGCTTTGCGGAAGCGCTGTCCGACGATGGCTCGCTCACGGGACGCGGCTCGCCCTGGTTACGCGGCGCGGCAAGCGGCGTGATGACGGCGCTCGGCGGCCTCGGTCACACCATGCCTTATCTCGTGCCCGACCGCTGGGCCAACGCCTTCTGGATTGCGACCGCCATCGCGGGCGTCGTGGTGTTCTTCGAACTCTGGGCGATCGCCTATATCCGCGCGCGCTACATGGACACACCATTCCTGCACGCCGTGTTCCAGATCGTGCTCGGCGGCGTCATCGTGCTCGGCGTCGGTATTCTTATCGGCGCGGCGTAGGAATCTTGGCGCAAAACGAACCCATCCCCCGATGATGAAACCATCTGATAGATGAGAACTGAATGACCAACCGCCTCCAGTATGGAACGACCGCGAAGACATTTCACTGGCTGATCGTTGCCTTGCTCTTCGTGCAATACCCGATCGGATGGCTGATGCCAGACGTCCATCCGAGTGACACGCCCGGCTCCCCCATGACGTTTCATGTCTCGTTCGGAATCGTCATCCTCGTCCTGATCGTCCTGCGTTTTGCCTGGCGGCTGACCCACCCGGTCGCACCGGAAAGTTCGCTGCCCGCTTGGCAGCGATTAACCTCGGAGTTCGTCCATTGGGCACTCTACGCGCTGGTGCTGGCAACAACCCTTAGCGGTTGGCTGTTTGCGTCCTTTCGCGGCTGGTCCTTGTCCTTCTTTTACATCGTACCCCTGCCGATGCTGGCGTCCGCCAATCCGGCGGCCAACAAATTCATCGATGGCTGGCACCAAATAGCCGAATGGACGCTGCTAGCCTTCATCGGCATTCACTTCGCAGCCGCGATGGTCCATCTTTTCATCTATCGCGACCGGATCATGCAGCGGATGCTGCCGGGATAATTCGTCAACATCAATCCCGATCTGGCGGCAGTCATTTTCGCCGAGATTCTTCCAGCCGAAGCGAATGATTATGAAGCGGCCAACTCAGCCGCCTCGGCCATGCCGAGCGCGCGTTCGTCGAGCAGGGCGTCCGTGATCGCGCGCTGCGCACCGGCGTCGGCAAGTCGGAATGGATCAGCCGAAGCCAGCCGGTGATCGATCACGAGCCGCGACAACAGCAATCGCCGCGCGTCGCCACGCATCTCGTGGATGCGCCCGGCTTCCCATGCCAGCGCGACGGCGCTTGCGGCGTGATAAAGCAGGCTGGTGGCGCGGCGCGCTTCGGTCTCGTTTTCGCGCTGGCCGGCGACCTTGCGCGCGAATTCGATCGCCGAATCGGCAAGCCGCCGCAACCGGTCGCGGAAGGTGTTCGGTATCCCGGCGCTGTCGTCGAGCCTCGCATGCAGATCGGCTGCGAGCGCGCTATCTGCACCATGACGGCCGATCGCCCGCGCCAGCGCATCGATGGCAACGATATTGCCGGTGCCTTCCCAGATCGAGCCAAGATGCGCATCGCGCAATAATCTGGCGGTGGCGAATTCCTCGATGTAGCCGATGCCGCCGCGCATCTCCATCGCATCGCCGCATACCTTGCGCGCATCACGCGTGGCACGGAACTTCAACGTCGGCGTCAGTATCCGCAACAGGAGCGCCGCGTCCTGACTACCGGCCTCCGCGCGATCGAGCGCATCGGCTGTTAGAAAACTCATCGACAGCGCCTGCTCGGTCGCAAGCATGATTTTCATCAACTGCCGTCGCGCCAACGGCAGATCGATGATGCGGCTGCCGAACACCACGCGGCTTTTTGCGACCGTCATCGCGTCGTGATAGGCGCGCCGCATGAGGGCGGTGGATTTGACGCCGTTGGAGAGCCGCGACGAGTTGACCATCTCGGCCATCTGCACGAAGCCCCGATCGAGCCTGCCGACGGCATAGGCGGTCGCGCCTTCGAGCTTGATTTCACCTGACGCCATTGAACGGGTACCGAGCTTGTCCTTCAGACGCACGATCCGGTAGGCGTTGGGCGAGCCGTCATCCAGCGTCCGCGGCATCAGGAACAGGCCGACGCCGCGGGTGCCGGGCCCGGCGCCTTCGGGGCGCGCGAGCAGCATCACGACTTTGGCGTCGGCGTTCGAGCAGAACCACTTCTCGCCATGAAGCCGCCAGTGATCCCCCTCCTCGACCGCGGTCGTGGTCAGCGAGCCGACGTCGGAGCCGCCCTCTTTCTCGGTCATGAACTGGCCGCCCTGGGTCAGTTTGTTCATATCGGTTTGGGTGAGGCCGTCGAGATATTTCTGCTTCAACGCCTCGCTGCCGAAATTCGCCAGCAGCTTGGCGCAGCCATCGGTGACATTGATCGGGCAGCCGAGTCCGAACTCAGCCTGATTGAACAGAAACGTAAAGGCGTGCTTGGCGGCGACAGGATATTTGTCAGGCCAGCCCATGATGCCCTTGCGAAGCGACATCGCATGAATGCCGAATTCCCCGAATGCCGCGCGCTCGAGTTCACGGTAGGCCGGGTGATATTCGATCCACTGCACATCGCGGCCAAAGCGGTCGCGCTGATGCAGCACCGGCACATGCCGGTCGGCGAGCCTGGCGCATTCGTCGAGGTAGCCACCTGCAAGCCCGCCGAGACGGTCGAGATACGGTTCGATGTGGCGAAACAAGGCATCGGGCAGATGGATGCGAAGCAGATCCGAAAGCGCAGGATCGGCACGGTAGAAATTCATGCCTGAGGTGTCCGGCGCGAGCAGCGCCGACCGAGGATCCGAATTTGCAAGGCGATTTTGCGAATGCTCCTGCATTGAATTCCCTCGTTCGCTTCCTCATCTGTTGAGGCGAACTATCGCACATCCCTCCCCGGATAGAACAAGGAACATCCGATGGAAGCTCCAAAATACAGGAATGCCCTGATTGTAGGGGCGGGCGAAGGCCTGAGTGCCTCGCTGGCACGGCTGTTCGCGCGCGAAGGACTTCGCGTCGCGCTCGCCGCCCGCAGCATCGAAAAGCTGGGCGCACTCTGCGCGGAGACCAGGGCCAACGCCTATGCCTGCAACGCTACCGAGCCGGACGGGGTCGAACGCCTGTTCGGCCTGGTCGAGCGCGAGACCGGGACGCCCGATCTCGTGGTCTACAATGCCAGCGCGCGGGCGCGCGGTCCCATCGTCGACCTCGTGCCGGCGGAGGTCGCGCAAGCGATCGCCGTCAGCGCGTTCGGTGGCTTCCTTGTGGCCCAGCAGGCCGCCAAACGCATGCTGCCGAACAAACGCGGTGCGATCTTGTTCACCGGCGCCTCTGCCAGCGTCAAGGGCTACGCGCAATCCGCCTCCTTTGCGATGGGGAAATTTGCGTTGCGCGGACTTGCCCAGAGCATGGCGCGCGAATTATCGCCGCAAGGCGTCCACATTGCCCATTTCGTGATCGACGGCGGCATTAAAAGCGCAACGCGACCCGATCCTGCCGACCGGCCGGATTCCATGCTCGATCCCGACGCGATTGCGCTGAGTTATTGGAACGTGTTGCAACAGCCGAGGAGCGCCTGGACCTGGGAGCTGGAATTACGGCCCTGGGTGGAGAAGTTTTGAGGCAGCACCGCGCTCTTCCCTTGTCGTCGTTCCGGGGCGCGAGTGAAGCGAGCGAACTATGGCGCGCAATTGCGCACCTGAGAATCCATTTCTCCGAGCGTTCATGCGGCGCCATGGATTCCGGGCCTGCGCCTTACGGCGCATCGCGGAGTGACGAACACACTGGATCGCTAACGCTCGCAACGATGCCTAAACTGCGCTCTTACACCACAGCCTCCGCCATGCGCCGCTCCGCCGCACGCTTCCAGCTCGCGCAGGGAATCTCCTGATGCACCGGATCGATCGGTTTTTCGAAGCGCACCAACTTCCAGTCGTCGGGATGACGACCGAAGGCAAAGCCAAGCTTGCGTGCCAAACCGATCATCGCTGCGTTGGAGCGCAGGGTGTCGCCGAATATCCTGGTCGCGCCCAACGCGGCCGCACGGCATCCCAGATTGCGGAGCAGCGCAGCGCCGACGCCCCGTCTCTGCCAGCGGTCGTCGATGGAAATGCCAAACTCGAAACTCGCGCTCGCCGCCTCAAACCCGTAGCGCGCCTCGCCCACGATAATCTCGTGACCTTCGATCATCATCACCGCGATCACGCTGAACCTGTCGTTCTCGCCGGCGTGAACGAAGCGATCGAGTTCGCCTGCCGGCAGTTCACTCATCGCGCCCAGAAAGCGATTGTGGCGCGAGACCATCGAAAGCTTGCGGAAGTAACGCTGCAACACCTCGCCATCGTCGGGCGCGACAAGGCGAACCGTCAGGGTACCGCCATCGCGCAGCCTCAAATGTTCGATGTGGTGTGGATGGTCGGAGAGACGAAGTGCGGTCAAGGCGGCCTCCCGCCGGATTGAAAGATTTCCGCCGGCGCCCCTTCGGAAAGGCGGCGCCGGCCTTGGCTGCATTCAAGCCCGCCAGAACGGCTTCTCGGCCTCGCTGACGACGTCGCTCCACGACAATCCGACGTCATGCAGGTCCCGGTCCGACCAATGGGTCAGCTCGTGACGCTGACGCCAGCGGTCCACCCAGAGATGAAGACGGTCATTCAACCGGGTGAAAACACTCATATCATGACTATTTGTCACATTATTGGATAAGCACAGGGACATGATGTCCTCCATAATTCTATTATTTACAGCAATTATCGGCAGACTTTGCGGTTGCAGCAAACGACACTTTGAGCCATAATACATGAGATAAATTCATGCATCTGGAATCATGGTCGCCCGCCTTCCCTCGCTCAACGGATTACGCGCCTTCGAGGCCGCTGCCCGGCACCTGAGTTTTACGGCGGCCGCGGCCGAATTGAACGTCACCCAGACCGCGATCAGCCATCAGATCCGGCGGCTGGAAGCCGAGCTCGGGATTCGCTTGTTTGTCCGGCAGAACCGCACCCTGGCGCTGACGACAGAGGCCAGGGAATACCTTCCCGGGATTCGCGCCGCCTTCAACGACCTGCGGCTCGCCACCGACCGGCTGTTGCGCAAGGACGGCGACCGCGTGCTGACGGTATCCACCTTGGCATCGTTCGCGGCGAAGTGGCTGTTGCCGCGGCTGTCCACCTTCCAGCAGGCCCATCCCGATATCGACGTCCGCATCACCTCCTCGACCAGCCTTGTCGATTTCCGCCGCGATGACGTCGATGCCGCGATCCGCTATGGCCGCGGACACTGGTCCGGTCTGCGCGCCGACTGGCTGACGGCCGACGAATTGTTTCCAGTGTGCAGCCCGGAGCTGTTGAAAGGCGACAACCCGCTGCGGTCCCCGCAAGACCTTGCCCGCCATACGCTGCTGCACAGCAGCGGCGGCTATGACGACGACTGGCGGCTGTGGCTGACCGCGGCCGGT
Organism: Bradyrhizobium sp.; assembly: GCF_049586575.1. GTDB lineage: Bacteria > Pseudomonadota > Alphaproteobacteria > Rhizobiales > Xanthobacteraceae > Bradyrhizobium. The sequence goes on from NZ_JBAVCF010000551.1 coordinate 39,571, forward strand.
CAGCCATCGGATATATCGAAACTACCCGGCCTGAGCTTCGACCTGATTCTGATGACGGTGCAGGCCGCCATCGACGGACTCGGCGTCGCGATGGGCCGCACCTCCTATGTGGAAGGCGATATCGCCAAGGGCCGGCTGGTGGTGCCGTTCAAGATCGCGCTGCCCGCTGACGCCGGTTTTTATCTGGTTTCGCCGCAAGCGCGCGCCGAGTCGGCCAAATTATCGGCGTTTCGACAGTGGCTGCTCACCTCGATCCAGCGCGGCGCAAAAATCGCCTGATTTGCAGTTGGTCGGGCGACTGCGACGTGGCAGATTGGCCCAACAAGACAACCTCGCTCGAAATGGGCGGATACCGCGCGTGATACAGGGAGAAACCGATAATGACGCCATCGTCCAGTTCGCCACCTGCTCAGATCAAATCGCGAATTGGCGCCATTCTCCGCGCGACCAGCGGCAATTTCCTCGAGCAGTTCGACTTCTTCCTTTTCGGTTTCTACGCCCGCTACATCGCCGCCGCGTTCTTTCCTTCCCACGATGAAACCGCTGCCCTTCTCAACACGTTCGGCGTTTTCTGGCTCGGCGCCTTGATGCGTCCGGTCGGCGCCATTGTGCTCGGCGCCTATATCGACAAGATCGGCCGCCGCAAGGGCCTGATCGTTACATTGACGATCATGGCGGTGGGCACAGTAACGATCGCGCTCTGCCCGACTTATGCGGCCATCGGCGTCGCCGCTCCCCTTATCGTTCTGGTCGGTCGCTTGTTGCAAGGCTTTTCGGCCGGCGTCGAACTCGGCGGTGTGTCGGTCTATCTCTCCGAAATCGCAACGCCGGGCAACAAGGGCTTCTATACCTCCTTCCAGTCCGCGAGCCAGCAGGTTGCGATTTTCGTAGCCGCGACCATTGGATTCATCCTCAACGAAGTTATCACGGGCGATACCGTGGCGTTCCTCGGTGGGATCGAATTCGCCAAATGGCGAATCCCCTTTTTCATCGGCTGCATGATCATTCCCTTCATCTTCTTCCTGCGGCGGACGCTGGAAGAAACGCCGGAATTCTTGGCGATGAAGAAGCATCCGACAACCAGGGAAGTCTTCAGTTCGGCGGCGGCAAACTGGAAGATCATCGTGCTCGGCATGATGATCGCGGTGTTGACCACCACGACCTTCTACTTCGTCACCGTCTACACCCCGACCTTCGGCCGGACGGTGCTGAAGCTCACCTCGCGCGACGCGTTGCTGGTCACGCTGCTGGTCGCGGTGACGAATTTCATCTGGAATCCGGTTGGCGGCGCGCTGTCGGATCGCATCGGCCGAAAGCCGGTGTTGCTGGGGATCGCTTGCCTGTCACTGGTGACGGCCTACCCCGCTTTGCATTGGCTGGTCGACGCGCCAACGTTCGGCAAGATGCTGGCGGTCGAGATGATGTTCTCGTTCTATTTCGGCGTTTACAGCGGCACCATGCTGGGCGCGCTGGTAGAAGTGGTGCCGTCGCATGTCCGTACCACCTGCTTCTCGATGGCGTTTGCGCTGGCCGCGGGCCTGTTTGGCACCTTTACCCCCTTCGCATCGACGCTGCTGATCAATCACACCGGCGACAAAGCCTCTCCTGCGTTTTGGCTGATGTGCGCCGCTGTTCTCGGCATCTTCGCGGCGCTTGTGGTCTATCGCGATAGCGAGGCGGGCGCGAAGCGGCACGTTGTAACCGCCGGATAACGGTCTCGATCATGCTCCAGGAAGGTATCGCCCTGCACCGATGCCAGTTCTGATTAACATGCAGACAATATAACAAAGAGCATGGTCGACCTGACCCGGAAATACGACGTGCTGGTGATCGGCGGCGGCAACGCCGCGCTTTGCGCCGCGATCAGCGCAGCCCGCGACGGCGCGTCCGTACTGGTGCTCGAAGGCGCCCCGAAATTCTATCGCGGCGGTAATACCCGGCACACCCGCAACATGCGCTGCGCCCATGATGCGGCGACCGACATCCTCACCGGTCCCTATACGGAAGAGGAATTCTGGGAAGATCTGCTCCGCGTCACCGGCGGCCAGACCGACGAGGAGCTGGCGCGCCACATGATCCGCGAGTCCAAGGACATCCTGCATTGGATCGTGCAGCAGGGCATACGCTGGCAACCTTCGCTCGGCGGCACGCTCAGCCTGGGGCGAACGAACTCGTTTTTCCTCGGCGGCGGCCGGGCGATGCTGAACGCGCTTTATCTGACCGCCGAGCAGCTTGGCATCGACATTCTCTACGATGCCGAAGTGATCGATCTCGACATCACCGAGGGGATGTTCCTGTCCGCCATCTTCAAGCGCGGCGACGGGAGAGCGACCGTCTCGGCCTCGGCGCTGGTCGCCGCCGCGGGCGGTTTCGAAGCCAACATCGAGTGGTTGAAGCAGTACTGGGGCGAGGTCGCCGACAATTTCCTGATTCGCGGCACGCCTTATAACCGCGGCGCGGTCCTGAAGGTACTGCTTGACAAGGGCGTGCAGGAGATCGGCGATCCCACGCAATGCCATGCGGTGGCGATCGACGCGCGCGCGCCGAAATTCGACGGCGGCATCATCACCCGCCATGATTCCGTGGTGTTCGGTATCGTCGTCAACCGGGACGCCCAGCGCTTCTACGACGAGGGCGAGGATATCTGGCCGAAGCGCTATGCGATCTGGGGACGCCTCGTCGCCGCCCAGCCCGGCCAGATCGCCTACATCATCTTCGATGCGAGCTCGCGCAACAGCTTTATGCCGACGTTGTTTCCGCCGATCGAGTCCGGCAGCATCGCGGGCCTTGCCGAAAAGCTGACGCTCGATCCCACAGCGCTGGAAAAGACCGTCGCCGACTTCAACGCGGCGGTGCGGCCCGGCACCTTCGACCATACCATTCTTGACGATTGCCGCACCGAAGGCCTGACGCCACCGAAGACCCATTGGGCGCGACGGATCGAGACAGCGCCGTTTTATGCCTATCCCGTGCGGCCCGGCATCACCTTCACCTATCTCGGCACGCGCGTGAACAAGCAGGCGCGGATGCTGATGAAGGACGGGAAACCTTCGGCGAACATGTTCGCCGCCGGCGAGATCATGTCCGGTAACGTGCTCGGCAAGGGTTACGCCGCCGGCATCGGCATGACCATCGGCAGTGTGTTCGGCCGGATCGCGGGCCGGGAGGCAGCGAAGAATGCAAGGAACTAGCGCCGCGCTGGTTTGACTTCGCCCCGCGCGGGACGAGGAAAAAGTGGAGGATGAGCCATGTCACGATCGATTTTCGCAGCGGCGGCGGCAACCCTTATGTCGGCGGCCTCCGTGCAGGCCGCCGAGCCCATCTCGCTGCGCGACATGGGCTCGTTCCATGTTGGCGGCCGGCTGGTCGAGATCAGCGGCAAGCCGATCAAGGAAGTCACGTTCACGCCGGGCGGCGTGCCGGCGAAGGTCGATCCGAACGGCGTCTATCAGGTCGAGCAGATGTACGTGCAATATTTCCTGCCTGCCAACGAGCACGGCGCGTTTCCGCTTCTGATGTGGCACGGCGGCGGACTGACCGGCGTCACCTGGGAGACCACGCCGGACGGCCGCGAGGGCTGGCTGAACTATTTCCTGCGCAAGGGCTGGAGCGTCTACAATTCGGACGCGGTCGAACGCGGGCGCGCCGGCTGGGCGCAATATCCCGATATCTTCAAGAGCGAGCCGGTGTTTTTGACCACCGCCAATCCGTTCGAGCGCTTTCGCATCGGCGATGGACCGAACTCCTACGATCCGGATCCGGCGAAACGCAAGATGATGCCGGGCAGCCAGTTTCCGGCCGAAGGCTACGACAATTTCGTCAAGCAAGGCGTGCCGCGCTGGACCACCAACGATGACGCGACGATCGCGGCCTATATTGCGGAGATCGATCGCGTCGGCCCCTGCATTATCATGGTGCATAGCCAGGCCGGCACGTTCGGATTCAAGGTGGCGCAAGCACGGCCTGACAAGGTCAAGGCGCTGATCGCGATCGAGCCGGCTGGCGTCGGCGATCCCGCCAAGATCGATGCGCTGAAGAATATTCCGACACTGATCGTCTATGGTGACTATATCGACCGCGATTCGCGCTGGCCGAAGATGCGCGCAAGCGGCCTAGCCTTCGCCGACGGCATCAAGGCCGCGGGCGGCAGCGTTGACGTCATCGACCTGCCGAAGATCGGCATCAAGGGCAATTCGCACATGGTCATGATGGATAAGAACAACGCCGAGGTCGCGGGCCTGATCCAGAGCTGGCTGCAGCGCAGGGGCCTTACGAAGTGAAGCACATAGCGTTTTCAAGCGAACTAGGTACCGGTTCGCGTGAAAAAAACGCGTCAGGAATAAAGGTCGAGTAGCGCAGCATGCATGGCACCCAAACTCTCAAGGAAGCCGACCGCCTGATGACGGTCTGCAATTCCTGCCGCTACTGCGAGGGCCTCTGCGCGGTGTTTCCGGCGATGGAAATGCGCCGGGCCTTTTCCGATGGCGACCTCAACTACTTTGCCAATCTCTGCCACGCCTGCGGCGCCTGTTACACCGACTGCCAGTTCTCGCCGCCGCATGAATTCGATGTCAATGTGCCGAAAAATCTCGCCGCCGCGCGCGCCGAATCCTGGGCCGCATATGCCTGGCCGCGCGCGTTCTCCGGCCTGTTCGCCCGCAACGGTCTCGCCATCAGCATCATCTGCGCCTTAAGCGTCGCGGCGTTCATTTTCGGTTTCGCCGCATTGACCGATCATGCGGTTCTGACGGGCGTTCATACCGGCCCCGGCGCGTTCTATGCGCTGATGCCGCACAATACGATGGCAGCGTTGTTCGGCGCCGCGTTTCTCTACGCAATCCTCGCGCTCGCGATGGGCCTTCGTGCTTTCTGGCGCGATATCGGCGAGCCCTTCGGCACGCTTGCCGAGCCACCATCGCTTTGGCAAGCGATGAAAGATGCCGGGCGGCTGCGTTATCTCGATGGCGGCGGCGTCGGCTGCTTCAACGAAGACGAACGCCCGACCGATCACCGCCGGATCTACCACCACCTGACGTTTTACGGTTTCCTGCTGTGCTTTGCGTCGACTTCGGTGGCAACGCTCTATCACTACCTGCTGGCTCGCGAAGCGCCCTATCCCTGGTGGGATCTGCCGGTCGTACTGGGTACGCTGGGCGGCATCGGGCTCGTGATTGGACCGATCGGGTTGCTCACAGAAAGGTCCAAGCGTGATGCCGCGCTCGTCGACGCCAACAGCTCCGGCATGGATGCGGCTTTTACCCTGATGCTGTTCCTGACCGGCGTCACCGGGCTTGCGCTTTTGCTGTGGCGTGAGACCTCGGCGATGGGGCCGTTGCTGGCGCTACACCTCGGCGTGGTGTTCGCTTTGTTCATCACGCTTCCCTATGGAAAATTCGTACACGGCCTTTATCGTTATGCCGCGCTGGTGCGTTACGCGCGCGAACGGCGCACGATGGGGCATGTGTGAAGGGCGCTTACAGATCCACCACGACGTAGTCGCTTTCCACCGACACTTTGAGTGTCTCCGCTACATATGGCCCCTTCACCAGGCTCGTGCCCGGCTCGACGTTGACGGCATAGGCGCGGGTACGAAACCGCTTCGGGTCGCAATATGATTGGCCGGTACGGATATCGAATTCCCAGCCGTGCCAGGGGCAGCGGATGATCTCGCCGCGCCGCGTGTATTCGACCTCGCCGGGATCGGAAGATTGCGCAAGACCAATCAATGCGCCTTCGCACAGCGCCGCGCCCTGATGCGGGCAGCGATTCAACAGGCCGAAGAATTCGCCGTTGACGTTGAAGACCGCAATCGGGCGCTCGTCGATGGTGAGAAACTTGCGCGTACCCGGCGGCAATTCATCGACCGGCGCGACGACGTGCCTTGTCATTTCGATTACGCCAGCCCGTACAGCTTCTTCGCATTACCCAGATAAAAAGCCTCACGCTTGGCATCGCTGACGCCGGGCGGCAGCACGCGTGACGGCTCGTCGAAATCCCAGTGCGGGTAGTCGGTGGCGAACAACAATTTGTCCCAGCCGACCCACTCCACCACGTCAAACAGGTGGTCCCGCCGCTCGGGATCCTCCATCGGCTGCGTGGTCCACCAGATGTGTTCGCGGATGGTTTCCGAAGGCAGCCGCTTCACGTGCGGCACCTCGCTCTTGAGCCGCTTCCAGTTCTTGTCGAGCCGCCACGACAGCGACGGCGCCCAGCCGAAGCCGGCCTCGATCATGATCATCTTGAACCGGGGATAGCGGTCGAACACGCCCTCCAGCACGAGACTTGAGAGCACGGCCTGCTGGCATTGGGAGTGGCCGACCATCTCTTCGATGTAAAAGCTCGGCCAGCCCGAGGCCGTGATCGGATTGCCCCCGAAGCCGAAGGCATGCACACCCACCGGCAGCCCGACTTCCTCGGCTGCTTCATAAATCGGCCAATAGCGGCGCTGGCCGAGCGGTTCGACGGTGCGGCTCAAGACCAGCACCTGGGCGAAATTTTTGTCGCCGCCGCGCTTGCGGATTTCAGCAG
>NZ_JBAVCF010000552.1:0-1911 GCF_049586575.1 Bradyrhizobium sp.
GGGTTCGTTTCGTAAATCGCCGTCCCACCCAAGCTGATATGGACGCAGGGCCAGATCGAGTGGATTATGAGACCATGTCAATTCGTCGCCACCTGAGCGTGCGTGTTTCGCTAATTCCCGGACAGGATTTCGGTAAATCGCGGACAGAGATTTCAGTAATTCCGGGACAGCGATTTCGCTAATTCGCGGACAGGGGTGGCGGTCAGATTTCGGGAGCGCCGTTCGGGCAATGTTCCCTCTCAACGTTGGGAGGGGCAATGCCGAGACGGAAGCGAACGAAACGAACGACCGTGAAGGACCTGCGAACGATCCTGCGCTTGACGCACGAACACGGGTTGTCGGTGCGGGCAATCTCGGAACGGCTGGGGCTGAGCAAGACCTCGGTTGCAACGTATCTGTTGCGGGCACGTGAGGCGGGGCTGAGCTGGCCGCTGCCGCCGGATTCCGCGAGCGACGCGGCCTTGGTGGAGGCGCTGTTCCGCCGGGTGGGACGGCCGCCGCAGGACTTGAGCGAGCCGGACTGGCCGTATGTGGCGCAGGAGCTCAAGCGCAAGGGCGTGACGCTGACGCTGCTGTGGCAGGAATATCGCGCCGCCCATCCCGACGGATACGGCTACACCTGGTTCTGCCAACAATACGGCGCCTATCGGCGTCGAGCGCATCCGACATTCCGCCATTGCCACGAAGCGGGCGCGGTGATGCAGACCGATTACGCCGGCCAGACGGTCGAGGTGATTGACCCGCGAACGGGAGAGATTGGCCAAGCGCAGATTTTTGTCGCCGTGCTGGGGGCGTCGTCGCTGACTTTCGCCTGCGCGAGCCCCAGTCAACGGCTGCCCGATTGGATCGACAGTCAGACCAAAGCGCTAGCGTACTTCGGCGGCGTACCCAAGGCGATCGTCTGCGACAACCTGAAGGCCGGCGTTGCCAAGGCGCTGTGGTTCGAGCCGACGCTCAACCAGACCTTTGCGGCCATGGCCGAGCACTACGACACGACGATTTTGCCGACGCGCAGCCGCAAGCCGCGCGACAAGGGCAAGGTCGAGGGCGCGGTTTTGATCGTTGAACGTTGGATCTTGGCTCGGCTGCGCCACCGGAGCTTCTTCAGCATTGCCGAGCTTAATGCCGCGATCGGCGTCCTGCTCGAAGACCTCAACAATCGTCCGATGCGTCAGGTCGGAAAGTCGCGCCGGCAGCTGTTTGAGGAGATCGAGCGCACGGCGCTCGCACCATTGCCGAACGCACCGTTCGAGTATGCCGAATGGAAATCCGCCAAGGTCCATCCCGACTATCACGTCGAAGTCGACAAGACCTTCTATTCGGTACCGCACCGGCTGATCGGCCGCCGCGTCGATGTGCGGCTGACCCACAAGACCGTCGAGATCTTCTGCGACCATCAGCGTGTCGCCAGCCACGTCCGCCGTTCGCAGCGCTCGGGTCATGTCACGGTGAACGAGCACATGCCGAAAGCCCATCAGCGCTACGCCAACATGACGCCGGCGAGCCTGATCCTGATGGCGGCGCGGATCGGTGCCAACGCCGCCATCCTGGTCGAGCGGGTAATGCGGGAACGCCCGCATCCTGAGCAGGGCTATCGCTCCGCCATGGGCATCATCGCCCTGGCGCGCCGCTATGAGCGCGATCGGCTGGAAGCGGCCTGCGAGCGGGCGCTTGCCATCAACGCGATCAGCTACTCCTCGGTCAGCGCCATCCTCAAATCTGGCCTCGACCGGACCGCTATGCCGGCAGAACCCGTCAAAGCCACGCCCCCGCACGCCAACATCCGTGGCGGCACTTACTATCAATAAAGGAAAGGACCTTCGATGCTGACAAATCCCACACTCGACCAAATGCAGACGCTCGGTCTAGCCGGAATGGCGGCGGCCTACCGGCAATTGGCCGAGCAGGACA
>NZ_JBAVCF010000553.1:0-12159 GCF_049586575.1 Bradyrhizobium sp.
GGTCGCAGCGTGTGGGTTCCGGCGCGCGCGGAGCCTGCCATCGGGCGCGCATTCGCGCGATCCGCTGGCTTGGCCGGGACGACCCTACGACTTGAAAAAACTGTTCGCGGCGTCCTTGGAGGCCCGCTTTTTGCTCGCTGCCACCTGCAACCGCTCGATCTCGGACGTCAGCAGTGAAATGCGTTCGTTGAGTTCTTCCACCGAGAGCAATGAAAGGTCCTGCCCGATCTCATGGGTGACTTTCTTTCGCGGCTTGTCGTCGTCCTCGATGGAAGCCATGGGCTGCTCCGTGATCAATAAACCTTCGGCTGGTTGCCAGAGGAGGCTCCGCTGGCTAATCAGGTGTCTCTTCGCAAATTCTAGTGTGGCGGCTCTGACGTTACTTCAGCCTTGCTGCGAACTCTTCGAAGGAACGTCAGAGCCAAAGCCACGCTAGAATCATATATTTGCTAGTGTCCCTTTGGTTCTGACATTCGTAAAAGCGCCTCCCGCGATAGGATACGAATGTCAGAACCGGGACACTAGCGTTTGGCCAAGGACAAATCATGGAAAAAGTCCCCTCGCAAATGACCGTCATCGGCATCAGCAAACCCGGTGGCCCGGAGGTGCTTCTGCCCGAGACCCGGCCGGTGCCCCTGCCCGGGCCAAACGAAATCCTGATCAAGGTCGCCGCGGCCGGCGTCAACCGGCCTGACGTGGCCCAGCGCTCCGGGTCCTATCCGCCCCCGCCAGGTGCCAGCGATTTGCCCGGCCTTGAGGTCGCGGGCGAAGTGGTGGCGCTGGGCGCCGGCTGTCACAAGCACAAGATCGGCGACAGGGTGATGTCGCTGGTGGCTGGCGGCGGCTATGCCCAATATTGCATCGCGCAAGATGCGCAGGCGATGACGGTGCCCGCCTCGTTGTCGATGCTGGAAGCCGGCGCCACGCCGGAGACACTGATGACGGTCTGGCACAATGTGTTCGAGCGCGGCCAGCTCAAGGCCGGCGAGACCATCCTGATCCATGGCGGCTCGTCAGGCATCGGCACCATGGCCATCCAGTTGGCCAAGGCTTTCGGCGCGAAGGTGATCGTCACCGTCGGATCGAAAGAGAAAGCCGATGCATGCCTGAAGCTCGGTGCCGATCACGCCATCAATTACAAGACCGATGACTTCGTCGCCGCAGCCAAGTCGCTGACATCAGGCAAAGGTCCCGAGGTCATTCTCGATATGGTCGCCGGTGACTATGTCGAACGCAACTACGACACCGCCGCAACCGACGGACGCATCGTGCAGATCGCGCTCCTGGGCGGACCCAAGGCAACCGTCAACTTCGGCAAGCTGATGATGAAAAGGCTGCATCACACCGGCTCGACGCTGCGCCCCCGTAGTAATGCGGACAAAGCGGCCATGGTCGCTGCCATCGAGGCCAAAGTGATGCCGCTGTTGCGCGAGGGCCGCATCAAGCCCTTGATGGACAGCACTTTCCCGTTGGAAAAGGCGGCCGAGGCGCACCGGCGCATGGAGACCAGCGAACATATTGGCAAAATTGTGTTGGCGCTTTAACGCTCGCAACCGATCGCGAGGTGGAAACCCTTTGATTTCCTTCGCATTCGTGTCATCTATCGCGACACGCCGGGCGATGATCGACGCCCGCGAATGGTGTTGATCGCGGAGAACCGACATTGCGTCTGATCAGGTGCCTTGCGCTGCTCGCGTTGGGCCTCATGATTTTTGCGGCCACACCGGCGATGGCCGTCGACGCTGTCAGCGTTCGCGGAGACGTGTCCGCCATCGACCTCACCGCCGTACTTGAGCATCAGCACAGCGACACCGATCGCATCCAGGTTTCCACCGCGCCCGGCACCGACGGCATCGTCCGCCGCATCGAAGTCCGTGCACGTGAGGGCGGCGTGTACTGGGTGGTGTTCGCGCTCGCCAATAACACCGACGATCAGCTCGATCGTCTGATCGTGGCGCCTCACTACCGCATCGTCTCGTCGGGTTTGTTATGGCCCGATCTCGGACTGTCGCGCATCGCCACCATCACGCCCTCGACCGGCGACCGTCCCGAACGGCAGGAGAGCGCCACCGCCGACATTTTCCGCATCACGCTCGACCCGGGTTCGGTCGTGACCTATGTCGCGGAGCTGCGCACCGATAAACTGCCGCAGCTCTATCTGTGGGAACCTGACGCTTACAAGGACAAGGTCAACTCCTTTACCCTCTACCAAGGCATCGTGATCGGCATCTCCGGCCTTCTGGCGCTGGTTCTGACCATCCTGTTCGTGGTCAAGGGCAGCATCATGTTTCCGGCCGCAGCCGCGCTTGCCTGGGCAGTGCTGGTCTATATCGGCGTCGACTTCGGCTTCTGGGGCAAAGTGCTCGATATGTCGAACAACGCCGAGCGCGTCTGGCGCGCCGGCGGCGAAGCGATCCTCGCCGCGACGCTTCTGGTGTTCCTGTTCGCTTATCTCAACCTTTCCCGATGGCATGTGCGTTACTCCCACATCACCGTCGGGTGGCTGGTGTTTCTGGGTTCGCTGGTCGCGCTCGCTTTGTTCGATCCGGCCGTGGCCTCCGGTATCGCGCGAATGTCGCTGGTGATGATCGCCTTCGCTGGATTTGCGCTGATCGTCTATCTCTCGACACACGGTTTCGATCGCGCCGTGCTCCTGATTCCGACCTGGTTCCTGCTGGTGGTATGGGTGATTGCCGCCGGCATGACGGTTGCGGGCAGCGTCACCAACGACATCGTCGGCCCGGCGCTGCTCGGCGGCCTGGTCCTGATCGTGATGCTGATCGGCTTCACCGTCATGCAGCACGCCTTCGCGGGCGGCGGCGCCACCACCGGCATCGTCTCCGACGTCGAGCGGCGGGCGCTGGCGCTGGCAGGATCCGGAGACCTGATCTGGGACTGGGATGTCTCGGCCGACAAGGTCTTCACCAGCCCGGAGACCGAATCCCTGCTCGGCCTCAAGCGCGGAACGCTGGAAGGCCCGGCCGCCAAATGGCTTGAAGTGCTGCACCCGCTCGATCAGGACCGTTTCCGCGCGGCGCTCGACAGCGTGCTCGACCAGCGCCGCGGGCGTCTGGTGCAGGATTTCCGCCTGCGCACGCCGGACGGGCACTTCATGTGGTTCGCGCTGAAAGCCCGTCCCGTCGTCGGCTCCGACGGCGAAGTCTCCCGCGTGGTCGGCACGCTGACCGACGTCACCGAGGCGAAGAACGCCGAGGAGCGAATGCTCCACGACTCCGTGCATGACAACCTCACGGGGCTCCCGAACCGCAAATTGTTCATGGATCGGCTCGGCGCGGTGGCCAACTTCGCCAGGACCATGCCGAACTTGCGGCCGACGCTGATGGTGATCGATCTCGATCGCTTCAAGCAGGTCAACGATTCCGTCGGAATTGCGGTCGGCGATTCCATCCTGTTGACGCTGGCGCGCCGCCTCACCCGCATTCTCAAGCCGCAGGATACGCTGGCGCGGCTCGCCGGCGACCAGTTCGGCCTGATCCTCATGTCCGAACAGGACCCCGCGCGCATCACCGCGTTTGCCGAAACCATCCGCAAGACCATTCGCGCCCCGATCGCCTTCAATGACCGCGAGATTTTCCTGACCGCCTCGATCGGGCTTGCGCTATCCGATCCGCAAGCGCAGCTCTCCGACGAGATCATCAAGGACGCCGAGCTTGCGATGTATCATTCCAAGCGCATCGGCGGCGACCGTATCGACGTCTATAAGCCCGCGATGCGCGCGCGAAAGACCGATCGGCTGACGCTGGAGAGTGAATTGCGCCGCGCGATCGAGCGCGAGGAGATCACGATTCTGTACCAGCCGATCGTGCGGCTGGAAGATCGCTCGATTGCCGGCTTCGAAGCGCTCGCGCGCTGGGACCATCCCAAGCTCGGGCGGATGTCACCGAACGAATTCATCACCATCGCCGAGGAAATCGGGCTCATCGTCGACCTCGGCACCTTCGTGCTCGACCAGACGGCGAGGCAGCTCGCAATCTGGCAGCGCGCCATGCGCTCGCGCGAACCGATCTTTGCCAGCGTCAACGTCTCTTCGCGGCAATTGTTGCGACACGATCTGATTCACGACATCCGCACCGTGCTGTCGCGCTCCTCGGTGGCGCGCGGCACGCTCAAGCTCGAATTGACCGAATCGCTGGTGATGGAAAATCCGGAACACGCAGCCCAGATGCTGACGCGCATCCGCGAACTCGGCACCGGCCTGTCACTGGATGATTTCGGCACCGGCCATTCGTCGCTGGCCTACCTGCAGCGTTTCCCGTTCGACACCATCAAGATCGACCAATCCTTCGTACGCACCACGAGCCGCGGCACGCGCCCGGTGATCCTGAAGTCGATTATCGCGCTGGCCCACGACCTCGGCATGGATGTGGTTGCCGAAGGCGCCGAGACCGATTCAGACGCGGTCGAGCTTTACCAGCTGGGCTGCGAATACGCGCAAGGCTTCGCGTTTGGCGAACCGATGGATGCCGACGCGGCGATGCGGTTGTTGACCGAAGTCAGGCTCGAGGCAGCGAGCTGATCGCGCCAGCATCGTCCGCCATGCCGGCAACCCAGCCGGCGACGCGCTTGTCTCAACCTTCGACTTGTCCGCTTATGACATTCCCGAACAGCTGCCACGTCTGGCCGACAAATCTCATCAACTGTAATTGGTCGAGCGGAGAGAAGTCCGCTTGACTAGTATTGATCGCTATTCCTGGTAACAGCAGTCCTGGTTGATAGTTCTTCAGGTTCGCGGCCTGCGCCATGACGTTTTCTCGGGTGAGATCGTCGTCGCACTGTTTCAGGACCTCAGCCATCGTGCGTGCCACGCTGTATCCGTAGATGTAGTTCAAATCGTTCTTGTCCCCACCCGGAATATATTTGTCCATGAAGGCATTCCACGCCTTCATGTCGGCATCGTTCTTCCATTGCTGGTCGGATGCATCCTTCAGATACGTGGCCGAAACGATACCTTGAGCGTGCTCGAACCCGGCCGGCTTCATCACGCTGCCGATGGAAGCCGAGACGTTATTCAGGATGTGTAGCGGCCTCCAGCCCAAGTCGAATACCTTCGTGATCGCCTGCGCCGCAAACTTCGGCGTCGTTACATTGAAGAAAACATCGGCGCCGGTTGACCGCAACCTGACCACTTCGGAGTCGACCAGGGGCTCGGTCGTCTCATAGCTCTGTTCACCGACGACCATGGACGCTGCCTTGGCCCCAAGGCCGTCCTTGAGGCCCTTGACGTAGTCCTTTCCATAGTCGTCATTCTGATAGAGGATTGCAATTTTGGCGTCGGGCTTCTCCTTCAGGATATATTTCGCATAGATGCGGCTTTCGGTTTGATAGCTGGGTTGCCATCCCATCGTCCAAGGAAAATGCCTGGGATCGTTCCATTTCGTCGCACCGCTGGCGACGAACAGTTGCGGTACCTTTTTTTCGTTCATGTAGGTGCGAATCGCAGTGTTGGTCGGCGTTCCCAGCGAATTGAAGATCAACAATACGTTGTCGTCTTCCACTAGCTTCCGCGCCTGCTCGAATGTCTTTGGCGGACTGTATGCGTCGTCGTAGGAAATGAAGGCGATCTTCCGACCGTTGATCCCGCCGTCATCGTTGATCATCTGAAAGAACGCCGTCTCGGTCTTGCCGATCACCGCATAGGCAGATACCGGCCCGCTGTATGGCATGATGTTGCCGATTTTTATCTGGCTATCGGTTGCACCGGGCCCATACTTTTTCTCGACGGCCGCCGCTATCCGAACCAGCGGTCTCGCAAACTGCAACGCGCCGAGGGTGAAACCTGCCGTAATAAGAGTTCGCCGCTTGATGCTGAGGTTGAGTATGTCGTTTGACATGATCACTTTCTCCTGGGTTTTCAAACTGCCCCAAGTTCCTGTGATGCAACCGATGCGATCCGGAATCTTCTCTTGTTGTCTTCAATCTATCGCAGCGTCCCACGCCGCCCTTGCGGAATGGCCGCCACACGCCGCGCGCGGTGGTTTCATGCAACGCGGGACAGCGATCCGATCGCTGAGGCGTTGGTCCAGAAGGCGAAATATCGTTGTCGGCCGGTGACACGGAGCAAGACATGACGTCCCCGAATCCACGGCCTCCAAGAGATACCGGCCCCAGAACTCTAGCGCGACGGAGCTAACGGCAACCTTGCCGGAAGATTAATCCTTGATCACGGCGCAGTGTGTTGCGGCGCAACTCACTTGATCCGCTTGAAACGAACGCTCTTTCCGTCGGTGAGTCGGGTCGCAATATAGCCGCCGGCAAGGCAGGCCTCCCGCTGCGGCATCTTTTCCTGCGGGCTGCGCAAGGTCTCCCACCACGAGGCGCGCTGTGCCGCGCGCGGCAGCGCCGCATCGATGACCTCCTCGATCTGTTCGAAACTCAGCACGAATTCCGCCAGCTTCTGACGTTTCAGATAGTCGCGCAACGCGTCGTAGTCGTTCACAATGGCCTCAGAGGTTCAGATTTGAGTCTCGTCAGACGCCGTTCTAGTCGCGCCAGGCATATTCTTCAAAGCAGCGGTCCCGTGCCATCCTTGCGCCGTCGCATGCCTTGAGTCACGCCCGGAAACGAAACGTTAACGCATCCGGGTGCGCCGGGAGCCCATTTAAGCCGACGGCAACCATTCCGGGCGCATCCCATTGATCCGGGAGCGAAACGATGGGATTTGGACGGCGCAAAGATACGGCCAGCCGGCCCTGGCGGCTATCGGCAAAGCTGCTGATCCTCTCCTCCATTGTCACCGTACTCGGCTTCTCGGCGATCTGCACCAGCGTCATGCTGGACATGCGCCACAGCGAAGAAGAGCTGGCGCGCCAGACGCTAGAAAACCTTGCCTCCGGCATCGATTCCGACATCAGCCGCAACGTCGAACTGTTCGATCTTTCGCTGCGTGCGGTCGCAAACAATATGGTGGCGCCGGAGATCAACGGAGTCAGCAAACCGCTGCGTCAACTGATCCTGTTCGATCATGCCGCGACCGCCAAGCATTTTGGCGCGATCCAGGTATTCGATTCCACGGGAAAACTGATCGTCGACGCCTCGACGTTCGACCCGCTGCCGGAAGATCGCAGCGGCGAGGAATACTTCAAGGTTCATCGCGATCAACCGGATGCCGGCCTGTTCATCAGCCCCCCGATGCTGCATCACGGCGCTTACGCCATTGTGCTCAGCCGCCGCATCACGAGCGAAGACGGCCGCTTCCTCGGCGTGGTCGCCGGCTCCATCCGCTTTTCCTATTTTCACGACCTGTTCGGCCGGCTGCGTCTTGACCCCAACGACGTCATCACGGTGTTCCGGCGTGATGGCACCGTGATCATGCGCACGCCCTTTGACCTCGACATTATCGGCAAGAACCTTGGCGACCTGCCGGGTGTGAAACGGGCGCTTTCCGAACCTAGTGGTTCTTATTCAGGGATAGCATCGGCGAACCACTCACCACGTCTCTATGTCTGGCGCGACGGCACACGGCCGCTCGTCGTCCTGATCGGTAAGCCATGGGCAGATATCAACAGACTGTGGCGCATCGAAGCGACCCGGATCGGCGCGATCATGGGAGCGCTCGCTGTATTCGTGCTCGGTGTCTCGCTGTTTCTGGCGCGCGAAATCGACCGCCGTGCTGCGGCCGAAGATAAGCTCGAGGAACTTGCCACCACCGACGCCCTCACGGGCCTGCGCAACCGCCGCAAGTTCGATGCTTCCATGGAGATCGAATGGCGGCGCGCCGCGCGGCAGAAACGGCCGCTGGCTTTGCTGATGATCGACGCCGACCACTTCAAGACCTTCAACGACACCTTCGGACATCAGGCTGGCGACGAGGTGCTGATCGGGATTGCGATCTGCATTTCGGATTCGGTGCACCGGGCGGGCGACTGTGCCGCTCGTTATGGCGGCGAGGAATTCGCCGTGCTGCTGCCGGACCTGTCACCGGCGCAGGCGTTCCTGGTGGCCGAAACCATCCGGCTGAAGGTCGAGCAATGGTGCGGCGAAACGGCGATCACCACCGTCAGCATCGGCGTTGCGAGCATGGTACCGGACGCCAATTCCGAATGGACCGTCATGGTCAATGCTGCCGACAGGGCGCTCTACGCGGCGAAGGCCGACGGCCGCAATCGCACCGTGCTGGCCCATAACCCGAAGCTGTCGCTCGCCGCGTAACGGGCCGTCACTTCCCCAGATACTTCTTCATCTCCGCGCGCAGGCCGTCGCGCAATTCGGCACGCGCGAGGCCGAAGGCGATATTGGCGCGCAGAAATCCGGTCTTCGAACCGCAGTCGTGGCGCTCGCCGGCGAACTCCACGCCGTAAAACTTCTGAGTCCTGGTGAGACCAATCATCGCATCGGTGAGCTGGATCTCGCCGCCCGCGCCGCGCTCCTGGGTTTCGAGAATCTTGAAGATCTCCGGCTGAAGGATATAGCGCCCGGTAATCGACAGGTTAGACGGAGCTGTGCCCTTCGGCGGCTTTTCGACCATTCCGTCGACCTCGAACACCTTGCCCTGGCGCTTGCCGACGCCGCAAATGCCGTATTGGTGGGTGAGTTCATCGGGGACGGCTTCTACCGCAATCAGATTGGACTTCTCGCCGAGCTTGCCTGCCGCCTCGATCATCTGCGCCAGGCATCCGGGCGTATGCAGCACCAGCTCATCGGGCAGCACCACGGCGAACGGCTCGTCGCCGACGATGTCGCGCGCGCACCACACGGCATGGCCGAGCCCGAGCGGCGCCTGCTGGCGCGTAAAGCTCATGGCGCCGGCTTCCGGCTGATCGCGGGCCAGGATGTCCATCTCCGCCTTCTTGCCGCGCGCCGCGAGCGTGGCGTCCAGCTCATACATGCGGTCGAAATGATCCTCGATCACGCCCTTGTTGCGGCCGGTGACAAAGATGAAATGTTCGATGCCGGCTTCCTTGGCCTCGTCGACCACATACTGGATCAGCGGCTTGTCGACGATGGTCAGCATCTCCTTCGGCATCGCCTTGGTGGCGGGCAGCACGCGGGTGCCGAGGCCGGCGACCGGAAAGACGGCTTTGCGGATTTTCATGGGAATGGCACTGCCTTGCGGATAGCTCGGGTGAAAACGACGTTTCGTAGCTGGTTTGCCGCCGGGAACAAAGGCCAATATGAGCACGCAGTTCCAACCGGTCCGCTCTTTTTCAGCTAATCCCTAACGCCAAAAGGCCGCCTTTGTTAATCTATTGGAAACCGGGACCGGGCCTCCTGAAGATGGGCTTGGTGACGGATTTGACGGGTGAAAAATGACGCGGCAAACGGAAATGTCCATCAGGCGAATGGGTGTCTTGGCGCTCACGCTGACGCTGCTTTGGTCGACACCGGCGCCCGCACAGCCGGCCAGCGGCGGCCCGCTCGATTTTCTCGGCAACATTTTCAACGGTTCGAAGCCAGGTCAAACCGGCTCCATACCGAACCAGTCCGCTTCGACCGGCGGTCCGCAGCCGTGGAGCGGTGAGGACGGCGCCTCCGGCCATCCGCTGATGACAGCGAGCGCTATCCGCGAAGCGGCGGCGAATTTCGACAACTGTGTCGCCTCGATGTGGCCGGATGCCGCACGGCGCAACATCTCCCAGGAGAGTTTCCAGCGTTTTACGGCCGGCCTCAGCCCCGATCTGCGCATCATGGACCTGCTCGATTCGCAGCCCGAATTCACCAAGTCGATCTGGGATTATCTCGACATCCTCGTCAACGACAACCGTCTTGCCAAGGGACGGGATATCCTCGCCACGTACAAACAGCAGTTCGACGCGACCGAGAAGGCTTACGGCGTCGACCGCTATATTATCGCGGCGATCTGGGGCATCGAATCGAATTATTCGACCCAGATGGGCGATCGCAGCGTCCTGCGATCGACCGCAACGCTCGCCTGCATCGGTCGCCGTCAGAAATATTTCCGCGATGAATTTCTCTCGGCGCTGGAAATTCTTCACCGCGGCGACCTGAGCCCCGACCAGATGCGTGGCTCGTGGGCGGGCGCTTTCGGGCCCACCCAGTTCATGCCGACGGCTTTCAAGCGCTATGCCGTCGACGCCGATGGCGACGGCCGCCGCAACGTCGTTGACGATCCGGCCGATTTGATTGCGTCGACCGCCAACAACTTGAAGAAGGACGGTTGGCAGACCGGCCAGAGCTGGGGTTACGAGGTCGTGGTGCCCAAGGACTTCAACTACATGCTGGCGGACCGCTCCAAGGTCATGACCTTTGCGCAATGGGAGCATCTCGGGCTCAAGCGCGCCAATGGCCAGGCCTTCCCGGCTGCAAGCGAAAAAGCCTATCTGCTGGCCCCGGCAGGCGCCGAGGGACCGGGCTTTCTCATGCTTCAGAATTTCCGCGTGATCATGAAGTACAACCCCGCCGAGGCCTATGCGCTCGCGATCGGGCACTTCGCCGACCGCTTGCGCGGCGGACAGCCTTTCGTACAGGCATGGCCGCGGCAGGAACGCGAACTGTCCCGCGCCGAACGGCTGGAAGTGCAACAGCTGCTGGCGCAGCGGGGATTTTATCGCGGCATGCCTGACGGTCAGTTCGGCGGCGAAACCAGAGAAGCGCTACGCGGCTTTCAGGCCTCGATCGGGGCGCCCGCGGACGGATTTGCCTCCTCGGAAATGCTCGACCGGCTGCGGGGACAGTAATTCCCGTTCGGAAGTAACCGTATTCGCCTGTTTTGCCGGATCCCGGGTGAAAGGCCGGTTCCCGGTGGAATGCGGATATCGTGCTCCACGATCTTGCCTTTGAGCGTTAACGGTAGCATGTGGTGGCAAGGTCCGGCGGCGCGGAAATCCGCCCGCTTGCAGCCTGATTTTGTTACTATCCTTAGCGACCAATCGACCATTGCGAACTGACCGAATGCCAGAAAAACGACCCTTCTTGCGGCTGTTCACCGAAGCAGGTCCGATGACCGCGCTGGCGGTTGCCGTAGCGCTTTTCATCGCAATTACGGCTCCGGCATCGGCGCAATTTTTCATTTTTGGCGGGCCGCCACGGCCGCAATCTCAGCCGGCCCCGCTGCGCGGCCCCGGCGGCTGGTTCGGCGGCGACCTGTTTGCGCCCTTCCAGCAGCAAGCCCCTCGCGTGATCGAGAACTACTCCAAGGCGCCGCCGCCGCAAAAGCGCGACACCGTTGCCGAGCACAACGTGCTGGTGCTGGGCGACGCCATGGCCGACTGGCTCGCTTATGGCCTCGAGGATGCCTACAACGAGCAGCCGGACATGGGCGTGATTCGCCGGCACAAGACCGTCTCCGGCCTGATCCGGTACCAACCGAAGGGCGATCCCGCCGATTGGGCGGCGGCGGCGAAAGGCATCCTGGCCACCGAGAAGCCCGATGTAATCGTCGTCATGCTCGGCCTTAGCGATCGCGTTGCGATCCGCGAGCCTGCGGCGGAAAAATCCGAAGCCAAGACAGGCGACAAGAAGAGCGACAAGAAAGACGCCCGCGGCAAATCCGACGGCAAACAGGGTGACGGCAAACAGGGCAACGAAAGGACGGAGGCCGGCAAGCCCGCGGAGAAGACGCTCGATGCCGAGGCGCCGGCCGACGATGCCGCTGACAACGCTGACGTGCCGCAGGTCATGACGCCTGAGAGAAGCGGTCACGCCCCGAACGGCCTGGTCGAATTCCACGACGACCGCTGGGTCGAACTCTACAACAAGAAGATCGACGAGATGATCGCGGTCCTGAAGTCAAAGGGCGTGCCGGTCGTCTGGGTCGGCTTGCCTGCCGTGCGCGGGGCGAAGGCGACCGCAGACACGCTTTTCCTGGATTCGCTTTATCGTGAGGCTTCCGCCAAAGCCGGTATCACCTATGTCGACGTCTGGGACGGATTTGTCGATGAAGCCGGGCGCTTCCTGCAACAGGGACCGGACTTCGAAGGCCAGATCCGCCGCCTGCGTTCCTATGACGGCGTTTATTTCACCAAGGCCGGCGCGCGCAAGCTAGCCCACTATGTCGAGCGCGAAATCACGCGCCTGCTGGCTTCCCGCTCCACACCGGTTGCGTTGCCGAGCGAACCCGCAACGCCCGACGCCAATGCGCAACCCGGTCAGCCCGCGCCGCGGCCGCTGGCCGGACCCATCGTGCCGCTGGTCGCTTCCTCCGTCGGCACCGATCAACTGCTCGGCGGCCCGGGGTCGCGT
>NZ_JBAVCF010000554.1:0-4543 GCF_049586575.1 Bradyrhizobium sp.
TGCTGATGCGCAACAGCAATACCGGCTCGTTCGAGGTCTATGACATCGCCAACAACACCATCACGTCCGCGGCGTCGATGGGGCAAGTCGGCCTGGAATGGCGGGTCGCGGGCTTTGGCGATTTCTCGGGTCATGCCGGCGAAACCGACATGCTGATGCGCAGCAGCAACAACGGCGCATTCGAACTTTACGACATCAGCCACAACGCCATCACCTCATCCGCCGCCATGGGGCAGGTAGGCCTGGAATGGCAAATCGCGGGCTTCGGCGACTTCTCCGGCAACGCCAATGAAACCGACATGCTGATGCGCAACAGCAATACCGGGATGTTCGAACTTTATGACATCGGCAAGAACGCAATTACGGCGGCGGTGCCTATGGGCCAGGTGGGGCTCGAATGGTCGGTTGCCGGCATATCAGCCGGCAGCGCTGGCGCACCGCCAAGTAGGCAGCTCAGCGGTACTGCCGTCGACCCGGCGGCCGCCGCGCCAAGCAGCACCACTGCGCAACTCACTCAGGCGATGGCGTCGTTCACGCCGGGTGGCGGCGCGCCCGACGTTACGTCGCTGCTCGCCCGGGCTCCGGGGCCGGAAGCCACAAATACGACTAGCTCTTTGGCCGCAACCAATCATCCCCAGGCGATTTCGTAGCGGAGACCCGGATCCTGTCGTCGCCCGGCCTCTCTTGGCCTATCGGGCCATGAGGCTGCCCTCGCCAGTTCACGTCACCCAGTCCGCACCACGTCGGCTTCGCCGCAAGTAAAACATCATTGTTTCCACTATAGGTCCAGCGGTAGGAGCCGAGCTGGGAAAGCACGAACGAAGGATGTGTCTTGTTGCAGCTACGCACGGCAGTCCGGGGACAAAAGACCCGGCGACTGAAAACGAAGCCTGTTGCACCAGACTATGTTCCGCCGATCCGTCAGCGCCGGTAGCGATATGTTCGGCGGAACGGTCCTCCGCCGACGCGGCTTGAATTCCCACAGGAAAATCGGCAAGCCGCCCGGTAACCCATGGAGGCACCCACGACGCGATTTCTAGTCTAGTTCGCCCTCCCCTCGCCTTGCATGATCTTTTCGATCGCCTTGGCCAGAGCTCGCCCCGCAAGGCGCGACTGCGACATGATGTAATGGTTCTCTGTCGGGCCGAATGTTGAGTGACCTAACAGGTCTTTGACTCCGCGCACATTCGCGGGGTCGCGCATTGACCACAGCGTCGCGGCGGCATGCCGAAACCGGTGCAGGTTGATCGGGAAGCCCAGACCCTGCGCGGTGCGCCGGCGCACAGCCGCATAGATCATCAGATCGCCGATTGGACCTCTGCTCGACGCCCAAAGATACTGGTGCGCTCCGCTGCCCGGAATGCGAGAGCGGACTTTGTTCACATAAACATCAATGCGCTCGGACAACTCTCCTTCGAGCGAGAATTCGAGCGGACGTTTAGTCTTTATGTCTTCGGCCGGAATATCGAGGGTCCAGGCCTTTCCGAAGCGAACAAGATGTTTGCCGATCTGCAAGACAGCAAGTGTGCGGCGCCGCAATGGCACGAGCGCGAGCAGCGCAATAATTAGACCATCACGATATGCAGTCTGATTTCGCCTGGACATGCCAGTTATGCCGCTCATCATCGCACGGTCCATCAGTTCGATTCCGAGCGCATAGAGCGTTTCGCTGGTAACCAGATGATATTTCTTTGGCATTGGTTTTGCCTGCGCTCGAACGCGCTTACTGATTACCGGCAGCCAAGACCAGTCTTCGCCCGGACAGATGTATCGAAGTGCCAACCATAAATGATGGAGGTAGTTGGCAACCGTCACACCCCCGCACGTTGGCGGTTGCGATTTGACGTAGCCCTCAATTGTCTTTCGACTGACGCGTTCGGCCGGGGCTAGATCGAGCAAGCTCTCGTGTTCGGATGCGATAAAAAAGAGGAATTTCGCATAGGCGTATTGCAATTGTCGCCGTGTCCTGTCCGCCAGATGGGCGGCAGGACAGTCGTCGAACAGATCGGTTCCCGACTCAAAGGCTACGGCCCAGAGAGCGCGATCTGCCTCCGGCCACTCCGCGTAGGGGAGATAGAGTCCCATCACGCGCCTCGCCGCAGATGCGCCGACCGAGAACTCCGCGGCGACGCTTGGTTCGCCGCCGGGCGCGCCGACTTCCGACTCGCGTCGGCGAGAGCCTCTTCGACGAGGCGCTGGTGATGCCGACCCGCAC
This sequence comes from Bradyrhizobium sp., assembly GCF_049586575.1. Classification (GTDB taxonomy): domain Bacteria; phylum Pseudomonadota; class Alphaproteobacteria; order Rhizobiales; family Xanthobacteraceae; genus Bradyrhizobium. The sequence goes on from NZ_JBAVCF010000554.1 coordinate 2,216, forward strand.
GCCTGCTGTCGAAGCCGGCATACGCATTCACCGCCGCCCGCTGGGTATTGCCCAGCAATTGCGCAACCGCCTCGAACTGACCTGGGTAAGCATCAAGCGTCAACTTCGCGCTGATGTGACGAAATTGATGGGGAGAGAGGACGATGCCTGCTCTCCTCAGATAGACCCTGATCGTCCAGGCGACCGTCGCTTGAGTTTTCGCGCTACCATCAGCATTGACGAATAGCCGATCGGGCCGATGGCCAAGGATCTTAGGCGCAATGCGATTGCGGTACTCGATCAACATCTTGGCCACATGCCGGGGGATATCGAAGCCTACGTCTCTTCGGTTTTTCACCTCGCTCGGTGGCAATTCCAGGCTGGAAATCGCGCCCCGTCCTTCGTGCAAGAACAAATGCACGTCGAAGGCAAGCGCTGTCAGATTTTTCATCCTAATCGGCATGTAGGACAGGATGGCGATCGCAAGCGCCGCGTGCGCCTTGACGAGGGTTCGGAAGTCGGGCTTGGCGTCCCGCTTCACTTCGGCCCAAAGTCGATCGGGAAGGTTGTAAAGCCGTTGTAACACGGCCGGGTCGTCGAATTGGCGCAGGACACGCTTATTTTTGGTGGTGAGCCCCGGCATCGGCTTCGGTACCTTGCCGGCGAGTCGAGTCAGTTCCTTCAATCGGGCCGGATCAAGCTTCACCCAGTCACGGCCGACCTCTACAAGCATTCGAGCCAGCTCGGCGTTGAATATGTTTTCGCGGCCGCCGACCATCTCATGGCGACGGCGCAAGATACGTTTGAAGTTTTCGAGCGAGACAAGATCGGCAAGCGATCTGATCTCCTTCGTCGCCATCCCGCTCTCTAGCAGCGCGGTGACGGCAGCGTGAATCTCATCCCGACGCAGCCGAAGGGTCTCGGGTGCCAGCGCGCGTGGACGGGCATCGGTCGCGAACACATCGATGCCAGCGCACCATGCGAGATAGTCATCGGCGTCCTTGCAGAGTGTGCCGGCGAGAAGGCTCCAGGCGATCCTCTTGGCCGGATCGCGGAACGAAGGGACTTTTACCCGCTGCAAATTGAAGTCTGACCGCGTCGCGGCCTCGTTCCAGATCAATGCTACCGTTCGGTGCAGACCATTCGGCTTGCGATGCAGCGAGCCCTTACGCACAGCGGCGATGAAGCCCTCGATAACAGCATCATCGACCTTTTCGGGTTCGATCCCATTGGCGCTCGCATACCGCGCTAGGCGCGACAGGCCGATATGCTGCCGACGCGTTGCCAACTTCGCCATCAGCGCTTTCCAGCTGCGGCTCAGCGGTGCGTTCGCGATGCCCAGAACTGGCTTAAACTTGCTCGCCTTCACCGCCGCCATGAAATTCGATCGGACATTGCTTAGGCTCTTCGGGCTGACGCCGACCGCAATCGGATTGACGGTCGCCAACTTGGCGCTGATGGCGGCGAGATCGAGCGGAATGCGGCTCGGATCGTCGCCAAGCAAGAGCGCGATCCGTCTGACGGAAGAGCACAAGTCGCGCCAGCGGATTTCGGAAAGGCCGTCACGTCCCTCAAGGGCGAGGAGGACATCGCTGAGAGTCTTCTGGCCATCGCCGATTCGGCCGCGGGTTTTGACTGCTTGGGAGTGGATCTTCATGGCTTTTCTCTCCTTACTCTCGGGACTGCCATTACTCTCGGGACTGCCATTTTCGGGACTGCCACGGCCGGTCACGGGATGACCCTTGACGACAGTGGCGGATATTCGGGAATACTGCAACCACGTAATGTCGTCATGTATGGATAGAGAGTAGTCCCGAATAACAATAAAATATTGACTCCGAATGACATTGCGTGACTCGCGGACTCCATGATTAGCCCCGTCGGTGTAGAGCCAAAAAAGCGCGGAGATCGGATTCGGCAATGCGCACAACGCTGACGACAACGTGGGCGACAAGCTGACCGCTATCGATCCAGCGCCGTACAGTCCGGGTTGAGACGCGCAGCATTTCAGCGACTTCGCTGATCGTGAAAAACTGAATCTGATAGCGCCGCGCACGACCACCTGTCCGATTAGAACCCGAGACTTCTGAGTCTGAGGGCAGCTGCCTCATTTGCCTCCCTCCGGTGCAGGGGAAGCTGCGAGCTGCCGTTCGATGTAGCGCCGAATGCTAGCAACGGTAATTTTTCGCGACCGGCCGTCTTTGTAGCTTTCGAGTTCGCCGCAGGCGATGAGCTCGTAGCCGCGAGTGTTGCCGCAGCCGAGCATTCTCCAAGCCACCTTCGGCTTGACTACAAGGGGTTCAATCTCGGTCGACGCACGAGGAGTAGCGGACATTGACTGCTCCGGCT
>NZ_JBAVCF010000555.1:0-17651 GCF_049586575.1 Bradyrhizobium sp.
GCCGTGATCGACGCCGTGGTCGCGATGATCAAGCAGAGGGCGGCGCGGGCTTAAGCGCCAACTATTGTCCGAAATCCCGCGCTCCCAAAGCCCCGGAAATGTGCCAAGGTTGCCTGCTTCGGGGCTAGGAAAATGACGGCATGAGCGATCTTCGCGAGTGGCTGCGTGCGAATAGTCTGGAGCAATACGCCGCAGTTGACCACCTAGGATCCTGGAGATTTCAGCCAAAACCCCGGAACCTCCGAGGACGCGGGGGCAACCAAGGGTTGGAGCCGGGATTTGGTCCCGGAAGCATCAAGGGTCCATGTTGCAAGGCAAAAAGATCGCAGCTTTCCGAAAATTAATTCGCCCGCGTGGTGGCTCGGAACCGCAGGTTGCGGCGTTTAGATGTTATCTTTCCAAAAGAAGATTTGATCGGGACGGAAATGATGAAACGGGCCCTGGCGGTGTTGGCCAGCATTTGCATCTTGTCGGGCGGCATCTACGTCGCCATCAGCAAATGGGCCATTCGGCATGAAACGCTCAATTTGTTCGACGCCACGCGGCAGCGCGCGGTGTCGGTCGATGTTGCGGTGCGCCGCGACTATGAGATGAAGGCCGATGACGGCTACTGGAAACTGCCGGTCGCGCTGATCTCTAACGGCAATACGGTGAAGAATACCGAATACTCCTTCCTGGAAAACGTGCTGGCGGCGCGCGGATATCTCGTAGCGAGCATCGAGCAGGACCTCCCGACCGACCCGCCGCTGGTCACGAAAGTAGGCTTGCCCTATGTCGGCCGCCTCGACGTCTACAAGCGCGGCGAGGCCAACATCCTCTTTGTCGTCGGACAGCTGAAGAAGATACAGCCGCATGCCAACTACGATCACCTGACCCTGGTCGGGCATTCCAACGGCGGCGATATCGCGATGTACACCGCAAAGGAGCATCCCGAACTGGTGTCGAAGGTCATCACGCTCGACAACCTGCGCGTTCCCTTCGTGCTCCACCATAAGATGAAGATCCTGTCGTTCCGCTCGAGCGACCCGAACTTCAAGACCGATCCCGGCGTGCTGCCGACACCGGAAGAGGCCAAGGCCGAGGGCATCGACATCGTGAAGACGCCGTTTCAGCATACCTGGCTGAGCGACCGTGGTCCGGACGAAGCGAAGGAAAAGATCGAGGCGACGCTGGACAAGTTCCTTGGCAGTACCTCCACCAGCGATCTGTCGCCGGTTCCGACCGACAGTCCGCTGATCGCCAAGCTCGGGCCCGCGCCCTATCCATAGCTATCCGTGCCTGGAACCTGAGTTCCTTTGGACGGAATTCGCATCTGCGGCCAAGCTGTCCGGAAAACCATTACGCGATTCAATTTGCGGGCGAGTTCCCGCCCCGCTATTCGTTTCTCGTTCGACGCGGAAACTGGACAACCGCCAGTACGGACGCATTTGCGCGGAACCTTGCTTGAAGGTTTCACGATTTGAAAACTTCGAAGCCTGATTTCAAGTCGCGGAAATTCCTGCGCAAAACGCGCCTCAGAATTTCGGTTTGATCGAGTCTTTCGCGGCCGACATCACATCGCCGGTCATTTGCCGCATATGCTCACCGGCATTGGTGAACTGGCTGCGCAAGAACTCCGACTGGATCTGCATGGCCTGCTGAAGGTCGGTGGCGTGCACGAGCTTGCGCGCATGTTCAAACGCCGCCTTCATGTTCTGCTCGGTGAAGGCCAGCGCCTGTTTCGATATTTCCGTTCCCGGGCTCGAAATCGTGGCTACGGATTTATTGGCGGCGTCAAAAAACATGCCAAACGCCCGTTCGGCCTGGTCGATGGTCTTTTCGGCCAAATCGCGCAACTCGGCCGGCACTTCCAGTTTCGGTTCGGACATTGGCGACATCCCTTCCGTTCGATTGGCCCTTCCCCCGAACTAGCATAGTTCGGCAGCGGAGGCGAATGCGCGAGCAAAGCCTTTCATCCTGGGCGCGACGGGGCGGCGGTCACAGAGACGTCCCCGGGGGGTGCCAGCGTGCCTCTCGCAAGGTTCAGATTGCATTCAGATTTCGCAATCCAAGCCTCATCACGCGGGGCGTCATATTCGAACAGGAGAACCCATGAAAGGGCGACCGGAAAGCCTGCGTTCGTTTCGGCATCCCGATCGGCCGCAACGAACAGCGCAGCGCGCACTGGCGCCGGGCGCACGCCGACTGGTTCTGGTTCGAACGACAAGTTCTCGAAGCCGACAAGTTCTCAAGCGCAAGAAAGAGGCCGCCTTCAAAGCTGTCTCTTTTTCTTGACGCAAATCCCGGCGCAGCCTCTTGAAAAGCCTCGGCACATCGAGGCGCGCTACAGCATCGCTTCGAAAGCCGTCGTGAAGCCCGTCTCCCGTGGAGGCTGCCGCTCGCGCAGCGATTGTTTCAAGCTTAAAAGCTTGCCAGTTAAAAGATTTTCGTCAGCGGGTCGTGAAGCGGCCGTTCATGCCGCCCGGCACGGGTGCGGGATCGGTGGCGAGTTGCTCGATCCAGGCAAGCACCTCCGCGCGCTGCGACGGCGAGAGCTTGATAAAGGCCTTCCACAGCCGCAAACCCTGCGCGGTTTCGCTCGAGGGGTACCCGAGCTTGGCGCTGACTTCCGAAACAGATGGGCGGTTTTTCATCTCGCGCCTTTTTTCGGGAATGTGAGGCGGCAGGAGCCAAGCAGACCCGCGCTCCAGTGGAAAGTATGCCAAGGAACAACCGCCCGGGCAAGGCTGAGTCGGAATATACCAGTCATATAAAAAGCTTCGTCGGAGATAAGCGGAGGTAATGGAGATCAACCTCTGGCTTAATTCAACAATGTCCGCGACAACTTGCGCTCTCTGCATATTGCGAAACGCCTGGCGCAATGGATCGATCAGAACAGTTTAGAAGGATTTCTGATGGCTTCCCGGAATTTGACGCGGCCTTCCGATCCCTCAACCGGCAATGCACCGACACCGTTCGCCCTCAAAGAGACTCTATCTGCCACCGCCGACGTCCACGCGTTGTTGCTGCTGTCCGCGCCGGCAATCGAAAGCGAGGGAAGGCAAAAAATCACCTTTAAGTGACAGTTTTGCCGGAAGCGTGCGAAATAAAGCCTTCTCGCCGCTGTTCCCATCATAATGGAAAAACGACACGGAAGATCTGTTCATGCAATCGGCTGCCCTGCTCTCCCTGGCGACCTCGGTCCCTCCCCACATCTTCCTGCAAAAGGACGTGATGAACGCCGCGTGGGGCGTGTTCGGCAGCCGTTTTCCCGACTATGAACGCTTCGCCAGCATTTTCACCAACACCGGAATCATCAAGCGTCACGGCGTCAAGCCGTTCGACTGGTACCTGACGCAGCGCGGCTGGCCCGAGCGCACCGCGGCTTTCCTCGAAGGCGCCGAAGCGTTGTTCGTCGATGCCGCGACCAAGGCGCTGGCCATCGCCAATCTCAGGGCCGCCGAAGTCGATACCGTCGTCACGGTCTGCTCGACCGGGATTGCGACCCCGAGCCTCGATGCGCGCGTCGCCCGCCGCATGGGTTTTCGTTCCGACATCTCGCGCGTGCCGGTGTTCGGGCTCGGCTGCGCCGGCGGCACCTCGGGCCTTTCGATCGCCTCGCGCCTCGCCCAGGCGCGGCCCGGCACCAACATCCTGCTGGTGACGGTCGAACTCTGCTCGCTCGCGCTTCGGCTCGACGAACTCACCAAGGCCAATATCATCGCCACCAGCCTGTTCGCCGACGGCGCCGCCGCGCTCGTGCTGCGCGCGGGCGATGGCGGCGAGACGCTGATCGAGGCTGCCGGCGAACATCTTTGGCCGGACACCCTTGAGGTGATGGGCTGGAATGTGGATCCCTTGGGCTTTGGCGTGATCCTTCGCCGCACCATACCGGAATTCGTCACGACCGAACTCAAGCCCGCGCTGACGCAGGTGCTCGGCCGGATGAAATTGAAGCTCGCCGACATCGACAAGTTCATTTGCCATCCCGGCGGCGCCAAGGTCGTCGACGCGATCGAAACCGCGCTGTCGCTCGATCAGGGCACGCTGGAGCATGAGCGGCAGGTGATCGCCGATCACGGCAACATGTCGGCGCCGACTGTGCTGTTCATCCTCGAACGCGCACGGGCGAAGGGACTGCCGCCGCGCTCGCTGCTGACCGCGCTCGGCCCCGGCTTCACCGCCAGTTGCGTTTCACTACGTCACGCGGCGTGACTCTGGCTGAAATCATGCTCGCGCTCGTGACGGCCCAGCGCGGCGCCGAACTGATCCTTTCCCGCAGCCACACGCGCACGCTGATGGCGCGCGGCGCCATCGAAGTGGCGCCCGGGCATTATCCCCTGATGGTCGCCGTTCACGCCACCTGGCTGATTTCGCTCTGGGTGTTCGGACACGACCAGCCGGTCAACTTGACTGCTCTCGCCCTTTATCTCGCGCTTCAGGGTTTGCGCATCTGGGTGATGGCGACGCTGGGTGAGCGCTGGACGACGCGCATCATTGTGCTGCCGAACGCGCCGCTGGTGGCGGGTGGCCCCTACCGCTATTTGCGCCATCCCAATTATGCGGTTGTGGCCGGCGAGATCGCGCTGCTGCCGCTGACGCTCGGCCTGCCCTGGATTGCGGCGATCTTCACGCTGCTCAACGCGGGCATCCTTTTCGTTCGCATCCGCGCCGAAGACCGCGCGCTTGATACCGCGCGCACGACCGCCGCGCCGGAAACGCCGGCATGAGCGAAGTGGCAAACATCCGCATCGGCGAGGCCGTTATCTTGCCGGACAACGCGGGCGTCCGAACCTGGCTCGGCTTCATCCTGATGTGCCTCGGCATGTTCATGGCGATCCTCGACATCCAGGTGGTTGCTACTTCCCTGCCCGCGATTCAGCAGGCGCTCGGTATCTCGCGCGATGCGATGAGCTGGATCCAGACCGCCTATCTGATCGCCGAGATCATCGCGATCCCGCTGACCGGCTGGCTGACGCGCGTCCTGACCCTGCGCTGGCTGTTCGTTGCCGCGATCGGCCTGTTCACCGCCGCCTCCATCGGCTGCGCCTTCTCGGACAATTTCGCATCGCTGATTTCCTGCCGCGTGGTGCAAGGCTTTGCCGGTGGCGCGCTGATCCCGGCGGTATTCTCCGCCGTCTTCCTGCTGTTTCCGCTGCGCCTGCATCCGGCGGCGACGACGCTTGCCGGGATTGTCGCGGTGCTGGCGCCGACCGTCGGCCCCGTGGTCGGCGGCTGGATCACCGACACCTGGTCCTGGCATTGGCTGTTTTTGATCAACGTCGCGCCCGGATTATTGGCGGCAGCCGCCACGCCTTTCCTGTTGCGGCAGGACAAGGTCAACTTCGCGGAATTCAAGAATCTCGATCGCCTCTCGTTATTGCTGATGGCGATGGCGCTTGCGACACTCGAGATCGGCCTCAAACAGGCCCCGCAGGACGGCTGGCTGGCTCTTCGCCCGCTGATGCTGTTTGCGGCGAGCCTTGCCAGCGGCGCGATCTTCGTGACGCGGTCGGTCAAGGCCGCCCACCCCGTCGTCGAACTGACCACGCTGCGCGCGAGAGCGTTCGCGGTCGGCTGCGCCTTGAGCTTCTGCCTCGGCGTCGGACTATTCGGCTCGGTGTATCTGATGCCGGTATTTCTCGCCTATGTCCGCCGCCACGACGCCTTCGAGATCGGCACCATCATGCTGGTGACGGGCGTGGCGCAACTCGCCGCCGCGCCGGTCGCGGGATTTTTCGAAAGCCGGCTCGACCCGCGCAAACTCTCAGCCTGCGGCTTTGCGCTGTTTGCAATTGGCCTGGGGCTCAGCGCCTTCCAGAGCCGCGTCGCGGATTTTGACGAGATGTTCTGGCCGCAAGTTCTGCGCGGCATCGCCATCATGTTCTGTCTGCTGCCGCCGACGCGGCTGGCGCTCGGCGCTTTGACACCACCGCAGGTGCCGGATGCGAGCGGACTATTCAACCTGATGCGCAATCTCGGCGGCGCCATCGGCATCGCCGCGATCGACACCGTTCTCTATGGCCGCACCGTCGGTCACGGCGAGGCGCTGCGCGACCGCCTGCTTGCCGGCGATGTGTCGGCCGCGAAGGCGATCGGCCTTGACGTCCAGCTCTTCCAGCATCCGCCGCCCGACGTGACGCAGGCGGCAATCGAGGCTTACGTGCGGCCGATGGTGGAGCGCGCGGCGTTTGCGATGTCGGTCAACGAGGCATGGATGCTGCTATCGGTGGTCGCGGTGGCAGGGCTATTGCTGGTGTGGTTTGTGGGTAAGCCTGTGACGGAAGCATCGAAGCCGCTGTCTTGATTCCTCCCCCCTGCGGCCCCTGCGGGGAGAGGGATCAGGAAAAACCCCTACCATCACGTGATCACGGTTGCGGACCCGACAGGTTCAGCTCACGCTCTGCGCGGAAAACATTAGCGTAGAGATTCGCGATCCATTGGCGTCCGCTCGACGTGACATTGAGGTAGCGTATCGCCACTTGAATCTGTGGCGCGACATTGTTCCAGTAGAACTGCGGATACTTGTAGACGACGTCAGCAGGCGTTTCGTAGCCAAGCTTTTTGTTCATGCCGATTTCGTCAAATTCGTAGAACAGTGCATTTGCCTTTTTCAGGTAATTGGGATCACCGAGTTGACCGATGAGATCGGCAGCTCGCAGCAACAAGCCCTCCTCTTCGTTCAGGTCGTCCTCGTTCGAAGACGGTGCATATGGAAAGCGCGTATATTCGATGGCCCGGGCAATTCGGCGGGCGTCCACCTCTTCGGTTCCGTCGAGGCGCTCGGAGACAAACAGCTTTGACCGGTCCACGTGATAGGGCGCGAGCGCGGCATCGGACGACCCTCGCGGCAGACGTATTGTGCGGCCACTGAGATCCGCGACATAGGACTCGTTTTCATCGCCCTGCAAAATCCCGCGAACGTATCCGATGTCATGGGCAAGGCACGCCAATATGAAATTGGCATAGTCGTCCGCGGTCGTCGCCCGCAACAACTGCCGCCCCATCAGGATGTCGTGTCCGGCAAGGGTAACGAGCATCGAGTGCTCGATGTTGTGATACAGGGCGTCGCTGTTGCCGATGCAATCAAGAGTCAGCCGGGCTGCGAAGGGGACAACTTCGGCCAAGCGGGCATGTGAAGTACCAAACCGGCTCCTGGTGTCCGAAGTCAGGAACGATCCCAGAGCCTGCGCTACCAATTCCGGAATTGTGATCATCTGAACACCCGCCTGGTTGAGCGTCGTGGTCCGACAAAATTCGCATCGGTCGCAACCCATGATAGCACATCGGCCCTGTGTGCGGCTGGCAAATGTCATCGCCGGAGCGGGATAAATTCCTCCTACCGTTGCTATCCCACGCCACTCGTTCGCGCCGACAGCACCACACGGCGATGATGAACGAGGTTGTCGAGCCGCTGCGCCACCGCGATCATCGCCAGCGCTTCCGTCCCGCCCTCATCGTCAACGGATCTGGTCAGGCGCGCGCGAAGCATGGCGTCGATCTCATCCTCGATCTTGCGCAATTCGGCTTCGTCTTCGAGGTCGCGGATTTTTTCAGTCAAGGCGCTGAGCCGTTCGAGCGTGGTCTGCGTTTTGTCGTCACCGCGAATGCCAAGAAATCGCCACGAGAAGATAGGGAGCGCGAAGTGTCGTGACGTCATCGCCGGGAACGGCCGGCGATCCCCGCAGCCTACCCTTTGGAATATCGAATCCGTTCTTTCTTGACCCGGCTCAGCCTGCCCTACTTCGTCGCCGAATCCTTCCCCAGCATCGTCAGCGCTTCCTGCACCGTGGTCATGAACTGCGCCGGGAAAATGATGGTCGAGTTCTTCTCGGTGGCGATTTCCGCCATGGTCTGCAAGGTGCGGAGCTGAAGCGCGACGGGGTGTTGCGTAATGATGTCGGCCGCCTCGCCCAGCTTCACCGCCGCCTGGTATTCGCCCTCGGCGGCGACGATCTTGGCGCGGCGCTCGCGCTCGGCCTCGGCTTCCTTGGCCATCGCGCGCTGCATGTTGTCCGGCAGCGTGATGTCCTTGATCTCGACCGCGGTCACCTGCGCGCCCCACGGCTCGGTATGGAGGTCGATGACGTTCTTGATCTGCTCGTTGATGCTCGCGGTGTCCGACAGCAGTTGATCGAGGCTGAAGCGCCCGACCACGTTGCGCACCGTGGTCTGGCTGATCTGGTTGATCGCGTTATAGACATTCTCGATCGCAATCACCGCCTTCTCCGGATCGGTGACGTGATAGTAGGCGACGGCAGCAATATCGATCGAGACGTTGTCCTTGGTGATGATCTTCTGCGAGGGGATCTGCATCGTGACGGTGCGCAGCGACACCCGCGTCATGGTCTGGAACGGCACAAAGATCAGCGTCAGGCCGGGGCCGCGCACGCCTCCGAACCTGCCGAGAAGGAACACCACGCCGCGTTCATATTGCTTGAGCACCCGGATCGAGACGAAAGCATAAATGATGACGAGAAAAATCAGAATTGAAATGAATCCCATGGGACGCTCCTCGCGCTTTGCAGCCTCAATTCTTCCCGGAAAGGCTACCCTATGTGGGGCGGATGAAGCCAAGACTACAAGGCCCGGTTGCGGTGATTAAAATCGCCGAAGCGCCTTGCCAAGGCTCCTTCCCTCGGGCAATTTTTCCGGTCGAACCGGCCTCGCGAAAAAGCCGGTCAAAAGGGAGGTCACCATGCTCTCACGCCGAGACTTTGCCAGCGTTGCGTCCTGCGCGCTCTGTTCCCTCACCGGCTTCATCGCCACCGACGCCTCCGCCCAGACACCGCCGCCCGCGACCAACGGCACCCCGGGCGTAAAGCGGAAGATCCTGTCGCAGACCGACGGTCCGACGCCGGGCTACACCACATTGGTTGTCGATATTGAAATCGAACCCGGCGTGATGATCGGCCGCCACACCCATCCCGGCATCGAAAGCGCCTACATGCTGGACGGCGGCTTCGACCTGCCGATCGAGGGCCAGCCGACGAGAGCGTTCAAGCCCGGCGATGGCGTGGTGATCCCGCCGAACACGCCGCATGCCGGCGGCAAGAACGGCGACAAGAAGAGCCACATCATCTCGACCTACATTGTCGAGAAGGGAAAGCCGCTGGCGTCACCGGCCTAGGCGCGCGCAAGCTCCGCTCCTTCGTCATTCCGGGATGCGCCGTAAGGCGCAGACCCGGAATCCATGGCGCCGCTCGAATGCTCGAAGAAATGGATTCTCAGGTGCGCAATAGCGCACCATAATTCGCGCTACAGCGCGCCCCGGAATGACGTCAGTTGTCCTTCCCGGAAATGACGAAGGCTGAAGTGCGGCCGTTACTGCTGCTGCTTCTCCCAGAACGACAACAGCCCCTGGCCGGCGGAGCCACCGATCACGCAGGGGATTCCGACCGCGATGGCGCCCAGCGCTGCCGCCGAGACGCAGCCGAGCGCGACCGCGCCGACGCCGACCTGGCCCCAGAAGTCCAGATTGCGGCGTGAGTCGGAGCCTTTCGCCTTCAGTTCATCGACGGCTGCCAGCGCGTCCTTGCGCACCGCGCCAAGCTGCACGGTATCGGCCGCTTCCACCACTTCGGTCAGCGGCACCTTCACCGCGTCGCTCTGCACCTTGAGTTCGCTGCGGAGATATTCGCGCAAATTGGTATCGCGCACCGCGTAGCTCGCGAGCGTGTAACGCGCCATGCTGCCCACGGTGAGCTTGTCGACGGTGTCGCGGCTCTTGCTCCAGGGCAGCATCGCCATGATGCGCAGGATCGGCCGGTACGAGCCGGTTGCGAAATAATAGCCCCACAGCGTATCGAGCAGATCCTGGTTGCCGGCGAAGGTCTGCTGCATCTTCATCTTCTTGTCGTCCTTGGCGAACGGGTTCTTGGTGAACACGCCCTTGACCTTGTCCATCATGCCCGGCTGGTTTTCCTCCAGCGGAATGTCGGTCAGCGTCGGCAGACTGCCGGCAAGGTAGGCATCGATCATCACCTGCCGTCCCGGCATTTTCGGCGCCACCTTTCGCAACAGATTGCGCCAGTCGGGCACGCCTGAAAACGCGATCGCGCGCACGATCACCCATTCGTCTTCCGCCGGCACCGGAAAGAAACTGTTGACGAGCGCCTCGGCCTTCGCCGGGTTGGATGCGATCGCGCCCGCAATGAAGCCCAGATAGATGCCGGCATTCTCCGGCTCCTTGAAGGTCTGGGCGTGAAACAGCACGCGCACCGCCGCGGGGATGTGCCCATAGTCCGGCCTGGCGCGATAGTTGTAGATCCACTGCTGCACGACGCCGAGCGAAGCCCGCGGATCGACGTCCGGCGTGGACACGGCAAATGTCGGCTGGATGGTCAGCAGGAAAGCAAGGACGAAGGCTACGCAACGCATGTGATGCTCCTCGAAGCGCCCGCGGGCTGCATCTTTCGATGCCGCCAGTGATGCTCTTAGGCAACGACCTAGAAAACATTTGGGCCGGCATAAGGACATTTTCTGGATGGCATGTCACAGCTCGCGTCGAAATTGTGGCAGCCGTTAACGTTTAAGGCATCATCTCTCCCCGCCGCCGACATTGTTTCGCCCACCCCGCAAACTTCCATGGAAGCCTGGCAAAGGGCGCGTGGGATTCGAGTTCAGGCGTGACAAGCGTAACGAGACCGTGGACGGCGTTGGGCCTTGTGTTTGGCCTTATGGCGGGCTTGGCACTGGGTGCAGCGTCTTCTCGGGCCGCCGGTGACAACAAGACCAGCGATTTCGAGGAAAGAGCCCGTGCGCAGATCACCGTCGAAGGTAACAAGCGCGTCGATGCCGCGACCATCCGCTCTTATTTCCACCCCTCGCCAGACGGCCGCTTCGATGAAGCCGCGCGCGATGCGGCGCTGAAGGCGCTGATCGCCACGCATCTGTTCGACACGGTTTCGGTCGATCGCGACGGCGGGAAACTGGTCGTGCATCTGCATGAGGCGCCGGTGCTCGACAAGGTCACCTTCGAGGGCAACAAGCGCGTCAAGGACAGCGACCTGACGACGGGGATCGAATCCAAGCCGCGCGGCAGCCTGCAACGTTCAGCCGTACAGGCCGACGTCAACCACATCATCGAGGCCTACAAGCATGTCGGCCGCGACGATGTCAGCGTGAAGCCCGTCATCATCGACCGCGGCAGCGACCGCGTCGATCTCGTCTTTGAAGTGACCGAAGGCGCCAAGACGCCGGTCAGGCAAATCAACTTCACCGGCAATACCGCGTTCGGCAAGCGGCAACTCGCCGCCGTCATCAAGACCTCCGCCAGCAATGTGCTGAGCTTCCTGACCGGCGGCGACGTCTACGATCCCGACATCGTCAACGCCGATCGCGAGCTGTTGCGCAATTACTATCGAAGCAAGGGCTATGCCGACGTCAACGTGCCCCGGGTCAACGCCGAATACGATCCCGGCGCAAGGGGATTCACGCTGACTTATGCGATCGACGAGGGCCCGATCTATCGTTTCGGCGATATTGCCGTCGACTGCCGTGTCGACGGTGTCGATCCGGACAAACTTCGCCGTCTGCTGACGCTGCAATCCGGTGCGTTGTTCGACGGTGCGAGGCTCGACAAGAGCACCGACAAGCTTTCGGCCGAACTCGCCAAGCTCGGCTATCCCTTTGCCCGGGTGCAGGCCCACACGTTACGCGATGCCGCCGGCCGCCGCATCAATATCTCCTTTGCGATCGAACAGGGTCCGCGCGCCTATGTCGAGCGCATCGACATCCACGGCAACACCCGCACGCGCGGTTACGTGATCCGCCGCGAGTTCGACGTCGCGGAAGGCGATGCCTTCAACAAGGGGCTGATCGACCGCGCCGAGCGGCGGCTGAAGAACCTGGACTACTTCAAGACCGTCAAGATCACGACCAAGCCCGGCTCGGCATCGGACCGCGTCATTCTCGACGTCGAGCTGCAGGAAAAGGACACCGGCGATTTCAACATCGCCGGCGGCTATTCGACCACCGACGGCTGGCTCGCCGAAATCAAGCTTGGCGACAGGAGTTTCGCCGGCACGGGCGTCGCGCTCAACTCCACCTTCACCTACGGCCAGTACGCCCGCGGCTTCGATGTCTCGGCGACCGATCCCGGCTTTTTCGGCAACCGGGCGTCGGCCGGCATCGACCTCATGGCCAAGGAGGCCGACACCAGTCCATATCAATCCTACGGCACGGTGAATTACGGCGCGACCATGCTGGTCGGCACGCCGATCTCCGAACAGCTCAACATGCAGTTCCGCTATTCGATCTCGCGGCAGGACGTTACCCTCGATCCGGCTTCGCTCGCCGCCCCGCCTTCGATCGTGGTCCAGCAGGCGGCCGCGGCCGGGCCGCAATGGGTGTCGGCGGTCGGCGACACCGCGACCTATTCGACCGTCGATAATCCGAAGGCGCCGACCGAGGGCTTCTCCTCGCAACTGCGCCAGGACCTCGCCGGCCTCGGCGGCGACGTCCGCTTCCTGCGCACCACGGAGGATTTCCATTATTACCACGCGCTCAACGACGACGTGGTGGCGCTCGCCCGCGCGCAAGGCGGCTACATCACCGGCTGGGGCGGCAGCCAGGTGCCGCTGATCGACAACTTCTTCGGCGGCCCGTCGATGGTGCGCGGCTTCGCGCCCAACGGCTTCGGCCCGCGCGATCTCACGCCCGGCACCACGATGGATAATGTCGGCGGCAGCATGTACTGGGCGACGACCGCCGAACTCCAGAGCAACATTCCGGGCCTGCCGTCGGAATATGGCCTCAAGGCGGTCGCCTTTGTCGACTCCGGCAGCGTCTTCCACTACAGCGGGGCGACGACTTTTCCCGGCTCGACCCAATCGCTGCAACTCGCTAGCGCCAACGTGCTGCGATCTTCCGTCGGCGTCGGCATGACGTGGGCCTCGCCGTTCGGCCCGCTCAACGTCAGCTATGCGGTGCCAATCACCAAGGCTTCCTACGACGTGACGCAACCGCTCGGGTTTACCGCTTCGCCATTTTGAGGCCTCTTCCTTTTCCCTCCCCCGCGAGCATCAGCGAGCAGCGGGGAGGGATAAGAAAGCTCGCGTGTTCCTGCGATGCGGTGAGCTGGTGGAGATACAGGCTGCTCGCAGCCGCTCGGCTCTACCGCTTCACCGTTCGTTCCAAGCGCCGCCTATCCCAAGTTCGTGATAATCGATGCCCGAAAGAGTTATGCCCACTTGAAGCCTCCGGAACATTCCTCAAATGGAGATGCGACGACAGCTTCCGGCCAGGCGCTGGCGATGGAAAGTCAGGGAGGCGATCGTGAAGAAGTTTCTTTTGGCTGTTGCTTTGAGCTCGGCATTTGTCACGGGCGCCATCGCGCAAACCTATGATCCCTCGCCGAGGGATCCTCCATTCGGAAAAGCAACCCCGGACAACGACACCTTTCACCTGCCGAACCAGACTGATCTCTGGGGTCCGGTCGATACCTGGAGCGCGTCCGGTGGCAGCGTGACCAACGATGAAACGTCAAGAGGCGGGCGAATCCGAAGGATGCCGGCAACGAGAACGCCGTGAAGCTGCGCTGCGCGCGGCAATCCCAGGGACAATAAGGGACAAAGAAGGATAAAAAAATGGCCCCGATGAAGGGGCCATTTTCTGATCACATCTTGCCGTGGTGATGCATGTGATGGTGGTGGTGCATGTGATGATGCGTATGGTGATGCATCATCGGTTTGTCTTTTGCGCTCGCGACTTGCGGCATTGCAAACGCGATAGCGGCCAACGCGGCCAGAACGTACGAAAATGTCCTCATTGAATTCTCTCGCCCTCCCAAGTGCCTGCTGATTCAGGCACACACAAAGGCTAACAAACGCGGACGTTGCGGCCAACATGAGAATTATGAACGAACGTTCAGCTACAGTTCACGCCGACAGCAAGCTCGCTGTTGCGTGGCGCATCACAATGCCCGTGAACAATCTTTGCCCTTCGGGACTTAACTCTCTTTGGCAAACGGAGGTACGGACGATGGGACAATCAAAACCTTATCGGCCGACTGCTTTGGTGGTCGAGGATGACCCGATCCAGCGCGAGATGATTGCGTTCATGCTGGAAGAAACCGACTACGACGTCATCCAGTGCGAGGATGCCGAAACGGCCGAACTTGCTCTCAAGAGCCGGCATCCCGCGGTGCTGATTACCGACGTCAGCCTCGTCGGCCACATGACGGGCCTCGAGCTTGCTCATCTGGCGCGGCGATCCGATCCGGCGCTTTGCATTATCATCGTGTCCGGAAAGCCGCTGACGAGTGCGTTGCCAGACCACGTAGCTTTCTTTTCGAAACCGGTTTATCCGGTTGAACTGATACGCGAGATCGGCATCAGCCGCAGACACTAGTGGAGTGGATTTGACATTCGCCCCCCTGTAGCCTGGAATACGCAATGCGAATGTCAATTGCTCAGAGAACGCCGGCTCTGCTACCCTGCGGCGGAGGTCTTGAAAGTCGAGGGTCTCTCGTCGGCGAAAGCCCGGACCCGCTCGTGCCGATCGAATGGACTGCATGGACAACGCCTGGTGTTGAAATGAACATTGCAATTGTTCTGATCCTGGCACTGTTACTCTCAAGCCCTGCCATTGCGGCGGAAACCGCCGCGATGTTCGCTAAAGGCGTCATTACCGAGCCGGGCTTGCATCCATGGACGATCGTTACACTTCCCGACGAATGCCTCGTGGTTGAGCTCAGGCTCGATCCCTTCGTTGCGAAGCACGGCGACTTGAAGAGAGAGTTCGGCGCGATAGCGCGGACGATTGTTCCCGCGGCACTGGACAAATTCCCAAAGCTGAAGAGCGTTCAGTTGACTGGATTGCTCACGATCCGCGACAAACGCGGCAACGAGCGCGAGGTACAGGCTGTCATGGTCAAGTTCTACCGGGCAAAATCGGCTTCGATAAAATGGGCAACGGTCAATCCCGAGGATGTCATCGGTCTATCCGACAAGAAAACCGTTTCGCCGATGCTTGCAGCGACTGTTGCGCGTTGAGCGGTACGCGGCCCTGGTCCAGCAAGAGGCGCATTACCGACCTACCCGACGAAATTCCAAAAACCCGCCGGAAGCCGATGCGCTCAACGGCGTGAGCCGCAGATCGTCGCCATCGAATTCTACCGGCCGAAACCCTCAAGTCACCAGGAGCAATCTATGGTTTTACCTGTCGTCCGCGTATCCATCTTTCGCTGCTCGCCCGACAAGTTTGCACGTCTACGAACGATGATGGTCGACGCCGATCCGATATTGCGGCCGGGAATAGAAGCAATGAACGGTCTTCTCACCTTCTACGCCGGCGCCGATGAAGCAACGTCATCATTGACCAATGTAAGCCTTTGGACTGACCTCGCAGCAGCCAAGCAATTGGACACGTTTGCGCCGATGCTCGAACTTGGCCGCAAGTTTACCGAAGCCGGCGCCACTTTCGAGCGCCCTATCATGAATTACGCGACCTTGTGGCAGCTTGCGCAGGCATCGAAACCGTAGGCGGTCGACTTCCAGCCGGGCTGGCCTATTTCGAAGTCTTTCGGCTGTTGGCCTCGGTCACGCTCGTACCAGTCGTGCTGCTCATGAAACGTTCGGTGGCCGAGAAAAGCGCGCGCGCCGGCGTCGAGTGACGATGAAGCAAAGCGGACTTGGCGCCCTTGTGAAAGGTCCGCCGCCAGAACGTCATCGCATGACAAGACGTCACCGCATGACGAAGGGATTGGCGGGAACGTCCTTCGCGGTCGAGATCCAAACGCTCTTTGTCTCGAGATACTCGCGGACGGCGTCGATTCCGCTCTCGCGCCCGAGCCCTGAATGTTTCATGCCGCCAAATGGCATCATGTAACTGATGGCGCGGTAGGTATTCACCCAGACCGTTCCGGCGCGCAGCAGTTTCGGCACGCGCACCGCGCGGCCGAGATCGCGCGTCCAGATGCCCGCGGCGAGACCGTAGATCGTGTCGTTGGCGATCCGGATGGCGTCTTCCTCGGTATCGAAGCCGATGATCGAGAGCACCGGCCCGAACACTTCCTCGCGCGCGATCCGCATCGTGTTGTCGACATCGGTGAAAATGGTCGGCTCGACGAACTGGCCACCCACGATGCCCGCGCCCGAGGCCGGCTTGCCGCCGAGCAGGCAGCGCGCCCCCTCACCCTTGGCAATCTCGATATAATCGAGCACCTTCTTGTACTGCGCCGGCGTCGTGATCGGTCCGATATTGGTATCCGGTTTCATCGGATCGCCGATCCTGGCCGAACGCGCCAGTTCCAAGAGACGCGCCTCAAACTCGGCCCTGATCGATTTCTGCACGAGAAGGCGCGATCCGGCGATGCAGGTCTGCCCCGTGGCGGCGAAGATTCCGGAGACGGCGCCGGCTGCGGCCGCGGCGAGATCTGCGTCCTCGAACACGATGTTGGGGGACTTGCCTCCGAGCTCGAGCGATACCCGCTTGAGGCTGCGCGCGGCGGTCTCATAGACCTTCGCGCCTGTCGTGTCCGATCCGGTAAAGGTGATCTTGGCGACGCCGGGATGGGAGATCAACTCGGTGCCGATTTCGGGCCCGAAGCCCGTCACCACGTTGAAGATGCCGTCGGGAATGCCGGCCTCTTTGGTCAGCGCGGCGAACTCCAGCGTGCTCGCCGACGTAAATTCCGACGGCTTGACGATGACGGCGCAACCGGCGGCAAGCGCGGCGGCGCATTTCCAGGCGACGAACAGCAGCGGCGAATTCCAGGCCGTGAGTGCCGCGACCACGCCGACGGGTTCATGCGTCGTGTAGGCGAACGTCTCCGGCTTGTCGATCGGCACAAGAGTGCCCTGGAGCTTGTCGACGAGACCGCCGAAGTACCACCACCACTCCGGATGGTAGCGGAGCTGGCCGAGCATCTCGGCCATCAGCTTGCCGTTGTCGCGCACCTCGATCTCGGCGAGCCGCTCGGCGTTCGCAGCGACGAGGTCGCCAAGCTTGCGCATCAGTTTGCCGCGGGCTGACGCCGTCATCTTCGACCAGGGACCGCGCCACATCGCCTCTTTGGCGGCCTTCACGGCCCTGTCGGCATCGGCGGCCGATCCGCGCGGAATCTTCGCCCAGGGCTCGCCGCGATACGGATCGATGGAATCGAACCACTGGCCGTTGGCGGGATCGACATAGCTGCCGTTGATATAAAGCTGGTAGGTTTTCATGGATCGTCTCCTGTCGAAGAAGGACGGTTTCGGGCGAACGCTATGCCCGCACCCCGTTTCCCGCAATTCAAAATAGGGCTGCTTCGACGAAGAACTATGTGCGCGGATTTGAGTGGTCTTCCCGCCGCCGGATGTCTATGGTGCGCCGATGTCGCGCATCGTGTGTCTATCAATTGCTGTCGTTCTGTCGCTGCTGTCGGTAGCGGCGCAAGCGGCAGCCGTTCACAAGCGGCCCAAGCCGGTTTGGCACGGCTACGGCTTCCTGCCGGGCTATCATCAGCCGCTGAGCAACAGCCAGCCGCTCTTTGCCCAGAAAAATGCGATGCGACGCTTGGCGCGCCAGAACCGGCGCCCCTGGTATATCGACCCGACCCCTGATTACTACGGCTATGACGGCGAATGGCACTATGTCGGCCGGCCCGGCTTCTACCGCGGCCAGTACAATGGCGGCACCTTTGGTCCGTGCTGGACGCGGACCCCGATCGGACCGGTCTGGAATTGCGG
>NZ_JBAVCF010000556.1:0-14140 GCF_049586575.1 Bradyrhizobium sp.
TTGCCGCCCGAGAGCGTTCCAACAATGGTGTCGGCGCCCGACGCCTTGATGTTGAGCTGCGCGATGTAACTCTCGGTCACCGACTGTTCGCGGTCGGTATCGATGATCCCGATCGGCGCCGAGCTGATCGCCTGCAACGACGAAATCGTGGTGTTGAAGGTGATCGGCTGGTTCAGGAACAGGCCGAGTGCCTTGCGGTCCTCGGTCAGGAGCGCGATCCCGTATTCGATGGCGTCGGCAGGTGAGCGAATGTCCGCCTTCTTGCCGTCGACCAGAACGTCGCCATGTGTCGCCTGCGGATAGGCGCCGAAAATGGCGGAGACGAGCGTGGTGCGACCCGCGCCCATCAGGCCGCAGAGCCCGAGGATTTCGCCGCGATAGGCCGAGAACGAAGCGTCCTTGACCTTGTATTCGCCGGGCAGCGCGGGATGGTCCACGCTAAAATTCCTGACTTCCAGAATCTTCTCGCCGCGCTGGTGCGTACTTTCCGGATACATCTCCTTCAACTCGCGGCCGACCATCCGGGCGATGACCTGATCGAGCGTGATGTCGGAGACTGCGGTGGTCTCGCCGATCGTCCGGCCGTCGCGCAACACCGCGACGCGATCGGCGATCGCCGCGATCTCTTCCATTTTGTGCGAAATGTAGCACATGCAGACGCCGCTCTCCCGCAGCTTGCG
The DNA here is from genome assembly GCF_049586575.1 of Bradyrhizobium sp. GTDB lineage: Bacteria > Pseudomonadota > Alphaproteobacteria > Rhizobiales > Xanthobacteraceae > Bradyrhizobium. The sequence continues at coordinate 681 of NZ_JBAVCF010000556.1, forward strand.
GATCACGCGGAACAGCTCGGCGACCTCCTTGTCAGTCAATGCGGATGTCGGCTCGTCGAGAATGAGGATGTTCGCCCGCTTCGACAGCGCCTTGGCGATTTCGACCATCTGTTGCTTGCCGACGGCAATGTGTTTCACCTGGTCGGTGGGCTTGACGTCGACGATCCCCAACTCGTTGAGGAGGGCTTCGGCGTCGCGGTTCAGCTGGCGCCAATCGATGGCGCCGATCGCATTGGTCGGGTGGCGATCGAGAAAAATATTCTCGGCAACGGAGAGTTCGGCAATCAGGTTGAGCTCCTGATGGATGATCGCAATTCCCGCATCCATGGCCTGGCGTGGGCTCTGAAACCTCTGCCGCTCTCCCCTGATGAAAATCTCGCCCTGATAGGAGGGATAGGGCCAGACGCCGCCGAGCACTTTCATCAGCGTCGATTTGCCGGCGCCGTTCTCGCCCATCAGCGCCAGTACTTCACCGGCGCGCGCCTCGAAGTTGACGTCGTCGAGCGCCCTGACGCCCGGGAATTCCTTGACGATGTGCTCCATCTTCAAAACGATTTCGGACATGCGCATCGGCTCGGGCAATTCCGGTCTCTTCTCGCGGCTAGTGGAGTGGATTTGACATTCGCTACCCAGCTAGCAGCAAACGCGGAAAGCGAACGTTAAATCCTAAACTCCACCAGAAACATGTATTTGCTGGCGGTCCTATGATTCTGGCATTCGCAAAAATGTGCGCTGAAAAGGCATGCGAATGTTAGAATCGGATCCTAGCTATTTTCCGTAGACCTGCTTATGGGTGTAAAATCCTTCGGCGATGATCGTCTGGTTGAGATTGTTCTTGTCGACCAACACGACCGGCGTCACGAGGGTCGGCACATCGACCGCGCCGTTATTGATGACGCGGTCGGCCTTGACGAGAGACTTCGCGTCCTTATCAGGATGAGTTGCCAGCGTCACCGCGATTTCAGCAGCACTTTCGGCCAGCGGATTGATCTTCTTCCAGATGTCGACAGCCTGCTTGCCCTGGGCGACGTACTGGATGTTGACGAGATCGGCGTCGGAGCCGGCGACGAAAACCTTCTCCGCGCTGGCGAGCCCCTGGGCATCGAGAGCGGCGATAACGCCGCGGGCCATGCCGGAGTTGTTGCAGATGATGGCGTCGATCTTGTTTCCGGATTTCACCAGAAGGTTCTCGATGGTGGCCATCGCCTTGTCGGGCGACCATCCCTCATGCGACTGATCGGCGACCAACTTGAGCCCCGGGTTAGCCTTCAGCACTTCGAGGACGCCGCTGCTCATCGTATTGGCATTGGAGTCACCCGGCTGTCCGCGGATAAGCACGACATTGCCTTTGACCGAGCCGTATTTCGCCTTGAGCCATGCCACCATGGCTTCGGCCTGTAGCTTGCCGACAGCCCAGCTATCCTGCATCACCATGGCGTCGAGCGGGCCATTGAGCAGCATCGCATCGTAACCGATCACCTTGACGCCGCTCTTGTGAGCCGACGTGACCATACCGCCGGCGGTGCCGGTATTCACCGGCTGCAGTACGATCGCTCTCGCGCCCCGCGACAGCATGTTTTCGAATGCCGCAAGCTGCGCCTGTTCGTCATTGTTGGCGGAGTCGAAGACGACTTCGGCGCCCAGCGCCTTGGCTTTGGCAAGGAAGGCGGCCTTGTCGCGCTGGTAGCGCTCCTCTTGCATGGTTTTCAGCAGAAAGCCGATCTTGACCTTGTCGGCGGCGCCAGCCGGCTTGACGAGAGCAGGAAGCGGAACCGCTAGCGACGCAAGACCGCCAAGGACGGTTCTGCGATGGAAATTCATGGTGTTTCTCTCCCGTGCGGCCCAATTTCGTAGGCCTTCTTACCATTGAATATAAGGATAGCGGGTTGCCGCGCCGTATGCCAACCGGCTTCCACTTCGCCGCAAAACCCTCTAATGGGGCGCATCGTTTGCTTGCAGAGATCGCAGCCCCTTGGAATCGATACCTGAAGACTCTGTGCCGGAAATCCTGCCGGAATTGCCGCCACGGCCCCCGCGCGAGCCGTTCCTGACGCTACCGGGTGCGTTGACCGGCTATATCCTGCTGTTGGCGATCATTCACTTGCGGGTCCTGTTGCCGCCCGATCTGGAGAACTGGACCGTCGAGGTCTTCGGCTTCATTCCCAAGCGCTACGATTCGACGCTGCTCACGGCCGCCATTGCGGGCGGGGAGGGCGCCAAGTTCTGGACCTTCGTCACTTATTCCTTGTTACACGCCAACCTGACCCACATCGGCTTCAACGTGCTGTGGCTGTTGCCATTTGGCAGCGCACTGGCACGGCGTTTCGGCGCGGTCCGCTTCTTTGTCTTCATGGCGGTCACGGCGGCGGCGGGCGCGCTGGCCCATCTGATCACGGATGAACATGATCCGGCGGCGATGATCGGTGCGTCGGCCTCCGTGTCGGGCGCCATGGCGGCGGCCATCCGCTTTGCGTTCGTGCAAGGCAGCTTCCTCTCCTTCAGCCGTGGCGATGCCGACGCCGCCGCCAAAGTGCCGGCGCTGTCCCTGTGGCAAGCCCTGCGTGACCGCCGTGTGCTCGCCTTTCTCGCCATCTGGTTCGGCGTCAACATCATTTTCGGCATTGGATCGATTGCGATAGGCATGGAAGGCCTCAAAGTCGCCTGGCAGGCACATATCGGCGGCTTTCTCGCCGGACTTTTGCTGTTTTCGCTGTTCGATCCGGTTCCTCCGGCCGCAACCCATGCTGCAGATGCGTCGCCGCAGGATCAGGCCTGATTTTCTGGCCGCTCGCTTGCGGGGTCAGGCGATTTCATCCATCATTCGGACCAAGCGGCACGGCATAAGACCGTGATGTGCTCTAGGCATTGACCGCGGCGCGCGCAACCAAATCGGCGCCACACTGTTGTTTGCAGACTCTAAAGTGAAACAAGAACGTGCTCGTTCAAGAGCGCGATCGGCTTCAAGGAGGCGACAATGACGGTACGTGCAATTCTCGATACCAAGGGTCACCAAATCACGAGTGTTGAACCGGAGGCGAAGCTTTCCGCCGCCGTCAAAACGCTGGCCGAACGCAAGATCGGCGCCGTGCTGGTGATGAGCGCGGGCCGGATCGAGGGCATCCTGTCGGAGCGGGACATCGTGCGCGTGCTGGGCGAGCGAGGCGCGTCGGTGCTCGATGAATCCGTCAGCGCGGTGATGACGCGCAAGGTCGTCAGCTGCAAGCAGTCCGACACCGTCGGCGCGATCATGGAAATGATGACGCTCGGAAAATTCCGCCATTTGCCGGTGCTCGACGGCGACCGGGTGGTTGGCCTGATTTCGATCGGCGACGTCGTCAAATGGCGCGTGAAGGAATATGAACACGAGCAGGAAGTGCTGCGCGAGTACATCAAGACGGCCTGAGTGGATTCCGGAGCTTAGAAATCAGCCTGGTTTGCCGCTACCGCGTCCTCATTCCATTCCAATCCGATGCCAGGCACGTCTGGAATATGGAGCAGGCTATCTTTGATTTCATAAGGCTTCTGTAGAATCGGATCGGCCCAGTCCTGCCACTCAAGCCAATGCGCGGTCTCGGTAACTCGCATCACGTGAGCGGCCACTTCCGGATAGAGATGCGTGGATATTGGCACGCCTGCCGTTCCTGCGATTGCCGCAGCTCGGAGCCAGCCGGTGACACCGCCGATGCGCATGAAGTCGGGCATCACCAAGTCGCACGCCTTGCTCTGGAGCGCCTTATGAAGGTCGCGAGGCCCGTAGAAATTCTCACCGATCTGAAGCGGCGTCTTTAGCTCGGCAGCAAGCTGGGTGTAACCGTCGAGGTTGTCGTAGACGATTGGCTCTTCGATCCAGGCCAGGCCGAAATCGTCGATCGCATGGCACCGCTGTAAGGCATCTCCCAGATCCAGGCACTGATTGAAATCGACCATGACCTGCATGTCTTCGCCGACCGCCCTGCGCACAGCTTCCAGGGTTGCCATATCTTCGCGAACTCGATCGCGACCGAGCCGCAACTTGAGGCCGCTGAAGCCTCCTTCGTCGCGCAGCTCGATCGCCTCGGCGGCTACCACTTCAGGCTCTTGAAGCCATAGTCCATTGCTATTGTACGATTTCACGGGCCCTACCGAGCCGCCCAGCAGCACGCAAAGCGGCAAGCCAGCCGCCTTGGCCAGAACATCCCAGGCCGCCATGTCGAGCCCAGAGACGGCAATCATGGACAAGCCCTGATAGCCGACAAAGTGAAGAGACTTGCGCGCGACATCATACAATTCGATGGGGGTCACCTTCCGGCCCTTGAGCATTTCGCCGAAATCGTGAAGTGCAGGAATCAGATACCGCATGGTTTTCGCAGTGTAGGGCTCGAGATAACTTCGCCCGACCACGCCCTCCTCGGTGTAGAGGTCGATGAGAATCAGGGGCCAGTCGGTGATGGTGGCTATGCGTGCCACAACCGGACGCTTTAGCTTGAGCACAACCGGGCGCGCCCTGATGCTCTTGAACGTCAGTGATGTGAACCCCATTGAATGTGCCTCCTCTTCATCGCAACTTTTCAGGACGGCTGGATGCTGTAAACTCACTGACCAGTATATTTATAAAATGGGGCACCGATGCGCAGGAAGACGGATCAAACCCGGCAGCGCATCGTGGATGCAGCCTATGAGTTATTCTGGCGTTCAGGGTTCACGCGTACAAACGTAGACAGAATTGCCGCCGAGGCAAATCTGACCAAGCGGACGCTATACTCGTACTTCCGCAGCAAGGACGACCTTTTAGCCGCAGTGCTGTTGCGTTACGGCGAATTGGCTGCGGCACGGCTCCAGCGCATCGGCGAGCGGACGCCTGACGATCAGATTGGAATGATCGAGTCCCTTTTCAACCAAATGGCCGGCTGGGCGGGCGCGACGCCCCGATGGTCCGGTTCGGGGTTCACGAGGCTTGTGGTCGAGCTTGCCGATCTCCCGGGCCATCCGGCCCGTGCTATTGCCCGGCGTCACAAGACGACGACGGAGGCTTGGCTTGCCGGGCGCCTCGCAAAGGCGCGAGTCGGGCGACCGCAGGAGCGAGCGCGCGACGTGATGTTGCTGATCGAAGGTTCGATGGCACTGATGCTCATTCACGGCGATCGAAGCTACATCGATGCTGCTTCGCGAGCCGCCAAGCAGCTCATCAAACAAAAATAGCCAAGAAGGTGCGATGTCCGAGTCGATTCAGCAGGGATTGTCGGCTGATTGATGTCCGCTCTGCCCAAAAGCCGCGCCCTAGTCATCGATCACGGCCTTCGCCGTGACCGGTGTAGGTGCCAGCACGTCGATCACTTCCTGGATGGAGGCGAGCGCCCGTTCGGCAGCGCGCGCGCCGTGCGCGATCAGCTCGTCGGCGCGGTGAAAGTCGAACCAGCCGACCTGGCCGATCCGGGGCGTGATCAACAGATCCGGCGGATCGCCGGCAAGCCGCGCGCGGGTAATGCGATCCTGCATGATGTTGAAGGCATCGACCATGACCGAGGAAATGCCCGGCCGTCCGCCGCTGCCGAAAAATTCGCGTTTGACCGCACGCTCGGCGGAGAAAAACTTGCCGATTCCGCGCTTCGGTGGACTGGGTTCAGCCGGCACTTCCTGCGCGACGGCGGACGCACCGTGCGAATAGATCGTGGTCGAATGAGCAAAGATGTCGCTTGAGAGGTTGGCGGCGATGACGATTTCCGCGCCAAGGGCGCGGGCCACCGATACCGGCACCGGGTTGACCAGCGCGCCATCGACCAGCCAGCGGTCGCCAGCGAGCACCGGCGCAAAAATGCCAGGCAACGCATACGAAGCGCGCATCGCATCCACGATGCGGCCGTGGGTCAGCCAGGTTTCGTGGCCGGTGCGGACTTCGGTCGCGACGGAGGCGAATTTCAGCGGCAGATCCTCGATCAGGATCTGGCCAAGCGAAGCCTCGAGCTCCGCAGCCAGCTTGTCGCCGCCGATCAGGCCGGAGCCGTTGAGCTTGAGATCGAGATAGGAAAGAACGCTACGCGGTTGCAGCCCGCGCGCCCATTCTTCCAGCCTGTCGAGGTGCCCCGCCGCAAAGGCCCCTCCGACCACGGCCCCCATCGAGGTGCCGACCACGACGTTGGGGACGATGCCGTAATCGATCAGGGTCCGGACGATGCCGATATGGGCAAAGCCGCGCGCCGCCCCGCCGCCGAGCGCAAGCCCGATGACCGGCCGCCGGCCAGCCGTCCCGTCCCGGACTTCTCCGCCGTTTTGGCCTCGTCTGATCCAATTATCCAACACCGAAAAACGACCTCCTTCCGGATACAAGAAAGCTACCGCGAGACGGCCGCTCTCACCAGAATGGCTGACAAGCATGGTTTATGCTGGGGGTTGAACGCCAGATTGTGACGAGACCGCGGCGAGCACGAAGGGTAACGGGCGCGGCTGGCGCTGGGTTCCCTTTGTCCCGGTTCAAACCGGGGTCGGCCAACGTAGGCTTGAATTTGCCGCGTTTTCAGTGAAAAGCATGCATCATGATTTGGGGAAGGCAGGGTACCGGCGGATTGCGGCGGAGCGGGCGTTCGTGCCTCATGCCTCTATTTGCCTTGCTTTTGGGTTCGGTCCTTGTCGCCCCCGTTTCGGCGCAAATGTTCAGCGACCGGCCGCCGCCGGTGCCGCCGGCCTCTGTTCCGGACGTTCCGGCCGGACCTGCGATGAACCTCGCGCCGTCCTCCGGTCCGGCATCCGGACCCAGTCTGCCGCCGCCGTTGACCGCGCCGCCGGCCGTCGCCGCCGTCCCGCCCGTCGTCGCACCCCAGGGTGCTGTCATACCCAACCAGGGGGTGCTGGCGTTGACGGCGCGTTTTGGCAAAGACCTTCCGGCCGTCACCGGCGGGCTGGTCTGGCGCGTCTTTTCCGATCGGCCGGACGAGACCGGAAATATGAAGATGGTCCGCGAGGACCGCAGCGCAACTCCGAACATCGTGCTGCCGCCCGGTAACTACGTCATTGACGTGGCGCTCGGCCTTGTCAGCGCCGTGCGGCCGGTCACCCTGAAGGCGGAGACCGATCGCGAATCCTTTATCCTTCCCGCCGGGGGCCTGCGCATCGAGGGCCGCGTCGGCACCTCGAAGATTCCACAGAACCAGATTTCGTTTGCGATCTACAAGGGCAGCCAGTTCGAGGTCGGCGAGCGCGCCTCGCTCGTGCCCAACGTCGCTGCCGGCGACGTCGTGCTCGTGCCCGAGGGCACCTACTACATCATTTCCAACTACGGCGATGCCAATTCGGTGGTGCGGTCTGACATTCGCGTGCAGGCGAGCAAACTTACAGACGTCATCATCACCCATCGCGCTGCCGTCATCACGCTCAAGCTTGTCAGTGACCGCGGCGGCGAAGCGCTGGCCAACACCGCGTGGTCGGTGATCACGCCGGGCGGCGACGTCATCAAGGAATCGATCGGCGCATTTCCCAAGGTCATATTGTCCGAGGGCGAATATCGGGCGATCGCCAAGAACGAAGGCAAGGTGTACGAGCGCTCGTTCAACGTCGTCAACGGCGTCGATGGCGAGGTCGAAGTCGTCGCGCGCTGATGGCAGCCGACATGCGCTGTCATAGTTTCTAACGCGCACTAACCATCACGCGATTTAAAACCGTCATAATCGCTGTCCTGACACCCGCCACGCGAAATTTTTACGCTGCCTTAAGTGCCCCCGCATTGGATGACGCAAAATTTGCGGCTTGGGGGAACGTCATGCTTGCTGCCAGGAAGTCGTCCGGAAAGTCCATTGCGGAGATGTTCGACGATGTCCCGATCTTGCAGCGCAAGTGGCATGCGGCGGTGCGGCCGGGCGACAAGCTGCCGGCTTACGAAGACGTGATGCTCGGCAGTCTTGGCCGGCTCGCCGATCACATTGTTCTGCTCAAGGGCGGCATCAACGGGCTCGAAGTATTGCGCACCGGCCGCTACGCGCAGAAGTGGCTGGGTCAGGATCATTGGAATGTTCCGATCGGCCAGCTGTCGCCGGATTGCGCGACCGTCCTTGCCGAGGCGGCCGCATGCGCGCTCAATAACAGCCGCCCCCATCTGGCATCCGCTCATTGCGTGCGCGAAGGCCTGGTGCAGACCTACAACATTCTTGCGCTTCCGACCTCGTCGCGCTGGGGCCACACGCTGATCGGCGTCTACATCAATGAGCGCGAGTCCCAATACAATCTGCTCGATGCGATTTTTTCCGCCACCGATGAGGGCGTTTTGTCGCTCGCGGCGATCAGGAATTCGCAAGGTGAGCCGTTCGATTTCCAGATCGTGCATCTCAATGCGGGAGCCGCGCGGTTGCTCAAAGTCCCCGCGATCGAGCTGCTGTGGCAGCGGCTCAGCTCAAACCGAAATCTTCTGTGCGGCTCAGAGGTGATCGAGCGATTGCTTGGTGTCGTGAGAAGCGGCGCGGGAGATCAGTTCGAGATCGACAGCGACGATCGAAACCTGAAATTGGGCGCCACTGCGTTCGGCGACATTCTCGCTTTGACTGTCTCCGATGTAACGGCCCTGAAACGGCGGGAAGCTTCCTTCCGGTTGTTGTTTGACAACAATCCGATGCCGATGTGGGTGTTCGATCCCGAAACGACCGGCTTTATCAGCGTCAACGACGCGGCGATCCAGCACTACGGCTACAGCCGCGAGAAATTTCTCACCATGAAGCTCGACGAGATCTGGCCCGCGGACGAGCGGAACAGCCACAAGGAGGCGCTGCTGCATCTTGGGGAGGCCTATCAGTCCCCGCGCAACTGGCGGCACATCAAGGCCGACGGCAGTGAAATCCATGTGCTGACTTTCGGGCGGCGTGTGATGTTCGACGGGCGTGACGGCTATCTCGTCGCCATTGTCGATATCACCGAGCGGCGCAAGGCCGAGGCCCGTATTGCCCACATGGCCCATCACGACGGGCTGACCGACCTGCCCAACCGCGAATTCTATCAGGAACGGCTGCGCCAGGCGCTGGAGGAAGCCGAGGCCGGCAAGAAACGCGTCGCCGTGTTGTGCGTCGATCTCGACCTGTTCAAAAACGTCAACGACTCCTTTGGCCATCCGATGGGCGACCGCCTGCTGCGGCTCGTCGCCGACCGCTTGCGGTCGCAGGTCCGCGGCAGCCATCTCGCCGCCAGGCTGGGTGGCGACGAGTTTGCGTTGATCCTGGCTTCCGACCTCTCGCCGAACGAGGTCAGCGATTTCTCCACCCGCCTGATCGAGGCGTTGAGCAGGAGCTACGATATCGACGGAGTTGAGGTCGTAATCGGCGCCAGTATCGGCATCGCGCTGTCGCCGAGCGATGGCGTCACAGCCGAAGAACTGATGCGCAACGCCGATATGGCGCTGTACCGGGCGAAGTCCGACGGCGGTGGCGTTCACCGCTTCTTTGAGCGTGAGATGGACCGCCTGGCGCAAAAGCGCCGTGACATGGAAGTTGACCTGCGCCGCGCCTTCGCCAATGGCGAGTTCGAACTGCACTATCAGCCGCTGGTGGACATTAGCGCCGACCGCATCAGCGGATTTGAATCGCTGTTGCGCTGGCAGCATCCCGACAAGGGAATGATCTCGCCGGCGGATTTCATTCCGATTGCCGAAGACATCGGCCTGATCGTCGCGATCGGGGAGTGGGTATTGCGCGAGGCCTGCAACGAAGCGACCAAATGGCCCGGCGACGTCAAGGTGGCCGTCAACCTGTCGGCAGTCCAGTTCCGCAGCCGCAATCTGGTTCAGGCCGTGATCTCCGCCTTGGCGCATTCGGGTCTGTCGCCCCGGCGGCTCGAGCTTGAAATCACCGAGTCAGTTTTTCTTGCCGAAACCGAAGCCAACCTCGCCATCCTGCATCAGTTGCGCGGCCTCGGCGTCAGTATCTCGATGGACGATTTCGGCACCGGCTATTCCAGCCTCAGCTATTTGCGAAGCTTTCCGTTCGACAAGATCAAGATCGACCGTTCCTTCGTCAAGGATATCGCCGAGCGGCCGGATTGCGTTGCTATCGTGAGGGCGATCTCGGGTCTTGGCCGCAGCCTGAACATCACCACAACGGCGGAAGGCGTCGAAACCGTCAACCAGCTCGACTGGCTGCGCAACGAAGGCTGCAACGAGGTTCAGGGATTCCTGTTCAGCGCCGCAAAGCCGGCCGGCGAGATCGCGGCACTGCTGTCGAGATTCGGTGAACGCGCATCGCAGGCGGCGTGAGGAGTTAAAATCGCGTGACGAGGTCCGACAACGCCGGCCGCGGACGGTCCTCGCTTGGTTTGGATACCGAGCCGATATGGACAAAGCCGGCGAGCTTTTCGTCCGCCTTCAATCCGAGCCCATCGAGCACGTCGCGGTCGAAGGAAAACCATCCCGTCAGCCAGCAGGCGCCGTAGCCGAGCGCGGTCGCAGCGGTGACGATGTTCATCGCGCTCGCGCCTGCGGACAATTCCTGCTCCCACGGCGGCACTTTGGGATGCGGCCTGGTCAAGCTGACGATGCCGATCACGAGCGGCGCGTCGGTCAGGCGCTTTTTCTCGACGTCGATCTCGGCGGGGGAAGCATTTGGATTTTTGCGCGCAAAGACAGCGGCGATGACCTCGCCGGCACGCATTCGGGCATCGCCTTCGAAGATAATGAAACGCCACGGCGCAAGCTTGCCATGGTCGGGCACCCGCGCGCCGATCGTCAGAATGGTTTCAAGCTCAGTGGACGAGGGGCCGGGGCCAGTCATCTCGCGTGGCTTGACGGAGCGGCGGGTCTTCAAAAGCTCAATGGCATCGGGCACTAACAAATTCCTCAAATGGTGGCGTCACACGTTAGGAGATAGGTGCGGCGCCGCGCCGATGGAAGCGAATTTAGAGCAATTATGACGGAGAAAATTCCTTGCTCGGCCAAGCCCGATACAATTCTTTGAAAAAGGGTCCTCGATACCAGCGTACAAATGATCGAAGGGAGCGATGAGTTGGTCCTCCGAACGGTGATCCTGGTGGTCGCAGTGGCTGTGCTGCAGCGAAAATTTCCCGACAGTCCCTGGTCGCATCAAGCCCTCGACGTGCTGAAGTCGGCCGGTCTGGAGCCCGCCGAGGACCAGAAAAGCTGGATTTCCCAGGCATTCCACTAGTGTCCCGATTCCGAAGTTCGTAGCATTTTTCGGAGCCACGCTTCGAATTTCGGAACCGCTGCACTAAAGCCTGTCCGGTTTTGATTGAATCAAAACCGGGCTCTGGATTTTGTTTTGTCGCGTTTTCTTCACGCGACCGATCGGGCTCGCTTCACATCCGGCGGTGTTGCCTCTTCGACAAGCGCGGCAATAGCCTCATCTGTCGCCATCACCTTTTGTCCGTCGCTGCCCAGCCGGCGAATCGAAACCGAATGGGTCTCGGCTTCCTTCTTGCCGACCACCAGTAGCGCCGGAATTTTCGCCAGCGAATGCTCGCGGACCTTGTAGTTGATCTTCTCGTTGCGCAAATCGATCTCGACCCGCAAGCCCGCGCGCCGCGCGGCGGCAGCGACCACCTTGGCGTATTCGTCGCCCTCCGAAGTGATCGTGGTGACAACGGCCTGGATCGGTGCGAGCCAGAGCGGGAAGTTGCCGGCATAGTGCTCGATCAGGATGCCGATGAAACGCTCCATCGATCCGCAGATCGCGCGATGCACCATGACCGGCGCCTTCTTCGAGCCGTCGGCATCGATGTAGAACGCGCCGAAGCGTTCGGGCAGGTTGAAGTCGACCTGTGTGGTGCCGCACTGCCAGTCGCGGCCGATGGCATCGCGCAGCACATATTCGAATTTAGGCCCGTAGAACGCGCCTTCGCCGGGATTGATCGCGGTCTTGATGCGCTGATTGTGGCTGTTGGCTTCGATCTCGCTCAGCACGGTCGCCATCACGCGTTCGGCGTGATCCCACATCTCGTCGGTGCCGACGCGCTTTTCGGGGCGCGTCGAAAGCTTCACCGTGAGTTCGCCCTCGAAGCCGAAGTCGGCGTAAGTCGAAAGGATCAGCTCGTTGATCTTGAGGCATTCCTCCGCAAGCTGCGCCTCGGTGCAGAACACATGCGCGTCGTCCTGGGTAAAGCCGCGCACCCGCATCAGCCCATGCATGGCGCCGGAAGCCTCGTAGCGGTGCACGACACCGAATTCTGCAAGCCGCAGAGGCAGGTCGCGGTAACTCTTGAGGCCGTGCTTGAAGATCTGAACATGACCGGGACAGTTCATCGGCTTCAGCGCAAACCAGCGCTTGTCCTCGGCCTCGTCGCCGGCGGACTGCGCGGCGAACATGTTTTCGCGATACCAGTCCCAGTGACCGGAAGTCTCCCACAGCACCTTATCGAGAATCTGCGGCGCGTTGACCTCGCTATAGTCTCCGGTCAGCCGCCGGCGCATATAGGCGATCAGCGCCTGGAAGATGGTCCAGCCCTTCGGGTGCCAGAACACCACGCCCGGGCCTTCCTCCTGGAAGTGGAACAGGTCGAGCTCGCGGCCGAGTTTGCGGTGGTCGCGCTTTTCGGCTTCCTCGATCTGCTTCAGGTAAGCGTCGAGCTCTTCCTGCTTGGCAAAGGCGGTGCCGTAGATCCGCGTCAGCATCGGATTGTTGGAATCGCCGCGCCAATAGGCACCCGCAACCTTCATCAGTTTGAAGGCGCCTCCGATCTTGCCCGTCGAGGTCATGTGCGGGCCGCGACACAGATCGAACCAGTCGCCCTGGAAATAGATCTTGATCGGCTCGTTGCCGGGAATGGCGTCGACCAGTTCGACCTTGAAGTTCTCCCCCTTGTTGCGGAAGACCTGCTTGGTCTTTTCGCGATCCCAGACTTCTTTCGTGAAAGGTTTGTCGCGCGCGATGATCTCGCGCATCTTTCTCTCGATCGCGGCGAAATCTTCCGGGGTGAACGGCTCGTTGCGGAAGAAGTCGTAATAGAAGCCGTTTTCGATCACAGGCCCGATCGTGACCTGAGTTCCCGGCCACAGCGACTGCACGGCTTCTGCGAGCACGTGGGCGGCGTCGTGGCGGATCAGTTCGAGCGCGCGCGGATCGTCGCGCGAGACCAGCTCGAGCTTTGCATCGCTCTCGATCGGATCGTTGAGGTCGGCCAACGTGCCATCGAGTGCCATCGCCACGGTGCGCTTGGCCAGCGAAGGCGAAATGCCCTTGGCAATCTCCAGTCCCGTGGTGCTTTTGGGATAGTCGCGGCGGGCGCCGTCCGGGAAGGTGAGGGTGACCTTATGCACGGGTTCCGCCGGTTTCAAATTCGTGATGCTGTATTGGAATCCCGGCGCGGGCGCATTCTTGTCTGACATGGTCGTCTCCTCAAGGCTCACTCCTGCGAACGAGCGCAGGTAAGCGGGAATGAGAAGCGGTATAGCAGGCGAATCAGGCGTTGCAAGATCGCATCGGGCGGAGGGGGAACCGGTTCGGCCCTGACACAGCCTTCGGTTGCCGGCGGATAGACTCGCCGCCACAGGCTTGTTAGAATCC
>NZ_JBAVCF010000557.1:0-3937 GCF_049586575.1 Bradyrhizobium sp.
CGGCGGTTGGGGCAAAGGGGTGGATGGTCGGGGCCAATCCGAAATCTGAAGCTTTTGGTCGCGTGACCCTGGCAGGAAGGCCGGGATCGCGGCGTCATTGGCTTTTGCGCGCGTATCGGACGCCGCGCCTGCGCTGGCTGCCCCTGCTTTCCATGCTGATCCCGCTGTCGTTCACGCTGGTTCAATGCGGCAAGGCGCCCAGCCCAGGCTCGCTCGCTGCGAACGCGCAAGGCACTTCGGGCGATACCTTCGACGACCGTTTCCCGCAACCGCAATTCAAGGACCGTTTCCCGACGGCCGCCGAAAGCTTCCAGCAGCGACCAGCGAACGTGGCCGATGCCCAGACCCGGCGGGTCGTGCAGACACAACCCTATCGCGTCGCCTCGCTGTCGCCGACCGTGCCCTATCAGCGCCCGCAGCACGAAGATGAAACTATTCTGGTCGGATTGAAATCGTCCGCCTTTCCCTATTTCGGCAACAACCCGCGCACCGATGCGCCTTTCCTGAACGCCTCGGACGGCGAACGCCGTGGTCACCGCAGCTATTCGGGACGGGTTTACTGGCAGGACGAGACCTTCAACGACAACCGCGTGCTGATGCACGTTCCCGAACAATTCGACATCAAAAAGCCCGGCGTCATCGTCGTGTTCTTCCACGGCAACGGCGCGACGCTCGAACGCGACGTGCGCGACCGCCAGCTTGTACCGCAGCAGATTTCGGATTCAGGCGCCAACGCCGTGCTGCTCGCCCCACAGCTCGCGGTCGACGCCGCCGATTCCAGCGCCGGAAAATTCTGGCAGCCCGGCGGGCTGAAGCGCTTCATCGATGAATCGGCTGGTCACCTTGCCAAACTTTACGGCGATCCCGGCGCGGCGAAAGCCTTCGCCAACATGCCGGTCGTCATCGTCGGCTATAGCGGCGGCTTCGTCCCGACCGCTTACAGCCTCGACGTCGGCGGGCTTGGAAATCGCATCCGCGGCGTCGTGCTGCTCGATGCGGTCTATGGCGAACTCGACAAGTTTGCCTCCTGGATCGCCAACAACCGCTCCGGCTTTTTCGTCAGCGCCTATACCCGCAACACCCAGCGGCATGATCAGGAGCTGATGCAGATGATCCGCGACAAGGGCATCGCCATCTCCGACGACATGGACAGACCCTTGCGTCCGGGCAGCGTCGTCTTCGTCAAGACGCCCGATGGTGTGACCCATCGCGACTACGTCACGCACGCCTGGACCGACAAGCCGGTGCGTGAAGTGCTCGCCAAGATGGCGTTGACTCCGTCGCTAACGCACTTTGCATCCAGCGGTACCGATACGTCGATCAGCCGTTAAGGTTTTTCGCCACCCCGAGCTGCCGCGTCAAAATGATTGCCATCAGCCCCAGCGCCACGAAGGCGGCTCCGGCATAGCCGATGCCGTACAAATGTTCGTGCGCGTACAATAATCCGCCAATCGCCGAACCGATCGCCTGTCCCACGTAGAGGAACGACGTATTGAGCGATACCGAAGCCGCGGCGAGCGCGGGTGCCGCGGCCACCAGGCGCACCTGCTGCATCGAATTGCTGGAGGCAAAGCCCAGCCCCCAGATCGCAGCCGAGCACGCCATCAGCGGATAGAAGCCCGCGCTCAACGCCCATCCGGCCACCCCGGCCAGCACCAGAGCGACGGAAAGTACCGAGGCTTTCAGGGGTCCCCAGGAATCGACGATGTTGGTAACGACGGCGATCCCGATAAAGCCGCAGACGCCGTAGAAAGCAAAGACCAGCCCCACAGCGTCCGGGCCGACCTGCGTCAGCCTCGACAACAGCGGCCCCATATAGGTGAACACGGCGAACTGGCCCGACATCAAAAGCGTGGTGATCGCGAGTAGCACGACGATCACCGGGTTGCGGCCGAGATCGACCCATGTCTTCAGATCGACCGGCGCTCCCCTGAGCCCGGCGGGCAGCCGCCAGAGCAGCAACAGGAAGCTCAACGCCCCGATGATACTGATGCCGCCATAGGCGGTGCGCCAGCCGTAGTGGCTCGTCATGAAGGTGATCAGCGGCAGCCCGACGGCGGCGGCCAGCGACCAGCCGAGAAACACATAGGCAATGGTGCCGCCGCGTTTTTCCGGCGGTACGATCAGCGCGGCGGTGCCCGCGGCCTGCGGCGTGTAAAGCGCGCCGATCGCCAGCATGATCAGGCGAATAACCAGAAGCGTCGTATAGCCGGGGGCAAACGCCGACGCGACGTTGCCAAGCACGAGCACCGCCACGGTCGCCGTCAACAGGGTGCGGCGTTCGATCCGGCTGGTCAGCCACGCCGTCAGCGGCGAGCCAATACAAAGCATCACCGCGCCGAACGTGATCAGAAGGCCGGCCTTATGGACGGTGATGCCGAGATCGGACGACAACTCGATCAGCATTCCCGCCGGCGCCAGGATCGAACAGCCGGTGACGAGATTTCCAACCATCAGCGCGGTCGGCCCAAAACGGCGATGGACCGGGGTGTCGGACGGCGGCTTTTGCATGCATGCGCATCTAGGCCGGGCCGACGCCGATTGAAAGAGCCGTCGCGGATTTAATTCACCGGCTGAGCAATGCTATTTCGCTGTCGCATTGCCTGACCGGCTTGCCCGCGCAGCGGCGGAATCTCTTGGCTGCCGACAAACGGCAAGAAGGCTCTCCAGCGCGCCATCCCATCCGTCATTGGACAGCTTGATGGTTTGCGGCACCCGCTGTCCGGCTGCATCGATCGACGTTTCGATAATCTCGATTTCCGGCCGATCCAGCAGCGATTGCAACGCGGGCTGTGGCATTCGAAGGCCCCATTGCTCGATCCCCGGCGCCGTTGCCGGCGGATAGACGAAGTAAGTCGGCTTGGTATCGTTACCCGCGATCGACACCGAGGCGAAGTTCGCGTTCGCCAGCGCCGGTCGTTGAAAATCCAGCTCGAGGCGCTTGGCGTCGACACAGGCCACGCGCCATTGCAATAACCGGAACGACTTTTCTCCCGGCCTCTGCACGACTGCGACCTTGTGCATCATGCTGGATTTGTCGCCCTCGAACTTCCAGGGCGTCTCGACCTGTTCGCGCCGGTCGAGGCCGAAGCGAGCGATCTCATCGCGCGTCAGGATGTGGATGTCCTCGAACTTGACGGTCTTCGTAAGGCCAAGCAGCCCGGCGTCAATTCCCACCTTCGCAAGATAGGTTGCGACCATGCGGTCGGCGCGCTCGTGACCGCGCTCGGCAGCGGCGGCGACCACGGATGGATCCACCGGGCCGCCATGCATGGTGAAAAATATCTTGGGCGAGTGAACGGCTAACACCGCGTCCGGGGCGACCTCGTGAACGGCAGCACCGGCAAACACATAGGGACAGGCCGAAGCGCAGATCGCCCCTCGCGTGAAGAGAGCGCCATGGAGCTCGCGCCCCGATTGCTTGAACTTGACGCAGACGTCGCTGTCTTGCGCCTCGAAGCCGCATTCCCGCACCAGGGTTCGTCCCACCCTTGCAATGGTTGGCTTGGCATGAAGCATGCCGCCCATCACGACCGCCTGGTCGAGGTTGCCGCCGGGGGAAGCGAAGTAGATCGGCAGGTTGCGATCGCGCAGGCGGCCCAGGAAAACCTTCAGCCGCGCGGCCGTTCCGGTATCGATCTTGCCTTCGGCCTCGATCCAGCTGTCACAACCGCGCCCGCAGGAATCTGGCGCGCCCTTGACGACGTAGAATATCATGGGCTCTTGACGCGGCAGGGGAACCGGCAGCCGCCGGACGGACGTTGCCGCCGACGCCGCTTGGCACACCAATGCACAGGCCACAGCAAGTACAGCAACCAGACAAGCACGCACAGTCATTGGAGAAGAGAAAGCCTGTGAAAGAAAGCCTGCGGGATATGTTGCGGGATTCTAACAAGCCTGTGGCGGCGAGTCTATCCGCCGGCAACCGAAGGCTGTG
>NZ_JBAVCF010000558.1:0-5417 GCF_049586575.1 Bradyrhizobium sp.
ACGTTGACTCGGCGGGCTCATAGATGGCTCTGCAGGACGGCCAGCTAACGTCGAAGATCTTCATCGGTCTATCGTGCCCGTATGCGCGCGAAAACAATTGCAGAGATCAAGGCAACACAGCGACCGGACGCAGGTCATAAACAAAATTTAAAGCGAGAAACTGGTAGCGCGCGTTACACTCGGATCACCTGAATGGGAGCAATCCCAAGGAGAGAAAAAGGGAGTTCCAATATGTCATTCAACACAACGCTTCGCGTCGGCGCGACCGCTGCCGTCATTGCACTGTTGTCCATTTCACCGATGACTGCAAAGAGCGGCTACAATTCCGCAAAGCAGCCTCGGCTTCATCGCGCTCATCACGCTATCTATCGAGGCGAACGATTACCTTATGCGCCGGAGTACGGTTTTCTTACTCACGTTCCGCCGAACGCGATGCGGACGCCTGGTTATACTTTCGTTCCAGGCAAGGGGATAATTGGCGAGTCGTGCGACTTGCCGACCAGCGCCTGCTCCAATCAGTATCGCGATGTACAGTAGAAAAAAGTCGAACGAGATATAAAGAAAAGATGGAGCGATCGAGCCCCGTGCCGCCGCGTCGCCCAAAGCGAAATTGAGAAATTAAAGCCCGATCACGTTTTGTGAGGCTTTCGGGCAACACTGTGTCGCAAATGCGTCGACACGCTCTGTATGTCATCCAGCATTCATCGACCTCACCCAGAACTTCTCCGCCGTACCCTAGGTCGGAAGAAAACTATTTAGCGCATGTTGCGCAGGAGGTTGTCGATGAAATGCAATTCGTTGGCACGCACGGAGAATTCCGTGGCGTGCCTTTCCGTTCTCCCCTCGCAAAAGAAAGGAGGGGGCGGCCGTAAAATCAGGCAAGGATTCGGCGGTTTGTTGGCTGGGGCGCTGCTTGGCGCATCCCCGCTCGCCGTACTCCCGGCCCATGCCGACGAAGCGCAATTGCAGCATCAGATCGACGTGATGCAGAAGCAATTGGCGAAAATGCAGCGCGAACTGGCGGCGAAGAAGCAGGCGCCGGCGCCGCACGTAGCCGGCGTACCGGCCGGGGCCGCACCCATCACGACGCGCAACGGCACCGAGATTCTCATTCCCGCCCCCTCGGCCCCGCCGCCGGTATCGGCTGACGGCCAGACCATCTTTGCCAAGGCGCTGCCATCCTGGGTGGACGGCATTCACTTCTCGATGGCCGGCTCGTTCATCGTGGCGGAAGGTGCGTACCGCCAGCACAGCGAAGTGGCGAATGGCGCGAGCGATCCGCCCTTCGGAAGCCCCGGCATACCGCTGCAGAATTCGGCCCTTTCCAACGAGCGCGAGTTCCGCATGAGCTCGCAACAGAGCCGCATTGCCATGAAGATGTGGGGTGACATCGACCCCAATCAGCACGTCAAGGGCTACTACGAAATGGACTTTCTCGGCGCGTCGACTGACGCCAACAACCGCGAGAGCAACAGCTTCACACCGCGCATCCGCCAGGCCTTCGGCGAATACGACAACGACCTCTGGCACTTTCACTTTGTGGCCGGTCAGGCCTGGAGCTTGCTGACCCAGGACCGGGTCGGCATGTTGCCGAACGCCGAGAACGTGCCGCTCACGATTGACGCACAGTACGTCGTCGGCTTCGACTGGCTGCGCAATCCGCAGCTGCGATTTGTCTATGACATCAACAAGACCGCCTGGTTCGGCGTCTCGGTCGAACAGCCGGCCGCGGTGTTCCCGGGTTCGCCAAGCGCGTCGGCCGTGTCGCCGCCCGCACCGATCGTCACCAGCATCAACAACACCTGCACCGGTTCGACGCATCTCAACGGTACGACCACCTGCTCGAGCGACGTGGCTCCGGACGTGATCGAAAAGTTCGCCCTCGATCCGGGCTTCGGTCACTACGAACTGCTCGGCGTGGAACGCTGGTTCTCCGATCAGGTCGCCAACACGACGGTACCGAACAGCTGGTCGCAGAAGACGACCATGGGTTGGGGCGTCGGTGGCAACGCCTTGTTGCCGGCGATTCCAAAAATCCTCGACCTGCAAGGCAGCGTTCTCTATGGACAAGGCATCGGCCGCTATACGGCGAGCCAGTTGCCTGATGCCACCATCGGTCCGGATGGTTCGCTGAGCCCCATCACCGAGCTGTCATTCATGGTTGGCGCTGTCGCCCATCCCTTCGCGGGCAACGACATCTACGCCTACTATGGCGAGGACAGGACCTTCGCCAACGCGTGGACCTCCGGAGCAACGCAAGGCGGCTGGGGCAATTCCAACTTCCTCAACACCGGATGTGTCAACCAGAACCTTGGCGGCGGCACACTTGGCGGCTTCAACACGCCGATTGCAGGCAGCACCTGTACGTTCGACGTTCAAAAGTCGCAGGAGTTCACCATCGGCTTCTGGCAGGACGCCTACAAAGGCAATCTGGGACGGGTCCGCTATGGCCTTCAGTATGAGTATGTGAGGCTGACGGCCTTCCAGGGTGCCTCTGGTCCCATCACACCGACCAGCACCCCGAACCAGGGGCTGAATCCGAACAACAACATCCTGTTCTTCTCGGTTCGCTTCTACCCGTTCAACTGACCGCGCTTGAACCTGTTCGGAACGAAAAGTCGGCGCCGCCAAAATTTGCTAGTTTTGCGGCGCTGACGCTTTTGCCCCATCCCGCGTGTTGACGTCATTCAGAGTCTCGAAAATGATTGGCGCGCTCGACGAGATCGACCATGTGGGCGGCCGCATGAATCGTCAGAGGATGCAGGGTAAAGCCGGGCCGTGGTGAGATATAACCTGCCATTTCACGCGCCAATCGGAGTTGGTCATCCGATGCTGTTGCAAGTATGGAAATCATCAGATTCTCCAAAGCGATGACACGGACGCGCAGCGTCACGAGTTCGGCATTGGTCAGATCCGGGATGGCAATTCGCTCGGTTTGGCGCGCCGGATCCGAGTCGGGCCCGTCGGGGCCCGCGCCGCCTTCGTTGTCCCACCTGGACAGAGCGCGTTGACGCAGGTTCCATTCGCTGGAGATATCGGAATTTTCTCGCGACATGCTTAGCTCCTCACGTAGTCACTAACCAGACTCGACGGCCCACGGCGATCAGATCGGCATGCGATAGCCGTAGAACTCATGGTCCTCATTATAGCCGCCATGGCCCGCGCCGAGATCGGCGAAGTCGCGAACGAATTCGATGTCGGTAAGGTGACGGAATCGTCCTTGGCGGTCCAGACGCGCCCCTTTGGCACCGGAACCTGGAAGCGGAACCAGTCAGTCCCGGCGTGCAATCGCGGCCCCAGTAGAGCCTGGGATGGTCGGCCAGGATTTGCAGGCCGGCGCGCATGATGAACAGCATGAAGAACATGTTCAGGAAATGCTGAAGCTGCAGCCACCACGGAAACCCCGAATCGACCGACGGCGCGGCCTGCGCGATGCCGGGATGCTGCTGGATAAAGGCTTCTATGCCAGGAATCTCACGCAGGCTTTGAGCGATGGCAATCAAGCACAGCAACGCCGCGGCTGCGATCGGCAGTCCCCACAGCGTGTTGATCCAGCGCTGACCTATGCGAATCCGAGGCGCGATTCCCTGTTGTGGCGGCATCCAGTGATTGAGGCGGATGCGATCGTCGGCATCGCCAAGCTTGGCACGAAGCGGCTCGACGGAGGAAGATTGTGTGTTCGTCGGCATTGGCCAATCGTTGTCGATCATCGGGCGTACCTGAGGGTAGGGACGTCAATCGCCAAGTTTGGTAAGCGCGGTACCCCTGTGGAAGGCGATATGATCCGTCTTGCTGCTCTTGATCTCGTATTGTGGATCATTTGGGCTCGCATGGTGGGTATAGCCGTTGACCTCGAACTCGCGGGTATGCACGCGGGTGATCGTGCCGCTGACGCGTCCCGCCTCGGAATTCCAGCTCACGCGATCATGGATCTTGAGGGTCTTCGGCACGGTCGTTCGCTCCCATGCCGCCAAAGAACTGCAAAGGAAGCAATTCGAACGCATATTTACGTGTGCGGCATGAGCACCAACCGCCGCGGTGTCTGTCGGTTCCATGAAATCGCAGCATCTTTCGCGCGCCTTTTGTTTCCGGCATCGGACGCGTAGGATCATAGCGAGGCGGGTTGGTCGCGCGCCGCTTGGAGCGACGACACACGCACACTTTTTTCACCATAGGTCACTCGACCAGGACGATCGTCGAATTTGTCGATCTCTTGCAGGAGTCCGGTGTCGGCCTCGTTATCGACGTGCGGTCGATGCCCCGGTCGCGCACCAATCCGCAATTCAAGCCGCCGAAGGCGATATACAAACTGGCTATGCCCCTCAATGCTTGCGAAGCGGCGTTCTGTGCCAACGACAGATATCGCAGTGCATAGGCGCATCGTCAATCCGAGATCGTTTTGGGGAGAAGCAAGTCCAGATTGCGAAAGTGCCAGTGCGAACGTGGCGTGTGTTGCGCTCACGATGGCTGCAGAAAATCGTCGAGTCGCTGATGGTCGATCGGACAGACAAACGGATCCGAAGAATTGGGCTTGCGATGTCCCGCTCGCTGGCTTGCGCGCGTCATGCGGGGATTGGTGGAGATTCTCGTCTCACTCGCATGGCTCGCTGAAATTTTGCCGCCGATCACGAAAAGCGGCGGGGCCGGTGATTCCGACTCACGTCCGTTTGAATCCTTAGGTTCCTAATGTGTTTCGCCAGCGAGGAGCGGCGCATGTAAGAAGCGATCGGAGGAGGGGTTCACCACAAAATGGAAAACCCCAATGAACATTAGAACACTTGGCGTTGTCGCGATCGTTGTCGCGGCAGTCTCGAGCCCGGTCCTGGCTCAGGATGTCGACGGATCTGCCCCGCAGAGGCCGGCCCACGCTCTCCGGCACTACCGCGGGACGTATAACGAGGTACGGCAGCCCGGATATGCCGCGCCGCAGATGGGCAATGGCTGGAGCACCGAGAGGGACTTCGACCGTTCGCGGATCGGCGATCACGACCCGGATTTGCATCCGGCGGGTAGCTGATCTCCCGGCCGGCTCGTTGGCCTCGCGACAGAACAGGAACGATTGAACGGTGCTGCGGTGGCCCCGGTTTTATACCGGGCCGCCGCAGTAACCATGACCCGCGCCGTCGATCCCGATTGGATCGGAACGGCTCAAGAGGAGGTCTCAAGATTACACGATACGATCACGGAAAACGGCGCCCCTCGCGATTGCGTTTCACGCTCGTTTGAGTCTGCGCTCCCGGAACGCCTTTCGTGCGTGCCGGTTGAGGCGTCGTGCAGGATGGAAACTTGTCCAGGAGAGGGTTAACCACGTAAAAACGGAAGAACCCTATGACCCTCAAAACACTCAGTGCCATTGCAATTATCACCGCTTCTCTCGGCAGCCCGGCCTTCGCTCAGGACCAAGCCATGGATGGGCC
>NZ_JBAVCF010000559.1:0-7838 GCF_049586575.1 Bradyrhizobium sp.
CTTTGTCGATCTGAAGTCCCTGATCGAATTCGCCGCTTGTGGCGCAGGGACTTCGGATCGGCGGTACTAGTCGACGAACTGGGCGCCGAACTCGTAGCCAATCCGCCATGCCAGCCGGCATTGGCGCGGCCGGCCCTGCGACATGATGATGGTGAACTCGGGAGGAACATCAAGATGCTCGGCGATGACCTTCAGGCCACCGGCTGAAATATCCGTGATCGTGCAGTCGCGCGGCAAAGAGCCGGTCCCAAATTGAATTTTGGCAAAACTCCGGCATACGCGGCGTTCGCTCTGACGTCGATTTACAAACATGTCGATCCTTGCCCGCCCGGATTGGAGACCACTTGGTGCCTTGCGGTCTTACCGAAGAAATATTGGAATTCACCTATTAGTTCTGCTTGCAATTGATCGGATCTGTTCGAATTTCCTTTACCCCGATCCTCTTCCGGAAATGCCGCCTCCAAGAGGCTTTGGCACGGCTCCACGTTTCGGCCGAATATGATACAGGGGTCGTCCTGGTGTGGCGGCCTATAAGTCCGCATCGTTATCGCTACGAGTTCGTCATGCGGACTTCTGGACCAAAGCCACACTAGATCAATAGGTTTGCTAGTGTCCTTTCGATTCCGAAATTCGAAACGTGGCTCCGAAAAATGCTACGAACTTCCGAATCGGGACACTATGGTCCGATTCTAACATTCGCATCCCCACTAGCGGGTGCGCTGATTACAGCACTCGCAGTTGCCCGGAGACCGCAGCATGACTGCCTTGCCCGAACGCCCCGAAGGCACCGTCGACCCCAAACTGCTGGAAATCCTGGTGTGCCCGATGACCAAGGGTCCGCTCGAATACGATGCCGTGCGGCAGGAACTGGTCTCACGCGCGGCCAAGCTTGCTTATCCCATTCGCGACGGCATTCCGATCATGCTGCCCGAAGAGGCCAGAAAGATGGAATAGCCATGCGCAAACGCGCGCTCCTCTTTGCGCTGGCGGTCATCGGACTTTGCGGCGGGATCGCCAATGCATCCGACAGCGAGAGCCAGATTCGCGTCGGCAATATCGATGCGTTCCTGACAACGCCGCCCGACGTCGAACGGCCGCCGGTGGCGCTGTTGATCGCAGGTTCGGGATCGACCGATCATGACGGCAACGGGCCGCAGGCCAAGCCCGCAACCTTGAAGAAACTCGCCGAACAATTGGCGGCGCGGAAAATAGCGACGCTTCGCTACGACAAGCGCGGCGCCGGCGGATGGAAGCCCGAGTTCGGAAAGCCTGAGGATTTTCGATTCAAAGACTATGTCGACGATGCCGTATCGCTGGTGAATTACCTGAAGAGCAGCGGAAAATTTGGCCGTGTCGTCGTGGTCGGACACAGCGAGGGTGGCCTGGTTGCGATCCTGACTGCACAGAAGGTCCCGATAGATCGGCTGGTTCTTCTGGTGACGGCGGCACGGCGTCAGGGAGACCTGGTGAAGGCGCAACTCGAAAAAAAGCAGATTCCGCGCGAGATTCTCGATCCGATCTTGAGGGCTATCGACAGCATCATGGCCGGGCAGATCGTCGATCCGCCGCCGCGGGGTCTTGCGATTGACCCCTCGATGCAACCGAGCCTGGCTTCGGCCTTCACCGTCGATCCAATCGATCCCTTGAAGTCGATTGACCGGCCAACGCTGATCGTCGGCGGCGGCCGTGATTTGCAGGTGGCGCGACTGGATTTTCTCGCGCTCACTGCGGCTTCGCCGTTGGCGAAAACGCTTTGGCAACCGGACATGAACCATGTGCTGGTCGACGTTACCGACGAGAACGACAATATGGCCGCTTACAATCAGCCGGAGCGTGCGATCGACGCGGCGCTGGTTGATGCCGTCGCCGCCTTCATTCAGGCCGACGATACACGCTGAAAGTCCTAAAGAGCCTCGCCCTTCAGGAGCCGCGGAACTTCGCCGGCAAGTCCGGCGGCCTGGCGAATGAACAGTCCCTTTAGCGGCGGGGCGCGGTCGACCAAACCGAGCCCGATATCGCGCACCGTGCGCAGCAGCGTCGATTCGTTGGAGAACAGGAAGTTGAGCGAGTTGGTCGCCAGGCCCATTGCCATGGTGTCGAACCGTCGCCAGCGCTGATAGCGCTCGAGCACGTCGACCTGACCGGGATCGATGCCTAGCCGGGCCGCATCGACGACGACTTCCGCCAGCGCGGCCACATCTTTCAGACCCAGATTGAGCCCCTGCCCGGCAATCGGGTGAATCACATGGGCGGCATCGCCCACCAGTGCCAGGCGATCGCCGATGAAGGATCGCGCCACGAAGTAGCCAAGAGGAAAAGCACGCGGCTTGTCGAGCGCCCTCACCTCTCCGAGGTGCAGACCAAATCGCCGCTCCAGCTCGCCGTGAAACTCCTCTTCGCCGAGCGCCACGATCCGCGCCGCCTCATGGCGCTTTTCGGTCCAGACCAGCGACGAGCGCTTTCCGGACAACGGAAGCGTCGCAAAGGGGCCAGCGGGAAGGAAATGCTCTTCGGCGCGGCCCTGGTGGTCGCGTTCGTGGCCGACCGTAACCACGATCCCGGACTGATCGTAATCCCACCCATGCGTGGCAATGCCGGCGCGATCGCGCAATTTCGATCGCGCCCCGTCGGCTGCCACCAGAAGACTTGCTTCGATGACGCTGCCGTCCGAAAGCGTCACATCGATCCCGCCGCTGTGGGTGGTAAAATCGGAAACCGCCAATCCGCGAAGATCGATCCCCTCGGCGGTCGCGCGCTGAACCAGCGCATCGATCAAATGGCGGTTCTCGACCATATGCGCGAAAGGCTCGCCCGGCTCGACATCTCCGGAAAATGTCAGGAATACCGGTCGCGTCGCGTCCTGCAGTTTCGAATCGGTGACAACCATCTCCAGAATCGGCTGCACGCCGTCTGCGACATCGTTCCAGACGCCAACGACCTCGAAAAGCCGGCGGCAGGCTGCGACGATGGCGGTCGCGCGCGGATCGCGGCTCGGCCTGCTGCTGAGCGCGGGATCGGCAACTGTGATGGCAAAATCGGGGCCCAGGCCCTGACGCAGCGCCAATGCGAGCGTCAGTCCCGCAAACGCGCCGCCGCCGATGACAATGCCTCGCTGAACCGACATGCTGAACCGTACTCGAACTATATAAAACTCGGCTTGCTACCTTATTATAGCTGGGCGAAACAGGCTCTATAAGCAAGGGGCCAAGCGCGAATCCGGGACTACGATGGGCCCGCGAACCCGGAATATGACAAAACCGCAGATTTCGGGTTTGAGACCGCCGGTCAACGCGGATTGACGAGAGAGAACGATTCCGATGTCCAAAAGCCTGATCGACCTGATTTCCGTCCTCGACCTCGAACCGATCGAAGTGAACTTGTTTCGCGGCAACAGCCCGAAAACAAGCTGGCAGCGGGTTTTCGGCGGACAGGTGATCGGGCAGGCCATGGTCGCGGCGTGCCGCACGGTTGAAGGCCGACTGCCGCATTCCCTGCATTGCTACTTCATTTTGCCGGGCGATCCTCAGATCCCGATCATCTATGAGGTCGAGCGATTGCGCGACGGCAAGAGCTATTCGACCCGGCGCGTGACCGCGATCCAGCACGGCCATGCGATCTTCTCGGTCATGGTGTCGTTTCACGTCGAGGAGCCCAGCGCGTTCGACCACCAGGACAAGATGCCGGACGTGCCGCCGCCGGACAAACTCACCGCTGAGGAAATGGCGAAGCAGCCGATGTTCCGCGACATGCCGGACTTCATCCGCCGCTATTATGAATCGGACCGGCCGATCGAATTGCGGCCGGTCGAACTCGGCCGTTATTTCGGCCAGAAGATCGACGATGGCCGCATCCATGTCTGGATCAAGACTGCCGCAAAACTGCCCGACGATCCGGCGCTTCACATGTGCGCGCTCGCCTACGCATCGGATTTCTCGCTGCTCGATGCGGTCATGGCGCGCTATGGCCGCACGCTGTTCGACAAGCGCATGATGCCGGCGAGCCTCGATCACGCAATGTGGTTCCACCGGCCGTTTCGCGCCGACGAGTGGCTGCTTTATTCGCAGGATTCGCCGAGCGCGCAGGGCGGCCGGGGCCTGACCCGCGGCCTGATCTTCAAGCCGGACGGCACGCTGGTGGCTTCCGTCGCCCAGGAAGGCTCGGTACGCGAGCGCAGATAACGTCCGTCAAGCCCCTTGTTCGACGAGGACGGTCTGCGAGGCCTGCCACTGCATGAACCAGCGCATCACCCACGGAATCGGGATGATGAGCGCGCATCCGATGAAGACAACTATTCCGCGCCACAGATATTCGAGGCCCGTGGCCTTATAGACGATCTCGCGATGCGTGCCTTCGATGTGCCGGCAAATCCAGCGTATCTGCGCGGTGTGAACCCAGGCCCAGCCGATGATGGTGAGGACGGACAGGCCGCTCAGAATGCCCCAGCCCAGATAGCCCCAGAACGAGCCCGAGAAGCGTAAGCCCAGCGGCTCGTCGTTGGACGCCAGATTGGCGACAAACCACTGGATGCCAAGCCATGCCAATCCAATCTCAACCAGAACCGAAATCCTGTTGCCGAGCGGGATGAAGTAGTTGAGCAGGATGACAAGGACGACCGCGCCGAAGTACCAGGGCAGGATCGTCGCCGCATGGCCGGTGAAAGAAAGGCCGAGTCTTCCCGGAACATGGGTCACCGAAGCAAGCCATCTGAGATTGCGGATCAGAACCCAAGGCAGCGGAATGACGAGGATCGCGCCGACGAAAAACATCAGAAACTGTCTGACGAAGTCCAAAATCCCAAAGTCGATCGACAGCGATCCGCTGCCATCTGCCCGCTGCGCCCCGGGCATTCTGCCCGGCACGGCTGGCGGCCTACCGGCCGGGGATAGTAGGCCCGGAATGTCGCCGGCCTTTTGCCAGCTCCCCATGCCATCGGTCCAGACCAGCGTGTCGGCGCCAATCCTGCCGGCGGCGATGAACCGGCGAAACTGAACGTCTGGATAAGGTCCGTGCTGCTGGCCCTGATAGGCGCAGTACCATGATCGATCTGGCATCCTTCCCCCCTGAGAAGGGCGTGCCGACCACTGGTGCCCACACGCCTTACCCTACAATGTCCGGCAAAAAGACCAGGTCAAAGCAAAAGTTCAGACGTCAGCCTCCAGGGGGACCCGGCATTCCCGTTGCCGGCGGTCCGGCCTTGGCAGATGACCCCTGTGCCGCTACAGGGGACTGTCGGCCGAAGCGGCAATTTCGCAATTGTTTTTCGGTCAGCCAGCCACTTATTGTGGGACCGGGTGAAGGAGACGCCGGGCGGCTGTCACGGTTTGACCGACCTTCGAAATCCGGGAAAGAAGGCCTGAACATGAAGCTTGTTGTCGCCATTATCAAACCATTCAAACTGGACGAGGTCCGGCAGGCGTTGACCGCTATCGGCGTCCACGGAATGACCGTCACCGAGGTCAAGGGCTACGGCCGGCAGAAGGGCCACACCGAAATCTATCGTGGCGCGGAATACGTCGTGAACTTCCTGCCCAAACTCCGGATCGAGATCGCGGTGGCATCTGATATCGCCGACAAAGCCGTCGAAGTGATTACAGCCAGCGCCCGCACTGGACAGATCGGCGACGGCAAGATCTTCGTGACGCCGATCGATCATGCGTTGCGCATACGAACGGGCGAGACCGACAGCGACGCGCTCTAGTGGTTCAATTCCAACATTCGCGCCCGGGCAACGGCGCCAGGGCGAGCGAATAACAACTTATCTGGGTGGGGAAATATCAATGGGGGGACACTCTTGTCGTGCAGCGAAGCTGGCTGCGCCGGTTCTGCTGGCCGCCTTTTCGTTCGCAACGCCGGCTTTCGCTGCAAACTCCGCCATTAGCCCCGCCGATACCGCGTGGATGATCGTTGCGACCGCGCTGGTGCTGATGATGACCATCCCGGGACTTGCACTGTTTTACGCCGGCATGGTGCGGAAGAAGAACGTGCTGGGCACGATGGCGCAGAGCCTCGCCGCCGTAGCCTTGATCTCGATTCTCTGGGTAGCCTTCGGATATTCGCTGGTTTTCGTCGGCGATGGCCCTCTGCTTGGCAGCCTCGATCGCTGGTTTCTCGCGGGCATGACCATGGACAGCGTCAATCCGGCGGCAAAGACGATTCCGGAAGGCCTGTTCATGCTCTACCAGATGACGTTCGCGATCATCACGGTGGCGCTGGTCGCAGGCTCCGTCGCGGACCGCATGCGGTTCTCGGCTTACCTGCTGTTTTCCATTGGCTGGTTCATTTTCGTCTACGTGCCGCTGGCCCACTGGGTGTGGGGTGGAGGTTTCCTCGGAGCCGCCGGCGTTCTCGATTTTGCCGGTGGCCTCGTGGTGCATCTGAGCGCCGGCGCCGGTGGCCTGGTTGCGGCGATGGTGGTCGGACGGCGGCGCGGTTATGGCACGGAAAATCTGTCGCCATTCGATCTGTCGCTGGCGGTGATAGGCACCGGCCTGTTGTGGGTGGGCTGGTTCGGCTTCAACGGCGGATCGGCACTGGCCGCCGACTCGCGCGCGGTCATGGCGATCACCGCAACGCATCTGGCGGCCTGCGCCGGCGCGCTGACATGGGGCGGGATCGAATGGTCAGTTCAGCGCAAGCCGTCCGTGCTCGGCATGATCTCCGGCGCCGTCGCGGGGCTCGGCACGATTACGCCCGCATCGGGTTTCGTTGCGCCCTGGCACGGCATCCTGATCGGCGTGATCGCGGGCTGCGTATGCTTCTGGGCCTGCACCTGGCTCAAGCGCCGCCTCAGCTACGACGATTCACTGGACGTGTTCGGCGTCCACGGCATCGGGGGCATGACCGGTATCCTCTCAACAGGCGTGTTTGCGACCGCCTCGATCGGCGGGACGTCCGGGCTTCTGGAGGGCAACCCGCATCTCTTGCTGACCCAGCTTTACGGTGTGGCCGTCACGCTGGGCTGGTCGGTGGTCGTGACCTACATCCTGCTCAGGCTGGTCGGCCTGTTCGTTCCGATCCGGGTTTCGATGCAGCAGGAACTGGAAGGCCTCGATATCTCGCAGCATGGCGAGGCGCTTCAGTAGACCGGGACCCACCTGGATACCATTCCTCTGCCCGTGCGCTGAGCAACGGGATGGCGGGTGATCCCGCTATGCACAATCCATGAGCTAGTCTGCCTAAGGTTTGGGCGGCATTCGCCGGCATGGCTCCGCCTGGGCGCCATCAGCGCCAAAATCTCCGCGTTCAAAGACCTTTCCATCAGCAGCGGAACTGGCACGGCATTTGATTCTACCGACTTTGGCTGTGCCCGCGTCGTGACCTCCCTCTGCGTGGTGAACCCAGTCCAGATTGCCCGGTCGCCGCTCGCCCGGGTCCAAGCGGGGATCAAGACCCATGAAAATCGTTATGGCGATCATCAAGCCATTCAAGCTCGAAGAAGTCCGTGACGCCCTGACCGGCATCGGCGTTCACGGTCTGACGGTCACCGAAGTAAAAGGATATGGCCGCCAGAAGGGTCACACCGAGATCTATCGCGGCGCCGAATACGCGGTCAGCTTCCTGCCCAAGATCAAGATCGAGGTCGCGATCGCATCCGATCAGGTCGACAAGGCCATCGAGGCCATCACGACGGCGGCCAAGACCGGCCAGATCGGCGACGGCAAGATCTTCGTCATCAATCTCGAAAGCGCGGTCCGTATCCGTACCGGCGAAGCCGACGCTGCGGCGCTCTGACCCCGCGCGCTCAACCTTTTCCAATCAGGAGTAAAACGAAATGACGTTCAAGCGTCGCTATAGCGCGGGATTGGCGGCTCTCGCCGTCGGCGTGTTCGCCGCCACCG
>NZ_JBAVCF010000560.1:0-1664 GCF_049586575.1 Bradyrhizobium sp.
ATCGACACCTACAGCAAGGTGGTCTGCGCCAAACTCTACGATCGAAAGACGCCGATCACGGCCGCCGATCTCGTCAATGACCGCGTGATCCCGCTGTTCGAGAGCCATGACGTGAAGCTCACGCGCATGCTGACCGACCGCGGCAGTGAATACTGCGGCGACCCCGAACGGCATGAATATGAGCTCTATCTCGCGGTCGAGGATACCGATCACACCCGCACCAAGACCAAGAGCCCGCAGACCAACGGCATCTGCGAGCGCTTCCACAAAACCATGCTGAACGAATTCTACCGTGTCGCGTTTCGAAAAAAGGTGTATCGTTCGATCGACGAGCTGCAGGCCGATCTGGATTCCTGGATCAAGGAATATAATGAGGCGCTGCCACATCAAGGACGATGGTGCTTCGGCAAAACCCCAATGCAGACCTTCCTGGACGCATTGCCGATGACGAAGGAGAAAATGATCGCCGCCTGACAACATCGGACATCAATACCCGATCGCTCAACCAGGTGCCGTCCGTCAGATCGAGTTCGAGCTAATACAGTTGATGCTGCCGGCCAAGTGACGTGCACTGAACAAAAGTCATTCGAAGCACAGGCATCAGCTGCCAGCCTCGGCGATGAGGCTCGCAAACAGCCCGAGGAATGTCGTGCCGTTCGACCCGTCCGGGTCGGCCATGTCGTCGGTAGCCGGCAGGACGGTCGTGTCCGACGGGCCGGGCCAGAGCGGCTGGATCAATCCGAGGCCGCCCTGCGCGAGCCAATCGGTCACCAGCGCGAAGGCCGATTGTGGGTGCGCGAGCCGCATCCAGTCCGCCGATGCCGACTGGCCACCAGGCGCGACGATCGCCATCTTCGCCGCCATCAGCGCGCGGCGATAGGCGCGCACGTTGCGCGAATAGCCGCCGTTGTCCATCTGACGGTCGAACGACGCGATGGCGACAGAGCCGTCGAACGTCATGCCCCGCCGGCGGAAGTGCGTCGCGCCCGAAAGACACCAGACGTCATCGACGATGATGTTGGTCGTGCGGATGAACGCCGTGCGCCCGGGAAAACCCACCGGATGGAACGCCGCGATGCGGTCGGGCGCGGCGGCGAGCAGGTTGCTCACCGCTTCGGTGCGCGCCTTATAATGTTTGCGTCCCCAGCCCGGATAGTTCGCGGCGAAATCCGATTCGCGCGGCGTGCAGATGATGACCCGCAGGTTGGGATGGTTGCTCAGGCTGGTGACGAGCTCGCCCACGAGGTCCACCTGCTCGGCGGTCGGCTGGCCGGTTGGCCGGGCGGTGCGGGCGAACTGGGCCGACTCGATGTAGATCAACTCGCGCGCCTCGCGTAGCGCGCGGTGCAGTGACCACATGGCGTCACGCAGCCCCGATGCGGAGACGAAGCACTCGCGCCGCACCTCGCCGATGATGCGGGTGTCGTTGCCGAGCGTGAAGGTCGGAGCGCTCACG
Organism: Bradyrhizobium sp.; assembly: GCF_049586575.1. GTDB lineage: Bacteria > Pseudomonadota > Alphaproteobacteria > Rhizobiales > Xanthobacteraceae > Bradyrhizobium. Next base: position 1,457 of record NZ_JBAVCF010000560.1, read on the forward strand.
CCGACGGCGGACGCGACGGAGTTCATCACCTGCTGCGCGTTCGTTCCCTGTGCGGGCGGATTGAACAGCATGAGCTCCGGCGTTTCACACGCGGCCGCAACCGTCTCGAGCATCACGCCGATGCCGGTATTCGTCGTGATCGTGTCGGCCGGCTCATTGAAGTTGTTGCCGTCCATCCCGACGAACCAGCCGAGCGAGACGCCTGGTG
>NZ_JBAVCF010000561.1:0-3527 GCF_049586575.1 Bradyrhizobium sp.
CGTCACCATGGCGAGATAAGGACCGGTGACGCGAAGCGCGGGGATCGAAAGCGCCGCCGATATCGCTGCCACCACAAGAACAGCAAGCGGCAGTGCTTCCCAAAAATTCAACCCCGCCTTGGTGGTAAGAATGCCGACCCCGTAAGCACCGAGCGCCACAAACCCGCCCTGACCGAGCGATACTTCGCCGGCAAGACCGAGCAGCACGTTCAGGCCAATGCCCGCGAGCGCCGTGGTCGCGAGCATCCCAAGCAGGTAAGCATAATAGCCCGGCGCCAAGAGACAGACCGCGGCAACCGCAATGCTCGCCAACGCCGCGGCGATGACGATGGCGATGGTTCTCATACCCGCACCTTGGTGCGGCCGCCGAACAGGCCCGACGGCGCCAGCACCAGAGCGGCAATCACGGCAGAGAACGTTACGATTTGGGTGCTGCTCGAACCTAACCAGGTCGTGGCGCAGGCCTCCACCAGGCCATAGGCGAGACCGGCTATCACGACGCCCCAGGGATTGGTCAAGCCGCCGAGAATCGCGACTGCAAAGGCCTTGATGCCGAACAGCGTCCCCATGTCATAGGCAACGTTATAAAGCGGCGCGATCAGGATGCCGCCGATCCCCGCCAGCAGCGCCGCGGCCGCATAGGTAAGCGCAATAAGACGCGTCACATCGATGCTCATCAGCCGCGCCGCGTCCGGATTTTCGACGGCGGCGCGCAGCTTCAATCCGAGTCCGGTCCGGTGCATACCGAGATGAACGGCAAACGCAAGCCCCAAGCCTACGATCGGCACCAGCACCTGAAGCGGAAAGATGCCGACATTGCCGAGCACCCATGGATCGTCGGCGAGCGATGACGGCAGCGCGCGCGGTTCCTTGCCGAACAGCACCATCACCACGTTGTCGAGCACAATGCCGAGCGCGACGGTCGCCATCAGCCACGAATTGCTGCCGCGCGCCACAAACGGCCGGACCGCGATACGCTCGACGATCAGGCCCCAGATCGCGCAAGCCACGAGTGCCAGCGGGACTGCGACCAGCATCGGCCAGTGCAGCCCCATCGCGATCGCGTAACAGGCCACCGCCCCCAGCATCACGGACGACCCTTGCGCGAAGTTCACCGTGCCGGACACGGCGAAGGTCAGCGTGAAGCCGAGCGCGATGAGACCGTAGATGCTCCCGAGGCTCAGCCCCGAGACAAGTGCTGTCGCAAGCATGTCTAGCCCGTGACGGGCTCGATCTGATCCCCATTATAGCGGACCATGACGTAATCGTTTTCATTCAAAGCGTCATGGTTCTCGTCCGTGAAGGGTTTGGCGTAGTTCTTGATCAGGCCATGATAGCTATCGATGTTCAGAAAGGCTTCGCGCATCTTGGGACCTTCGGTCGAGCCCGCCTTCGTGATCGCAAGCGCGGTGAGTTGCATGGCGTCATAGGCGTTGGCCACGCCGACCGGCGGCGTGACGTCGCCGGGTCCCTTGACGTCGGGGTATTTGGCCTCCATCGCCGCAAGCACACGCTTGCCGACGTCGTTCTGCGGTCCGAAGAAGCTGTAGGTCTGCACGAAGTGCACCTTGCCGGCCCAGGAGCCTGCAAGCTCGGGGAAACGCCCGCCGGAAATGCCCCAGTGCGAGACCACCGGCACGACCCAGGCCGACTTCTGCAACGACTTCATCACCTGCGCCCCCGGCGCGGCGTTGGCGACGAGGATGATGCTGTCCGCGCCGGCTTCCCGGAGCCGTTGCAGCTGCGGCGTCATATCGGGGTCCTTGTCGTCGAACTTTTCCTCCCCTGCGAGCTTGACGCCGGCAGCCTCCGCGGCCGCTGTGAGCCCCTTAAGATTGGACTCGCCCCAGCCATTGTTGACCAGCATCAGTCCGGGCTTCTTGGCGCTGAACTTTGTCGTGGCGTATTTGATCAAGGCGCGATCGACCAAGGCATCCACGGCCGAGACACGGAAGACATAGTTCGGATTGGCGCCGTTGCGCGTGATGTTGGTCGCAGCCGCCCATACCCCCATGAAAGGCACCTTGGCCGTATTCACCAGCGGCACGATGGCCAGCGACACCGGGCTATCGATGCCGCCGTAGAGGATCACCGCCCCCTCCTTGTCGAGCAGCTCGCGGGCCGCGGTCTGGCCCTTGGCGGGGTTCGACTCGTCGTCGCGCCGGACGAGTTCCAGCATGCGCCCGCCGAGCAGACCACCCTTGGCATTGATTTCATCAATCGCAATTTGAAGACCGCGGGTGATCCCCTCGCCGGATTTCGCGGAAGGTCCGGAAAGCGCAGCCACCAGGCCGATCTTGATCGGCTCGGCCGCCCGCGCGGAACGGCCGAAAAGGCTTCCCGCCGCAATGCCGGCAGGCAGAACAAGAGCTTGGCGACGTGTCAGATTGGTCGGCATGTGAGCAACTCCCCTTGGTCATCTTTGCGGCTTGCTTGCAGCGTCGAATGGCTCTTTCGACGTGCACGACCGTGTTCGGCTTCTTGAAGCAAACGGTATGCCACAACCCCGGAAATCACAACGGTACCCCGAATTGTGACCGCGCTTTGCTGCCCGTCAAGGTGTTGGCGTTGCCAACGGCCAATGCGGGAGCGGGCACTGCAACAAATTGGCTGGTTTCGCGACGCGCATCCAATCGGCCGGCCATCATGCCAACATCGACCGAATACTGACCGAACGACGAGGGAATATCGCAACTCGAGTGTGGGTCTTTTTTCCGGAAACGCTCATCGCGAAGCACGAGGACCGGAGACGACCCATGATCAGATTCACACTTCCTGCAATCGCTGCCGTCCTGACGCTGTCGTCGGCAATCCCGGTGTCGGCACAAGCCATCGTGCTTGGGCCGTCCGTTTGCCGGATGCCGATTGAAGCGCTGGACAATAGTACGCCGTCAGCCCCAGCCGCCCGCGCGCCCGCTGCCGCGATGTGAGACCGCCACGGGGCCTTGGCCGGCACCGGTCGGTCATCGTCAGCCGCAGGCTATGGATACAGCCTATCGATGCGACCTCATCGATATCGACCACTGATCGGGCCCTCGTGCAGGAGAACGCGAGGATCGATCGATTGATCCAGGGCGTTTGCAGAGGGTGCTGAAGGCAGAACCGCATCCGACAGGCGCGCGTTCACTTCCGCGGCCGGCCCCGCTTGGCAAACACGGGTCCGGGCGAGTCGGCTGTGCACCGCAACAGGCTCGCGAGCTTGAGCGCTTCATTGCGTTCGGGGCCGGGAGGCAGCAAACGTGCCCGCTCCAGCGCATCCGCAGCGCGGATTTCCTGATCGATGCGGTCTGGCGCCCGTTGGATCTCTTTCATCGTCATTTCGCTCGCCGCGTTACCAGGTCATACAAAAGGCCAGCAAAATGCCGGCCTCAAATAGACTCGTTTGAGAAGCTGCGCTATTCCCCATCGCCAGATGTTTTATGACATACGGCCCAGCGGCAGAGGTGGTTCACTTCGGCTGCAGCTTCAAATACATCTCACGCGGAGTTTACCGGCTCGCGTTATGACGCCGATCATTACGCCAACGC
>NZ_JBAVCF010000562.1:0-7412 GCF_049586575.1 Bradyrhizobium sp.
CAGGGATCGTCAGCGCCTCGCCGCCAAGCGCTTCCGCCAGCCGCAGCGTATCGGCCAGCCGATCCCGCTCCTCATCGCTCAGCCGCAACGAACGCCGTGTCTCGATACTCAGCGCCGTCCATGGCGCGTGAAGGCGATCAGCGAGCCGCTTGGTATACCGCACCAGCCCGGCCGAACGCGGGTCTTCGGAAATGCAAACCAGGATGCGCTCGCCGGCAGCCCAGGGGCCGGCAATGGCGTTAGCCTGCATGTGGCTGAGCAGTTGTTCGTCGACGCGCTCGGCGGTCCGCCGCAGCGCCAGCTCGCGCAGCGCGGTCAGGTTGCCCGGTGAGAAATAATGCTCGAGCGCCCGCTCGGCCTGCTTGGGGACGTAAACCTTGCCTTCCTTCAGGCGCTGGATGAGATCGTCGGGCGTGAGGTCGATCAGCTCGATGCCGTCGGCGCGGTCGAACACCGAATCCGGCACGGTCTCACGCACCCGCACATGCGTGATCTGTGCGACGACGTCGTTGAGGCTTTCGATATGCTGGATGTTGACGGCGGTGTAGACATCGATGCCGCGCGACAGCAATTCCTCGACGTCGAGATAGCGCTTGGGGTGGCGGCTGCCAGGCGCGTTGGTATGGGCGAGTTCATCGACCAGCGCGATCTGGGGCCGGCGCGCGATCAGCGCATCGAGGTCCATCTCCTCAATGGTCTGATCCCTGTAGGCGATACGTTTGCGCGGGATGACCTCAAGCCCATGCAGCAGCGCCTCGGTCTCCGCCCGCCCGTGAGTCTCGACGATGCCAACCACCACATCGATGCCGGCCTTTTGCCGCGCGTGGGCGCTTTGCAGCATCTCGTAGGTCTTGCCGACACCGGGCGCAGCGCCGACAAAAATCTTGAGGCGCCCGGCCTCGCTGGTTTCGCGCCGGGCTGCTTCCAGCAGGGCCTCCGGAGAAGGACGTTGTTCGGAATCGCGGCGCGGCTGCTGAACCATAAGAATAATATAGTCCTCAGGCTGGACCTGGCCTAGTGCACCTACGGCTTGGCGGCCGCGTCCAATGCGAGGTTAAGCGCCAGGACGTTAACCCTGGGCTCGCCAAAAATCCCGATCAAGCGGCCGGATGTATTCTCGGCGACGAGCTGCCGCACTTTCTCCTCGGGCATACCTCTCACCTTTGCCACGCGCGGCACCTGGAAGAGCGCGCCTTCCGGCGAAATGTCGGGATCCAGTCCGCTGCCGGATGTCGTGACGAGGTCAACCGGTACGTTGGCGGATGGGTTCTCCGCCTTCAACTTGTCCACATCCTCCTTGAGCCGGTCACTCAGCGCCTTGCTGGTCGGGCCGAGATTCGAGGCGCCGGAGCTGGCGGCGTTGTAGGGCGCGGGCACCGTCTTGCTCGAATCGGCGGGGTCCGGCGCGGTCGTCGCCGAAGGCCTGCCGTGGAAATATTTGTCGTCCTTGAATTCCTGCCCGATCAAGGCGGAGCCTATCACCTTGCCGTCTCGCTCGATCAGGCTTCCTTCTGCCTGCTTTGGAAAGATCGCGCCCGCCACTTCCGTCATGGCGAGCGGATAGGCCAAACCCGTAATCAGCGTCAGCAGCAGCAGGACCAGGATTGCCGGGCGAATTTCTCTAAGCATTTTCAGTCTCCATTAGTTCCGTCATTGCGAGGGAGACGGAAGCCATCCGGACCGGGGCTGGAACAGAACCGGATCGCTTCGCAGCTTGCTCCTCGCAATGAGGGATCTCCTTCAAGCCAGATGCAAGGCAGCGACGACGAGATCGATCGCCTTGATGCCGATGAAAGGGATGATGATGCCGCCGAGGCCGTAGACCGTCAGGTTACGCCGCAGCAGCGCCCCGGCTCCGATCGCGCGATAGGCGACGCCCTTCAGCGCCAGCGGAATCAGCGCGACAATGATCAGCGCGTTGAAGATGATCGCCGACAGGATCGCGCTTTGCGGACTCGCCAGGTGCATGACGTTGAGCACAGCCAGCTGCGGGTAGAAAGTCAGGAACATCGCGGGAATGATCGCAAAATACTTGGCGACGTCGTTGGCGATCGAGAATGTCGTCAGCGCACCGCGCGTCATCAGTAGCTGCTTGCCGATCTCGACTACCTCGATCAGCTTGGTGGGATTGGAATCGAGATCGACCATGTTGCCAGCCTCGCGCGCGGCCTGGGTGCCGGTATTCATGGCAACGCCGACATCGGCCTGCGCCAGCGCCGGCGCGTCATTGGTGCCGTCCCCGCACATCGCCACCAGCTTGCCGTTGGCCTGCTCGTCGCGAATCAGCCTTAATTTGTCTTCGGGCGTGGCTTGCGCGAGGAAATCGTCGACGCCAGCTTCGGCGGCGATCGCAGCCGCCGTCATCGGGTTGTCGCCCGTGATCATCACGGTGCGGATACCCATGCGGCGCAATTCGGCGAAACGCTCGCGAATGCCGCCCTTCACGATATCCTTTAAATGAACGACGCCAAGCAGACGGCCGTCCCTGGCAACCGCCAGCGGCGTGCCGCCGGTCTTGGATATTTCGTCCGAGATCGTCCCGATTTCACGGGTGGCTTCGGAGGCAAGCGAGGGCTGCAGAGCCCGGACCGTGTTTCCGGCCGCCACGGTTTGGGCCGCACCACCACCGACAAAGCTGAGGATCGCGTCGACCGCGCCCTTGCGCACCGACGAGCCGCCAGCATCGATGCCGCTCATGCGGGTCTGCGCCGTGAACGGCACGAAGGTCGCGGCGAGTTCACCCATGTCGCGGCCGCGGATGCCATATTTCTCCTTGGCCAGCACTACGATGGAGCGGCCTTCCGGCGTTTCGTCGGCGAGCGATGCCAGTTGCGCCGCATCCGCCAACTCCTGTTCGCTGACGCCGCGTATGGGGCAGAACGCGGTCGCCTGACGATTGCCGAGCGTGATGGTGCCGGTCTTGTCGAGCAGCAGCGTATCGACGTCGCCGGCAGCCTCGACCGCCCGGCCGGACATCGCCAGCACATTGAAGCGCACCAGCCGGTCCATGCCGGCAATGCCGATCGCCGACAATAGCGCACCGATGGTGGTCGGAATCAGCGTGACGAACAGCGCCACCAGAATGACCACCGAGATTGATCCACCGGCATAGGCTGCGTAACTTGGAATGGTGACGGTAGCGAACACGAAAATGACGGTGAGGCCCGCGAGCAGGATATTGAGCGCGATTTCGTTCGGCGTCTTCTGCCGCTCGGCGCCCTCGACCAGCCTGATCATGCGGTCGATGAAGGTCGAGCCTTGCGCGGCGGTGATGCGCACGCGAATCCAGTCCGACAACACCTGCGTACCGCCGGTCACCGCCGAACGGTCGCCGCCGGATTCCCGGATCACGGGTGCGGATTCGCCGGTGATAGCGGCCTCGTTGACCGAGGCGATGCCTTCGATGATTTCGCCATCGGAGGGAATGTTGTCGCCGGCCTCGACCAGCACGACGTCGCCGACCTTGAGGCTCGTGCCCGGCACCAGGCGATAGTCCCTGCCCGAGCCGGTCAAAAGCTTGGCCTGGCTCTCGGTGCGGGTCTTGCGCAAGGATTCGGCTTGCGCCTTGCCGCGGCCTTCGGCCACCGCTTCGGCAAAATTGGCGAACAGCACCGTGAACCAGAGCCAGAGGATGATCTGAAAGGTAAAGCCGAGGTCTTCAGCGCCGGTTGCGAGGTCACGCACGAAAATCACCGTCGTGAGTGCGGCGACGACTTCGACGACGAACATCACGGGATTCTTCGCCATCTGCCGCGGGTCGAGCTTGACGAAAGCAGATCCGATCGCGGGCATCACGATCTTCGGATCAAGCATTGTGGCGACCGGCATCCGCTTGTTGGCTTTGTGGACTGGTTCCATGGAGGTCACTCCTAAAGAGATCGTTCAGTACGTGATGCCGGCATTCATCGCGAGGTGCTCGACAATCGGTCCGAGCGCCAGCGCGGGAAAGAAGGTGAGACCCCCGATGATGAGGATCACGCCGACGACAAGGCCGACGAACAGGCCGCCAGTCGTCGGGAAAGTGCCTGCGGAGGGCGGAATGGATTTCTTGGCCGCGAGCGAACCCGCCATTGCCATCGCCGGAATGATCATGAAGAAGCGGCCGACGAACATCGCGCTGGCAAGCGTGAGGTTGTAGAAGAAGCTGTTGCCGGAGAGGCCGGCGAAGGCGGAGCCGTTGTTGCCGGTCGATGAGACATAGGCATAGAGCACCTCGGTAAAGCCGTGCGGTCCGGAATTGTTCACCGCGGCGACGGTGGACGGCAGCACGACGGCAACCGCGGTCCAGCCGAGATACATCAACGGCAGCACCAGAATGGCGAGCATCGCCATCTTCACCTCGCGCGCCTCGATCTTCTTGCCGACATATTCCGGCGTGCGGCCGACCATGAGGCCTGCGACGAAGATCGCGAGCACGACGAACAGCAGCATGCCGTAAAGGCCGGCACCGACACCGCCGACGATGATTTCGCCGAGCTGCATGTTGATCAGGGGAATCATGCCGCCGAGCGCGGTGAAGCTGTCATGCATCGCGTTGACCGCGCCGCAGGACGCCGCGGTGGTGACGACGGCAAACAGGCTCGAGGCGACGATGCCGAAGCGGACCTCCTTGCCTTCCATGTTGCCGCCGGAAAGGCTCATGGCATCGAGCATCGCGGTGCCGTTGGCTTCGGCCCAATAGGTGACGGCAACGCCTGCCAGGAACAGCACGCCCATGACGGAGAGAATCGCCCAGCCCTGCCGCTGGTTGCCCACCATACGTCCGAACACATTGGTCAGCGCCGCGCCGATGACAAAGATCGACAGCATCTGCACGAAATTGGACAGCGCGGTTGGATTCTCGAAGGGATGCGCAGCGTTGGCGTTGAAGAAGCCCCCTCCATTGGTGCCGAGCATCTTGATCGCGACCTGAGAGGCCACCGGGCCGACCGCAATCGTTTGCTTCGCCCCTTCCAGGGTTGTGGCATCGATATAGGGACCAAGCGTCTGCGGGATGCCCTGCCAGACCAGAAACAGCGTGTAGACGATGCAAGTCGGCAGCAGCAAATAGAGCGTCGCACGGGTCACATCGACCCAGAAATTTCCGACGGTGCGCACCGAGGCGCGGGAAAAGCCGCGAACCAGCGCGATCGCGAGCGCAATGCCGGTGGCGGCCGACAGGAAATTCTGGTGAGTCAGCCCCAGCATCTGCACGAGATAGGACATCGTGCTTTCGCCGCCGTAGTTCTGCCAGTTGGTGTTGGTGATGAAGCTGATCGCGGTGTTGAAGGAGAGATCTTCGGGAACGGCAGGTTGCCCTGCGGGGTTGAACGGAAGAACCGCCTGCAATCGCATCGCCGCATAAAGGATCAGGAATCCGCCGACGTGAAAAAACAGCATCGCGACCGTGTAGGTGACCCAATGCTGTTCGCGCTTTTCGTCAACCCCACCGATCCAGTAGATCGCGGCCTCGACGGGCCGAAACAGCGGCGACAGGAACGTTCGCTCGCCATTGAACACGCGTGTCATGTACCAGCCGAGCGGTTTCGCCAGCGCGGCGATGATGACGCAGAACAGGAAAATCTGGATCCATCCGATGGCAGTCATGGCGGGTACGCCCTTGGATTAAGTTCAGGATTCATTGAGGCGGACGTCGCAGTCCGCCGGTGACGGCGATCAGAATCGCTCCGGCCGCAGCAGCGCGTAGGTGAGGTAAAGCAGCAGGCCAGCGGAGACGAGGCCGGCCAGGGCATAGTCGAACATCATGGCTGTGTTCCCTTCGAAGCGCCTTCAGGACATGTGAGTTGAAGAAAGGCTGCCCGTGTCAAAGCCGCTCGCAGGCGTAGGTGTAGCCAATCGCCGCGGCGAAGAAGCCGAGGCCAAGCGCCAATATCATCAGGTCCAGCATGGAATTCTCCCCGTCGCACGCGGTATCGTCGTGCCGCGAGGCAGGGACGCGGGTTCATAGGATCGCGTCCGACGCCAGGTCCTGAAGTGCCATCCAACGCATAGGTTTTCGAGGCGAGCGGGATTGCGACGTTATAAAAATCTCATAAGGACGGCTCGCTCTGCCGCCTGCGCCCGCCGCAGCCCCACCATCCCGGACGCCGACGTCCGGCTCTGCGCACACGATCGACAGCCCACGGAGTGGCTATCGGAGGCCATCGCCTCCCGCGTAGCGCACGTTGTTGATGAGTCGAGGTGGACGCCCGCGAATCGTTGAGCCGCGATTCGCACTCAGTCGGAGCTTTAGGCGGCGGGCGCGCCGCCAGCTGGTCGTCCGCTGATTCGGCCCAAGCGAGATCGGACCACTAGTGGAGTGGATTTGACATTCGCTACCCCGCCTGGCCGCAAGTTCGTAAAGCGAATGTCAAATCCCAAACTCCACTAGAAACATATACTAACATTCGCAAGAGATGACCGCTGAAAAGGAATGCGGATGTTAGAATCGGACCACTAGTTCGATTTGCCGGTTGGCTTTGCCGCTGGCTGTGAGTCGTGGACCTGGCCCCAGGGGTCATACGGTTTCTTCGGGTCGGGAATCCGATCGAGCGCAGCCTTGTAGGCCTTTTCATCCACCCGCGGCTTTACCTCGGTGCTCGGTGCCGCGTGGCTGCCTTTCTTCAACTGGGCATGGGCCGGAACAGCAAAAAGCAGCAGCGCCGCTGCAATTATCGATACCGGTCCAGCCGTTTTGAGCCCGCCTGCCATGCGATATTTCCTCCCTTGCGCCAGACGCATTCAACTCCAGATTATCCAACGAAGACACTCGAATCTGGTCCACTTGAGGCCGAAAAACGCGCTGAGAGACCCTCGGAAGAGCCGCTGAAGCGGGCCGGATAATGTGTAAACGTTACTGTCCTTAGTTATCTTTATATAAGAAAAATAACGACTTGTCGCTGCAACGCGATAGAAGATATCGTTTTAGGTGGATTGATGCAGGGATGTGCAATGCGCACGGACACGGATCTTCCCATAGATCAATCGCGTAAAGCGGAAAACGCGACTTCAAAACCACCGTCAACCTATGTTTGGGCTGGGGGCGTCGCTGTTCGCACGATTTTTCTGATTGTGCTCACGGTTCTGACCGCGCGCGTCGCCAGCCCGCAGATGGAGCGCCTTTCCTCGATCTACGAAACGCCCGGCGATCTCATTCGCGTCCTGATGGGCGTTGGCGTTTGCGCGTGGTTTATCATCAACGTTTTCAAACTGCCCAAGGATTCAGGCGCCTATCGCACCTGGATGTATATGGGGCTTGCGGTTTTGCCGCTGTCGCTGCTCTGCGCTTTCGTCGTCTGGTAAGCAGCCTCGCCGTTTGATTTTTTCAACCACCGGCTAGACGGGCGCGAACCGCATGCGGTGCCGCGCCCGTATGCACCATTCTCAGTATTTGGGCAACGACCGGACCGCCGAACTTAAAATCGAGCCCGACC
>NZ_JBAVCF010000563.1:0-3388 GCF_049586575.1 Bradyrhizobium sp.
GGTCGGGCTCATCGCTCAGCCAACGGGTATAGTCACTCGGCGCGAGGATCAGCGGCATACTTCGTGGATTTCGGCTACCATGTCGTTGGCGTCCGTCGTGAGTCACCTAAACCCCTGAAAAATGCTCACCCCAGTGTGGTCAGGATGCCCCGCTTGGGCAAGTAAAAAAAGAGCCCCGTGCAGGAGAGGTGTTTCTGGCTGACCTCAACTCGCGTATATTATGGTTTGGCAACGGCAGTGAGGGAGGAGCAAATGACATTGCCGGACGCTTGTCGCGCGATAACATTAGCACAGCGCTGTCGCGTCGCGCCGCGCTCGGCGCTGCAGTAGCGGTGGTTGCCGCGCCGGCAATCGCCGAAGAGTGCCGCATCGGTCCGCCCGAGCATCCGCACGGCCCGAACGTCTGGATGAACATGGACCAGACCGAGCTGGACGCCGCTTACGACCAAGCTTTCTATGCGCCCCTTAGGGCGCAAATCATTGCGCGGGCCGCCAGCAACAGCGAGCTGACGCGTAAGCGGCTTGGCCCGCCGCGTCGCGAAGCTTAGGGCCCGAGCGAGGTCGAAAAGCTCGACATTTACAAAACCAAGCGGCCGAAGGCCCCGATCTTCGTCTTCATCCATGGCGGCGCCTGGCTCGGCGGCGAGTCCAAGAACTATGCCTATCCGGCCGAAATGTTGATCAATGCCGGCGCGCATTACGTCGTGTTGGATTTCATTGCGATCCGCGCGGCGAACGGCGATCTGCGCGTCATGGCCGAGCAGGTGCGCCGCGCCATCGCCTGGACCTATAGGAATGCGCCGAGTTTCGGTGGCGATCCGGAACGGCTCTATATCGGCGGCCATTCCTCGGGCGGTCATCTCTGCGGCGTGGCGCTCGTCACCGATTGGCGGAAGGAATTTGGCCTGCCGCCGACCATCGTCAAAGGCGGCGCCTGCATGAGCGGCATGTACGACATGAAACCGGTGCGGCTCTCGAAGCGCGGAAACTACGTGCACTTCAACGACGAGATGGAGCAGGCGATGAGTTCGCAGCGCCACCTCGATCTCATCCGCGCGCCGGTCGTCGTCACCTACGGCACTAACGAGACGCCGGAATTTCAGCGCCAGAACCGTGACTTCGCCGCCGCGCTCAAGGCCGCCGGCAAGCCGGTCGAGCTAATCGAGGCCGCCAATTATAATCATTTCGAGATGATGGAGTCGGTCGGCAATCCTTACGGCCCGAACGGTCGCGCCGTTCTAGCGATGATGAAGCTCAACGCCGCATGAGGGAAGCGTCCAGTGCGACGTTACGCTGCGAGATAACTTGATCGCCGCCCGGCGAAAGGGGTCACAAGCGTCATATCGCGTGTTCGCCGGCCACTTGCGCTATGCCGTCAATGGCCATCGGTTCGAGCACCTGATGACGACGCACCGAGGTCCCTGGTGCGTGGCATCCTCGGATCGGACTTCAGGGCAGAGGGCTATGGGCCAGAAGGCTGGACTGAAGACGCGGCAGAACGCATAGTCGTGCAATCGATTACGATAAGGGCCAAGAGAATATGGCCAAACCGCCCGTTCCACCGAACGCGACCGACGAAGAGGTCCGCGCGTTACTTGAACGCTATCGCTGCCCTGTGCCGTTTCACGAGGTTCGCACGCGCTTCCTCGGCAACATTGCAACGCCGGCTATGTCGGCTTCGCCGATCAAGACCGTGGAAGGTCTGTGGGGTGGCGAGTTGCCGGACTTCGGCTCGCTCAACGCGGCGAACGAGTTGATCGGCGCACTCATCATGGGTTTGTGGAATCGGCTTACACGTCACCAGGAACGCAACACACCCTTTCGCTTGACCCGTCCCGCCGTTGCCGTCTCACGCGAGGGTCTCGCCACTCTGGCATTGATCCGGCGTCAGGAGCTTGACGGTTTCGTTGAAGGGCTGTTTGGTGCGGAGGAAGCCATAGACCTCCCCGAACGGGCCCATCGTGGCCTGGGGGTTCTAGGCGAGTTGCGAGCGCTGATCGCAGGGGTGCTCGATGTGGCGACGGACGGGAACAAGGCGGCAAGCGCCGGTGACATTAAAGGGACGCTTCGGCAGATGCGGGAGTTGACCAGGATCGCCGAGCACGAAATGCACGAGGTCATCCTTTCCTGCAAGCGTGCGCGGCGAGATATCTTGGTTTCGCTGCCGGCAAGAAGACCGACGTTGCACTGACCAGCGTCAAATGCTGCCATCCACACCGGAGCTATAAAAACCGTCAACAAGATCATCTCGCGATTTCTTGGTCGAATTTCTTCTCTGCCTCGAACGTCGTTAAGAAACGCTGGTTCGATGATGGGCCCTTCTCGCCTGAGTTCAGTTCCAAAAATGATGCTGCCAGTCTACGAGAAGATTGTCGGCTTGACCGACGATGTTTGCGACAGGCATCTCAACTCCGAATACCAGGACTTGGCGCGTGCAATGACCGGGGCGCTTTGCAGAAAGCGCCCGAGCCCGGTTGCGTCCGGACAGCCACGAACGTGGGCATGCGGCATCGTCTACGTTCTTGGAAGGATAAATTTTCTCGACGACAAATCGTTTTCTCCGCACATGACGACGGCGGACCTGTGCGCCGCATTCGATGTCGGCGAGAGCACCGTCCACGCCAAGGCACGCGTTATCGAAAAAGCGATTGGTGCTGGGCCGCTCGATCCGCAGTGGACGCTTCCGAGCTTGGTCGAGAAGAATCCGCTGGTATGGATGGCAGAGGTCAATGGTCTACTGGTCGATTTGCGGGACATGCCCCGCGAGGTTCAGGAAATTGCATTCGCAAAGGGGTTAATTCCCTACATCCCGGCAGATCGAAAAGACCGATCGTGAACGAACGGTCGATGCGTGAGCACAATGACGGAAGATCGCTACCTCAAGCGCCTGCGCAAGAAAGCCCGGAAGGGACTGCGAGGTTGGCCGATTGCGACAATTGCGTTTTACGGCCCGAACTTGAACCAGGCGACGAAGGTCACCGTTGGCATCGTTCCATCCGAGAATGCAGAGGTAGGAGAGTTGCGCGACTGGAAGGTTGATCGTAGTGACGTTCGTAACGATCCCGGTATTGCCCGGGAGATATTGGAATTTATCGAAAAGCATCGAGTGCTGTCGGTCGCGATGACCGACGCCATAATCGGCTGCCCTCACCAAGAAGGAATCGACTACGAAGGCGAATGGTGTCCAGTTTGTGAGTTTTGGCACGGACGAGATCGCTTTACGGGGCAGAGGATCAATTAGTTTCTCGGTGTTCGTGCCAACGAGATGAACCTTTCGCAGTGCATCAATCGGCGGTCACGAAATGACGCTCAGGGTCATCTGCGTTAGTTTTGCGGTGTCGACTGCATGTCCGCTTACCCTCCGATCGGGTCGTTTCAACCCCAGGCC
>NZ_JBAVCF010000564.1:0-5928 GCF_049586575.1 Bradyrhizobium sp.
ACGGGCTGATCCACGCGCTGAAGGATTACACCGACACCTATATCAAGGGCTGCACGCCGCCCTCCTCCACCACCTGGAAGGACCCGGACAACAACGTCGCCTTCCACAACAAGACGATCGTGATGACGCACAACTTCACGATCTCGATCGCGGCGAAATGGTTCGAGGATTCGACCAATCCGGCGCTGACCCCGGAACAGCGCGCCGCCGGCAAGAAGGCCTATGAGGAGGACATCATCACGGCCTCCTTCCCGAACAAGCCGGACGGCCAGCCGATCAAGTATCGCTCCGACGTCAAGACCGGCGTGATCTTCACCGCGGCGAAGAACAAGGCCAAGGCCAAGGAATTCGTCAGTTTCCTGCTTCAGGAGGAAAACCTCGGCCCGTATGTCGAGGGAGCGCTCGGCCGCTGGTTCCCGGCGACGATCGAAGGCCAGAAGAGCCCGTTCTGGCAGGCCGACCGTCACCGCAGGGCGGTCTACGCGCAGTTCATGGGCGGCACCCAGCCGTTCGATTTTACCAAGAACTACAAGTTCACGATCCTGAACAACGAGAATGTGTGGGCGAAGGCGATGAACCGCGTCGTCAGCGAGAAGGTGCCGGTGGACAAGGCGGTCGACGAGCTGATCGCGCGCGTCAAGGCGGTCGCGGGGTAGCCACGAACCGGTGTCGTCCCCGCGAAAGCGGGGACCCATAACCACATACCTTGATTGTAGGACGAAAGCCGTCGAACAGCTTCTCCCGACATGACCGACACGGCGTATGGGTCCCGGCTCGCGCTTCGCTTGACCGGGACGACAACCTGAATGAAGGCCACTTAGGTACAAGAGCGACAGAATATGGCGATCACGCTCTCAGCATCCGACGTGCCAGGCGCCCCGCTCGCGCCACGGCTGTCGACGCCGCAAGTCTGGGGCATCGTGCTGATCGTGCCCTACCTGCTCGTGTTTCTTGCCTTTGTGGTCTATCCCGTTGCTTACGGCTTCTGGCTGGCGCGCGCGCCGTCGAACTATGTCGAGCTTTACAACGACCCGATCTTTGCGCGCGCCGTCGTCAACACGCTGATCTTTCTTCTCATCGGCATCAACATCAAAATGCTGATTGCACTGTTTCTGTCCGGCTTCTTCGTGCAGCAGCGCACGTGGATCCGGTGGCTGTCGGTGATCTTCATCCTGCCCTGGGCGGTACCGTCGATCCCGACCATCCTGTCGGTGCGCTTCATGCTCAATCCGGAATGGGGCATGGTGAACCAGCTCATCTTCAAGTTCACCGGCGATGACGGGCCGAACTGGCTCAACGATCCCTCTGTGGCGCTCGCGATGGCGATCGGCGTGCACATCTGGAAATCGCTGCCGTTCTGGACACTGATCCTGATGACGGGGCGGCTTGCGATCTCGCAGGACCTGTTCGAAGCCGCCGATGTCGACGGCGCGAACTGGTGGCAGAAATTCCGCTTCATCACCTGGCCCTCGATGCAGGCGCTGTATCTTACCTGCACGCTGCTTTCGATGATCTGGACGCTCGGGGATTTCAACAGCGTGTACCTGTTGACCGGCGGCGGTCCGGCTGATCTGACGCACGTGCTCTCGACGCTCGGCATCCGATACTTGCGGCTCGACCAGCTCAACCTCGCGATGGCCTCGATCGTCTGCGCGATGCCGCTCGTGCTGCCACTCGTCTATTTCATGATGAAACGGCTGTCGCGATGAAGCTCCCCTCCTTGCGCGATACGGCGACCGAAGCCCGACTGCTGCTGATCGGCATTCCGGTGCTGATCTGGACGATGATTCCGATCTACCACATGTTCGTGTTCGCGATCTCGCCGAAGGAAGACGCCTTCTCCGGCAAATTGTGGCCGGACCATCCGACGCTGCACAATTTCGAGATCGTGTTTCGCCAGCAGCATTACTTTCTCAGGGACTTCTGGGTGCAATTCGGCAATTCGGTTGTGATTGCGGCGGCTGTCGGCGCGCTGACGCTGACAGTCGCGACCGCGGCCGCGTTCTCGATCTCTCGGTTGCGTGTGCCCGGCGGACGCATCGTGCTCAACCTCGCGCTGTTCACCTACTTTATCCCGGCGGCGTTCCTCGCCGTGCCGATGTATCGCACCATGGGCAATTACGGCCTGCTCAATACGAGTTGGGCTTTGATTTTGGCGATGGTGACGATTGCCTCGCCCTACGCGATCTGGGTGCTGAAGCAGGCTTCCGACAAATTGCCGGTCGAACTTGACGAGGCCGCCGTGATGGATGGCGCGACACCGCTACAGATCTTCCGCCTGGTCTACGTTCCCCTGATGATGCCGTCGCTGGTGGCGATCGGCACCTATGCCGTGCTGCTTGCCTGGAACGAATATCTCTACGCGTTCCTTTTGCTCTCCAATGATCGCGACATCACCTTGCCGGTGGCGCTCGGCAATTTCCTCGCCGCCGACGATTCGCCGTGGGAGTTGTTGATGACGACCGGCTTCATCTACGCGCTGCCGCCAGCCGCGATCTATTACGCCTTCCGCCGCTACATGGTCGGCGGGCTCACCGCAGGCGCCGTGAAGTCGTAATCACAACGGCGCGGCGCTCTTGCCGCGGGCATCGGAGATTTT
Organism: Bradyrhizobium sp.; assembly: GCF_049586575.1. Lineage (GTDB taxonomy): Bacteria > Pseudomonadota > Alphaproteobacteria > Rhizobiales > Xanthobacteraceae > Bradyrhizobium. Next base: position 2,600 of record NZ_JBAVCF010000564.1, read on the forward strand.
CGAGGCGAGCGAGGCGACCACGATCACGATCGCAATCAGCGCCACCACCAGCGTGCAGATCGCGTTGATTTCCGGTTTTACACCGAGCCGCACTTCCGAATAGATCCGGATCGGCAGCGTCGCCGAGCCGGGGCCGGTCGTAAAGCTTGCGATTACGAGATCGTCGAGTGACAGCGTGAAGGCAAGCATCCATCCGGCAATGACGGACGGGAGAATCAATGGCAGAGTAACCAAGAGGAAGGCCCGCGCTGGATCGCAACCAAGATCCATCGCCGCTTCTTCCAGGCTTTTATCGAGCGCGCCGAGCCGTGCCTGGACCACCACCGCGACAAAGCACATGGTGAGCGTTGTGTGGGCGATCGCGACCGTCCAGAAGCCGCGCTCCGCGCTGATCGCGACAAACAGCAGCAGCAAGGACAGCCCGGTGATGACCTCGGGCATCACCAGCGGCGCATAGAGCATGCCGGAGAACAGCGTCCGCCCCTTGAAGCTCGATCCGCGCGCCAGCGCCACCGCCGCGAGCGTGCCGAGCAACGTGGCGAGCGTCGCCGATGTCGCCCCCACCCGCAGGCTCATCCAGGCCGCATCGATCATCGCGCTGTCGCCGAAGAACTCGGTGTACCAGCGCAGCGACCAGCCGCCCCACACCGTCACCAGCCGCGAGGCGTTGAACGAATAGATAATGAGGACCATGATCGGCAGATACAGGAACGCCAGCCCCAACGCGAGCGCGGTGACGTTGAAGCGCGAGAGCCTGTTCGAGGCTGCCGCCATCATGCCTGCTCCAGTTGCCGCCGCTGCAGGCGGTCGTACAGCACCAGCGGCGCCAGCAGCAGAAGCAGAAGCACAACAGCGATGGCCGACGCCACCGGCCAGTCCCGATTGGTGAAAAATTCGAGCCACAGGGTCTGGCCGATCATCAGCGCATCCGAGCCCGCCAGCAAATCCGGAATCACGAACTCGCCGACGATGGGAATAAAACAAAGCAGCGCGCCGGCCCCGACGCCGGGCAGCGACAGCGGGAACGTCACCCGCCAGAAAGCCTGGCGGGGCGAGGCGCCGAGATCACTGGCCGCCTCCAACAGCGCCGGGTCCAGTTTGGACAGCGTCGCATACAGCGGCAGGATCATGAACGGCAAATAGGAATAGACGATGCCGAGGTACATCGCGCTGTCGGTTGAGAGCCACACCACTGGCTTGGAGACAATGTGCAGCGCCAACAAGATCTGATTGAGCAGGCCGTCATGCTGCAAAATGTTGATCCAGGCATAGATGCGAATCAGGAACGATGTCCAGAACGGCACGATCACCAGCATCATCGCCACGCTCTGCCAGCGTTGCGGCAGCCGCGCCATCCCATAGGCGATGGGGTAGCCGATCACGAGCAGGATCGAGGTCGAAATCGCCGCGACCGTCAGACTGCGCAAATACGACAGAACATAGAGATCGTCAGAGAACAGCAGCTTGAAATTGTCGGGCGACAGCGCCGCAAATGCCGCCTTGAGCGCTGCCCATCCCTCACCCACATCGAACACGGGCGCATACGGCGGCTGCGCGATAGCGGTCTGCGACAGGCTGATCTTCAGGACGAACAGGAACGGCACCAGAAAGAACAGCGCCATCCACAGATAGGGCGCGATCGCCGCCAGCCGCGCCGGGCGCGTGAAGATCGTTCGCGCGCTCATTGCTCCAGCACCACGCAGTCTTCCGGCGAAAACCACGCTACCACGCGCTGGCCCGGGTTATAGGCGTCGAAATCGAGCCGCGCGGTATTGGCCATCGACGAGCGCAGCACCGCGCCGCCATCGAGCTTGATCTTGTAGCTTGTGATGCCGCCGAGATAGCTGACGTCGGTCACGACCCCCTCGAGCCGATTGATCGCGCGTGCATCGTCGGACACCGGAGCCCGGCGCGACAGCTTGACCTTTTCGGGGCGGATCGCGACACACAGATTGGCTTTGGTGAGCGGTTGGCGCGGTTCAGCCACGTAAATCGTTCCGGCCTGCGCGGTCGCGATGGCAAGCCTCCGCGCCATCGTCGGATGATCCCCCGCGCCGGTCTCGATCTTGCCCTCAAGCAAATTGACGTCGCCGACAAATTCGGCGATCCAGCGCGAGTGCGGCGCCTCATAGAGTTCGCGCGGAGTTGCGACCTGTTCGAGGCGGCCGGCATCCATCACGCCGATCCGTCCAGCCATCGTCATCGCCTCAGCCTGATCGTGGGTCACGATAACAAAGGTCAGGCCAAGCCGCCGCTGCAACTCCATCAACTCGAGCTGCGTGCTTTCGCGCAACTTCTTGTCGAGCGCCGCCAGCGGTTCGTCGAGCAGCAGGAGTTGCGGGCGGCGCGCCAGCGACCGCGCCAGTGCCACGCGCTGACGCTGGCCGCCGGAAAGCTGATCGGGCTTGCGCTTCTCCAGCCCATCGAGCTTGACGAGGGCAACCATCTCGGCAATGCGCGCACCGATCTCGGAAGACGGCAAGCCGGCACGCTTCAAACCGAACGCGATATTGTCCCGCACGTTCAGGTGGGGAAACAATGCATAGTTCTGGAACATCATGTTGACGGGACGCTGATGCGGCGGCACTCGCGCGATGTCCTTGCCGTTGAGCAGGATACGGCCCTCGTCGGGCGTCTCGAAACCGGCCAGCATTCTGAGCAGCGTGGTCTTGCCGCAGCCGCTCGGACCGAGCAGAGCGAAAAACTCGCCGGCCGGGATGTCGAGCGAGAGCGCGTCGACCGCACGAAAGCCGTCGAATTTTTTTACTACCCTTTCGATGCGAAGGAGCGGCATGCCGAGCGCGGCATGCGCTTCGGTTTTTGAATCGGCGCCGCCCGCGGAATTTGCGGCGTCTCCAGTCATGCTGCCAGCCTGCCCCATGGAAGGCGCAAGCTAACCCCGTAGCCACCCTGGCTCAACCGCAGCGCCTGTGGATGACGGACATTAAACCGCCGCGGCCATGAACGTGGCCAGCCGTTCGCGCTCTGTGGGCTCCATGGTCAGGCCGAGCTTCGAGCGGCGCCAGAGAATGTCGTCCGGGAAACGCGCCCATTCTTTTGCCATGAGGTGGCGCACCTCCGCGCCCGTCAGGTCGGAGCCAAAGCTTGGCCCGAGATCGGCCTTCTCTTTGGCTTCGCCCAGCACCTGGTGAAGCCGCGAGCCATAGGCCGAGACCAGCCGGAGCGCCTGATCGGAGCTGAGGAATTTCCAGCGTTCACGCGCGTTTTCCACCTCCGTCTCGAAGCTCTGATGCGGAAAATCCCCGCCCGGCAACGCCGCCTGTGCGCTCCAGGGCCGCGACATCGGATAGAACGGCAGGAGACAGGAG
>NZ_JBAVCF010000565.1:0-10245 GCF_049586575.1 Bradyrhizobium sp.
TTCACCGCCGACCTCAATCCCCAGTCGCTGGAAATCCTGAAGGACGCGAGGGTTGAGGCTGGTGTCGCCGAGTCCAACTCGGCCGAGGTTGTGCAGTTCGAACGGCAGGGCTATTTCGTGCGGGACACGGATGCTACCGCCGACCGTCCGGTGTTCAACCGCACCATCGGATTGCGCGATACCTTCGCAAAGGAAGTCGGCAAGGCCTAGCTAGCGCGGCCGGCCATGGGAGTGAGCCTCAGTTTTGTCCAAACCCGATATCCGGCCGCGGAGCGTGTGGCTGATCAGACGGTCTCTGGCTCTTTCTTCAATCAAGAGTTTGATGAAGGCGAGCCGCTTGGTCTCGTTGTTCGCTTCCGCCAGCAGCCGACGATAGCGATCGAAATTGTACGCCGTGTCCTCGTCACTCATGGCCACCACCCCGCATCACCCAGTAGCAAATGTTGCGCAAGGTGAGATGCGGCGCAAGCAAACGCAAACGCTCGGAGCCACCGCCGCTCTACAGCGCTGTGGATAACGGCGAGAGGCTTGCGCAAACTCCAAGGAAAAGAGCAGGGCACCCGTTACGCAAAGTCAGGCGAGACGTTCGCGAATTTCATTGCGCATCTTTTCGCGGAAGTCGGCCTTGCGGGCGGGCCGTTCCTTCTCGTCGACATCCCAGCGGTCGAAGATATTGAAGTTGTCGAGAATGGGATGACGATCGCTGGCCATGGCAAGGATAGCCAACAGTTTTCCGGCCGGCCCGCTTGGCCCGGTGACTTCCCATCGGCGGATCGTATCGGCGCCCTCCGTAGTAGGCTCGAGTCCGCAGAGCTTCGCCATGTCGGCGGCCGATAAGGGCCGGCCGATGGCATCGCCGAGATCCTGACGAAGCTGCTTCAATTCCAGGCCTGTCACGAGTTGATTCCTTGCGTATCGCTGCCGCGGTCTCTCGACGAAAATTGCGGCTTTCTCGCGATTCCGCATCCGTTCGCCTTTTGCCGGACCGCCGCCCTAGGTAGCATCGGCCGCGGGGATGTAGCGTAGGGTGGCTGATGGCTGAGCGGGGCAGGACGCCTGGCCGGGTACAGGGCATTGCAGGGACTTGGCCGCCGCGTGGCGGGGTCCAGGCTGGCGGCCTTGTAGGCGGGTCTGAAGCCTGGTCGCGCATATCAGACAAATTGCGCGAGTGGGTACGTGCGGAGGCCGGTGCCGGACGCCTGTTGCCATGGGTCCCCATAGCCTTCGGGACTGGCATTGCCCTTTATTTCGCAGCTGACCACGAGCCGGTATTGCCGGTTGCGGCCGCTACCGCGGCAATACTGGGCGTCGTGGCGTTCCTGCTTCGGCGCGCGAAACTCTTCCCGGTGGCCGTGATGGTCGCCAGCGTCGCAGCCGGCTTTGCGACGGCGACCTTCAGAACCGCGCATATTGCGCATGAGGTTTTGGCAAGGCCGGCCTATTCCGTGTCGGTCTCGGGTTTTGTCGAAGCCCGCGACATCCGCGAACGGACCGACCGGTTTGTGCTGCGGGTGACCCAGATCGAGGGCCCGCGCCTCCAGACAAGGCTGGAACGGGTGCGGCTGTCGGTGCGCAAGGGAATGGCGCCCGATGTCGGCAGCTTCGTCGAAATGAAGGCCCGGTTGCAGCCGCCGCTCGCTCCCTTGCGGCCCGGCAGCTACGACTTCAGCCGCGACCTGTTCTTTCAGGGCATCGGTGCCTCCGGTTTCGTGACCGGCAGCATCAAGGCCCGCGAGCCGCCGGTCGAAGGCGGTCTTTCGTTACGGTATGCCGCCTGGATGCAAGACCTGCGCGACACGATCGACGCGCGGATACGCACGACGCTCGACGGTGACAAGCGTGCGATTGCGACCGCCCTCCTGACCGGGCGCCGCGATGCGATCACCACGCCCGTCAACGATGCGATGTTTATCTCCGGCCTTGGTCACGTGCTTTCGATTTCCGGCTACCACATGGCGGTCGTGGCTGGTGTCGTGTTCTTCGCGATACGCGCTTTGCTGGCGCTTGTCCCGGTGCTGACGGTGGCGTTTCCCATCAAGAAATGGGCCGCCGCCGGCGCGCTCGCGGCCGCCGCATTTTATCTGTTGCTGTCAGGCGCCGAAGTCGCCACGCAAAGGTCGTTCTATATGACGGCCGTGGTGCTGATCGCCGTGATGGTCGATCGCCGCGCCGTTACCTTCCGCACCCTGGCGCTGGCGGCGATCGTCGTGTTGATGCTCGCCCCGGAAGCGGTCGTTCATCCAAGCTTCCAGATGTCGTTTGCGGCAACCCTCGGCCTGGTGGCCCTGGTCCAGATCGGCATGCCCCGTTTGTTTGCGACCCCTGAGAATTCCGCTGCCGCAAAGGTCGCCTTGTGGGGCGGACGCGAACTTATGACGCTCACGCTGGCGTCGCTGATCGCGGGATTTGCGACCACACCCTATGCCGCCTTCCACTTCCACCGGGTGACGCCGTATGGCGTGCTTGCCAATTTGGCGGCCATGCCGGTCGTCTCCGCTGTCGTGATGCCTGCGGGTATGCTGGGGCTTATCGCGATGCCGTTCGGTTTCGACGGCTTCTTCTGGTGGCTGATGGGGGTCGGCATCGACTGGATGATCGCGGTGACCGAGTGGGTAGCGGCCCTTCCGGGCGCGATCGGCCGGATCACGGCATTCGGCATCGGGCCGCTGATCTTATCAAGCCTTGGGATTGTGTTGCTGGGGTTGTTGCGTACGCCGCTGCGATGGACCGGCGCAGCGCTGCTATTGGCGTCGGTGATCTGGGCGCTGGCGCTCCCGCAGCCTGACGTCCTGATCTCCGGTGACGGCCGCAATGTCGCCGTCCGCGGACGAGACGGTCGGCTGCATTTGATGAAGACCGCCAAAGACGCGTTTTTGGTCAAGGAGTGGCTGGCCGCAGATGCCGACGACCGTGGGCCCAGTGATGCTTCGCTCGCTGGCGGCGTGTCATGCGACGGGGAAGGCTGTGTGGCGCCGATGGCCGACGGCCGTTTCGTTGCTCTGTCGCTAAAGCCTGACGGATTGGCCGACGATTGCACGCGGGCGGCGCTGATCGTAACCGCCGCGCCGGCTCCCCCGACATGCGAGGCCACCGTGATCGACCTGAAGCGTCTGCATGCGCAGGGGGCGATGATGCTGCGACGCAAGCCGAACGGATTCATCGTCGATGCCGTCAAGCCAAGAGGCACAAACCGGCCGTGGTCGCCCGCGTCAGGCGAGGTTGAGGCAGTGTCCAATCCCGTGGCCGGGAGCCCCTCGGCGCACCCGGCTGACGCCACGCCGGCGGAAGCAGATCTTCAGGCGGCGGATTGAGATTCCAGCGCTGGTTCATCCGGCATCTGCGGGCTATGCCAGCCCGCGTCGGAACTGACGTGCAGCTCGAACGCGCCTAGATGAAACTCGTCGGTTTCGGCTGACGGCGTCTCGGCCGTTTCGGCCTCGGCCGTCATAGGCGGCGCCAAGGTTTGCACGAGGGTGAAGGACGCGTCGGGAAACTGCCTCCAGATCGCGAGATCGTCGGCGACAATCGTCAGCCATCCGAAACGGAACATGTAGCGACCGGGCTCGGTGACGTGTCCGACCTGTTGCCATGTGACCTTGTTGACGGGCAATGGTGTCTCCCTTTCGAGATGCACGCTTCCTTTCGAGATGCACGCTTCGGAGGTCCTCAGACCGGCCGAATACAACACGCCAGGCGTTCGCCGCTCGAACGCGTGGAAATACAACGCGCGATTGCCTCAATTCTTACGCGCGCTGATCGTTCCGAAATTCACGACGCGTGACGCACCGATCCGATCGGTGGCCAAGCGTGGCGCCGTTCCTCAGCCCGTCGTGATCGGCCTTGGCAGAGGCGCGCTGGCGAGAACAGGACGAGGGGTTGCGCGCTGGACTGCCGGCAGTTGCAAAACCGTCGCACATTGGCCTTCGCGCAGCAGCGTCACCAGCACGCGGCTGCCGTCCGGAAACTCGATCGTGTCGTGATGCCGGTCGGGAAGGTGGCGATCGATCTGGCCGAGCTTGCCAACCCGAAAAGTCGACCGTCGTGTCCAGAACCACCGGCTGTCGTATTTGACGTTGTCGTCGAAGGCGAGTTCGGTCCCTGGCAACAGGCAGACGGCGACTTCGGGTTCTTGCTCCGACGCAAAGCCTTTCGTGGAGGTCCCGCGGAAAGTCGTGGTGATCAATGTTTCGCCGGCTTTGGCGGGGCGCGTGGCGACGGCATGCAGACTATAGTCACACATCGGATGGCTCCTCGGTTGAGATAGCCGGCCGCGCCGCTCCTTCGAAAAGAGGCGCAGGCCTCCATCTAGGTGAACATCAGCGTGCAACTTTGTCGGCAATTGGCGGCAATTCTGCGGCTTGCCCCCAAGGCGACGGATCACAAATTTGTTTTGTTGGATGCAGCGCACCCTTAGGAACTTTTGCGTTCCTCGGGATATGCGCTCGCCAACGGCGATGAGAACCCAGTGCGCGAGTTCAGTACTTCCGATACAGTCCGATCAGCTTGCCCTGAATCTTGACCCGGTTCGGCGGCAAGATCCGGACTTCGTAGGAGGTGTTGGCGGGCTCAAGGGCAATCGAAGCGCCGCGGCGGCGGAAACGCTTCAACGTGGCCTCCTCATCGTCGATCAAGGCCACGACAATGTCGCCGGTCTCGGCGGTCTCGTTGCGCTGGATCAGCGCCATATCGCCGTCGAGGATGCCGGCCTCCACCATCGAGTCGCCGCGTACTTCAAGGGCGTAGTGTTCACCCGATCCCAGCATGTCCGGCGGTACGCTGATGGTGTGGCTGCGGGTCTGGAGCGCTTCGATCGGCGTGCCGGCAGCGATGCGGCCCATCACCGGCACGGCGACCGGACGGTTGCCGTCATCCTCGGTAGCGATGCCGCTCGTGCTGCGAGCCTTTCCGAGGGTGCCTTCGATGACACTTGGGGTGAAGCCGCGCCGGCCATTGCCGCCGGCGCTCGCAAGTTCAGGCAGTTTGATCACTTCGATGGCCCGCGCCCGGTTGGGGAGGCGGCGAATGAAGCCGCGTTCTTCCAGGGCGGTGATCAGGCGATGAATGCCCGACTTCGACCGCAGATCCAGCGCGTCCTTCATCTCGTCGAAGGAGGGCGGTACGCCCGACTCCTTCAGCCGCTCGCTGATGAACCGCAGGAGTTCGTATTGTTTGCGCGTCAGCATCTCGACCAGTCCCCAGTTTGAAGTCGCTCGATTTCCCAGAATGTCTGGCTTTGAGGCTTCCGGCGGAGGGCCCGCTCCGTCCGATATCGTCAAAGCCTAGAAACAAATCATGAACGAACACTATCTGTTCCATATGTGTTCCGCAACCACTTAATTTTTCGTCAATGAAGGTGCTGCTTGCGCAGCGCGCGAACTCACTCGGCAGGCAGCCTGAGGATGTCGCAAGCGGAGCCGGCTTCGGCCGCTGGCGCAAACGGCGGGCGGATCAAAAGTGCCTGTGCCGCAGCGAGATTCCCCAGCAGGGAACTGTCCTGATGATTGACGGGCGTGACGACCAGGGCGCCATCGTCGAGGGTCGTCAAGCGCGCGCGCAGATAGTCCTGACGCTGGTCATTGGCGGCCACAGCGCGTCCGAGCACGGCGGCTTCCGTCCTGTGATGGACCGTGAGTCGTCCGCAGAGTTTACGAATCAGCGGGACAAGAAACAGGAACGCGCACACATAGGATGACACGGGATTGCCGGGCAGGCCGATCACCCGCATTGCGCCGAGTCGTCCGTGCATCAGGGGTTTGCCGGGCCGCATGGCGATTTGCCAGAAGGCGATCGCCACCCCCTCGGCATCGAGCGCTCGCTTGACGAGGTCGTGGTCGCCGACCGATGCACCCCCGGTCGTTATCATCACATCGGCGCCGATATCGCGCGCGCGACGAACTCCTTCCGTGGTGGCTTGCAACGTATCCGCCGCAATGCCGAGGTCGATGATTTCGGCGCCCTCGGCGCGGGCGAGCGCCCGCAAGGCGTATCCATTGGAATACACGATTTGGCCGGGGCCGGGGGTTTCGCCCGGCATCACCAGTTCGTCGCCGGTGGCCATTAACGCCACTTTCGGCTGCCGATGCACCGGCAGGCGAGGGTAGTTCATCGCAGCGGCAAGCGAGAGATGACGGTCGGTCAGGCGGTTACCGGCGGTCAGCAAGACGTCGCCTTCACAAAAATCGACGCCGGCCCGGCGGATATGGCGCCCTGCGATCGCCGCTTCGGTAATGGTAATTGAGGCGCCTTCGACGACCGTATCTTCCTGAATGATCACGGCATCGGCGCCGTCGGGAATGACGCCACCGGTGAAGATGCGCACGGCTTCTCCGGCCGCCACAGTGTGATCGAACGGCCGCCCGGCGGCGACCTCACCGATAACCTTCAGCCGGGCTCCGGCGCGGCCAGCGTCGGCTGCGCGCACCGCGTAGCCATCCATGGCAGACATCGCCTGCGGAGGCTGGGTGCGGAGCGCGGCAAGATCGCGCGCCAGGATCCGCCGGTAGGCCGAATCCAGCGCGACCATCTCCTCGGGCAACGCTTCCGCGCCAGAAAGAACGGCGGCGAGGGCGTCCACGACCGGCATCAGCGCCAAGAGAGAACTCCTTAAGTCGGAACTTTCAAAATGACCTTAGATATCGAGCGCCTCAAGCGCTCTTGCCACATCGTCCGGTGAATTCACAAGAATGCCCTTCAGCCCGCGTTGCCTTGCGCCCTCGATGTTTTCGGCGAGATCATCGAAGAACACAATGCGATTTGCAGGCACGCCGATCGCTCGCACGACGTGATCGTAGGCTTCCGCATCCGGCTTTCGAAGCCCGATCGTAGACGACGCGAAGACTTGGCGGAAATGACCGAGTACCTCGGCATATTGGCCGGAAAAATAGGCGAAATGCGGGGCGTTGGTGTTGGAGAAGGCGTAGAGCGGCAAGCGTTTCGCCGCGCGGGCGAGCAGCTGATTGATGCCAGCCATTTCACCGATAAAAATCGCGTTCCAGCCCTCGATGAATTGCGCGTCGGAAAGCTCGATACCGAGCGATGAGCGTAAGCCCGCAAAGAAGGCCTCATCGCGGATCTCGCCCTTCTCGTGACGCCGGTACAGGTCATCGCGCAAGAACCGTTCTCGAAGGCTTGCCGGCTCGCAACCGGCGTAGCCGGCCCACAAGCCAAGTGTCCGATTGAAATCGAGATCGAGCACCACGCGGCCGAGATCAAACAACAGGGCGTCGGCATCGCCGGGAAAAAGCATGGGCTGGTTCAACCGCGGCGTCCGTTTCAGTACCGATAAGGCTGGATATCAAGAAGCGGGAAAGCTGAGAACACGCTCGGCAGGTTGGTTGGCGACGCTGGATGCAGATAGGATTTGTCGAGCTCAGCGAATTTGGTGACGCCGAGCAGGCCAAGACAGCGGACCACTTCGTCCTCCAGCAGTTCCAGCATCCGCACGATGCCGGCCTCACCGGCGGCAGCCAATGCCCAGCATTGCAGGCGGCCGATACCGACGAGATCGGCACCCATGATGATGGCCTTGACGATGTCGGTGCCGCGGCAGAACGAGCCGTCGACCATGATTTTCGCGCGGCCTTTGACCGCGCTGACGATCTCCGGCAGCACCTGCATCGAGCCGCGGCCCTGGTCGAGCTGGCGCCCGCCATGGTTCGAGACATAGATCCACTCAACTCCATGATCGAGCGCGATCGCGGCATCTTCGGCGGTGGCGATGCCCTTGAGGATCAGTGGGATTTTGTACTTGTCCTTGATGAGTTTGACGGTGCACCAGTCCAGTCCCTTCTGGAAGTCGCCGCCGGTGGCGCGCAAACGGCTTTCCCGGACATAGCGCTTGGCGATGTCGCGCTCGCGGCGGCTGTAGTGGGCGGTGTCGACGGTCAGGCAGAATGCGGTGTAGCCGCTTGCGATCGCTCGCGCGATGCGATCTTCGACAAAAGCGTCGTCGCCGCGGACATAGAGCTGGTAGATGCGAAGCGCATCGGGAGCGGCCTCGGCGACCTTTTCAAGCCCGGGTTCCGACACCGAACTCAGCATTTGGGCGGCGCCAAACCGGCCGACGCCACGCGCGACGCTGGCGGCTGCACCTGCTGGATCGAAGATTTCGAGTGCGCCGACCGGCGCCATCATGACCGGCAGGCGCAACTTGCGGCCGAATACCTCGGTCGTGGCATCGATGCGCGCAACATTGCGCAACACGCGCGGCCGAAATGCGATTTCGTCCAGCGCCATGCGATTGCGGCGCATGGTGGTTTCCGTTTCGGTCGCGCCGATGATGTAGTCCCAGGCGTTCTGGTTCAGATTGGCGCGCGCCCTGTTCACGAACTCATGAAGGTTCTGGAACGGCTCGGCGCTGGCGCCCAGTTCGGTACTCGTCGGGATACGGGTTACTTCGTTCATCTTGTTCTCCTGGTCCTTCCGACGACGTTGCCTCGAGCACTTCTTAACGTCAGTCGTCCGCCAGACAAAACCGTTCAGCGCTTATCAGGAATGCCGGCCAGCGTGAGCCGGGCAATCCGAAAATCCGCTATTTTGCGCGTGCTCCGTCGGCAAGATATCGAGATCGACGGCGTTGACGTAATTTCCGGCCGATTGTGCCTCGGCGCGCTGGCCGGTGGGCCGAAATCGGCAGAGTGGCGGCAGCGGCAGAAATTGACTTGAGCGTGTGTTGATCCTCCCGAGGTTGCGCCGGATGTTTCCGGTTGCGGGCCCGCTTCTCCCGTTTGGAAGCTTTCCTGCGCCTCGGGGTTATCCATAACGCATGGCGTGGGGCCGGGTAAGCCTGCTTGAGCCTGGGCCATTCTTCCCTGCCGCTCTGCAAATTGCTAAAGGCTTGCTCGCGCTTAGCGAGTATCCAAAAAGGGGAGAAATCGCCATGAGAAAAATGATGGCCGGGATTGCGGCCTTGGTTCTGTCCGCTTGGGGCATGACGGCCGCGAATGCGCAAAGCATGAGCGTCGCCAGCTCCGAGATCAAAGAGGGAGGCACGATCGCCAACGAGCAAGTCTTCAAGGGGTTTGGCTGCACCGGCAACAACGTCTCGCCAAGTCTGAGCTGGACCGGAGCACCGAGCGGCGTGAAGAGTTTTGCGGTCAGCATTTATGATCCGGATGCGCCGACCGGCAGCGGCTGGTGGCATTGGGTCGTGTTCAATATCCCGGCGAACGTCACGTCGTTGCCCAAGGGGGCAGGAGACGTAAAGTCCAAGCTGATGCCGAAGGGGGCCATTCAGAGCCGGACCGATTTCGGCGCTGACGGTTATGGCGGACCGTGTCCGCCGACCGGTGACAAGCCGCATCACTACCAGATCACGGTATTTGCGGTCGATGTCGACAAGCTGCCGGACGCGAAAGACGACATGGCGTCGGCGGCGCTGGTCGGGTTCGACCTGCATTTCCATACGCTGGCGAAAGCGACACTGACCGGCACGTACGGACGCTGAGTCCGCACGTTGAAAAGCGCCCCGGTTGACCGGCGCGCTTTGGCACTGTCATCCTCCCGGCCATGCTGACGAAGATCAGCATTGCCGGGAGGAAGTCCAATGATGCTCCGTACGATCCAAACGGTTGCGGTCACCGCGCTAACGGCATGTTCGATCGCCGCCAACGCCTCCGAGATCCGCCGCGTCGTGACTGGCCTTGACGCCAACGACAAGGCAGTCGTGCTATTCGACAGCCGCGTACCTCTGCAAGCAGGTCCCTTTGGTTTGCAGGCAACCAATCTGTGGGTCACCAGTTCCTATCCACTCGGCTTCTCCTTCAAGGATGATACGGCGGCTACTCCGGTCGGCATCTCGCCGCTCGACAATGGCACCAAATTCCGCGTGGTAGAGTTTCCGCCACTCAACCCTGCCACCGAAGCCAAGATGGAACCTGGAGCGCTGATGAAGGCGGTCGGCCCAGTGGCACCGGCGAGAGGGCGCCCCGTCACCCATCCGCTGATGCATCGCACCCGCAGCGTCGATTATGCGGTCGTGCTTTCAGGAGAGGTCGACATGGTGCTCGACGATAGCGTGGTCCATCTCAAACCCGGCGACACGATCGTTCAGCAAGCCACCAACCACGCATGGGTCAATCACGGAACTGAGACTTGCCGGATACTGTTCGTGCTGATGGACTCCAAGCAGCCTTGACCAGGAGGGCGATTTCGGGGCGAGGGTGCCCATCATTTCGGCAATTACAAGTCGGCTGCGGCAATTACAAATTGGACATGAATGGGATTTCCGGTTTTTTGGCGTTCGCG
>NZ_JBAVCF010000566.1:0-2244 GCF_049586575.1 Bradyrhizobium sp.
CTAAATAATAGACAGCAAATGCCTGCAACCGGCTTGGGTCGGCGGTATATCATGACGGCGTCTCTGGAAAAAGCGGCTGCCAAGTACAGCATCGACGAACTTCACACTATACTCTCGCTGCATGCAATTGCAGTGAGCGAGATGGCACAAGGTCTCTGTCTGCTCGATGCTGAGTTGAGGATCGTTCTATTCAATCGGCGCTTTGTCGAAAGTCTGGAGGTCGATAGCAAGCTCGTGCGGGTCGGCGTGCCTCTGCGCGCCGTTCTTGGGGCGAACACTCGGGAAGGGAGTTTTGCCGATCGCGCCGACACCGAAATGTGGGAAGAGGTTGAAGAACTGATGGCGCAAGGCGCGCCGTTCCGGCTGCAGCGAAGTCAGCCACGCGCCAAGGGCGTGATGACACTCGATTGCCGACCGACAAGCGGGCGTGGCTGGGTTCTGACCTCTGATAATTCGAGCACGTGGTCCGGTTTGGCGGCTCCGCAACAGCCCGGGTTCCTCAAAGAGGTCATTGAGCACGTTTCCAACGGGCTCTGCGTCCTCGATTCCGAACAGAACCTGATTTTGTGCAATGAACAATTCAAGCGGATTTATGGCTTCGATTCTGCATTGGTCAAACCAGGCGTGAACTTGCGCAACATCTTTGCGGGCGCAACCAGCTGTGGGATGTTTTCAGACGCGACTTCCGACAAGATCCAAGCAGATCTGGCAGCGCTGTTCGGCGAGAAAAATACTAAGCAGCAGTTTCGTTTGAACGACGGTCGTGTCATTGAGGCTCGTGCGCTGAACATCGAAAGCGGCGGCTGGCTTACCGAACACAGGGATGCTACCCGTAGGGTGCTGCACGAGGCCGCGATCCGGGATCGAAAGCATCTGTTAGACGCCGTGCTCGACCACATGGCGCATGGTTTGTGCGCGTACGACGAAAACCTCGACCTCATCGTCGTGAACGCGCGTTACCTTGAGATCTACGGTCTGACCTTTGAGGATGCGCGGCCAGGCACGCCTTTGGTCGAACTTATGCGCCGGTCGATCGCCCACGGCGTTCACCGACCTGGAATCAGTGCCGAGGAAATGCTGGCCGATTTCAAGAAGCGTCTCATCGACAACAACGAGCCTGAACTGCGCCGCCACCTCGCTGACGGCCGGGTGATCTCCGTGCGTCATCGGCCGATGAATGGCGGGGGTTGGGTGGGTACTTACGAAGACGTCACCGAGCGCTGTCGGGCAGAAGAAAGCATCGCCCGGATCGCGCGGCATGACGCGCTCACGGATCTGCCGAATCGCCTGTTGTTCGGCGAAAGGATGATCGAAGGCCTCGCCGCTGTCGCCGAAAAGAAAGAGGCGATGGCAGTGATGTGTTTCGACCTCGATAATTTCAAGGCCGTGAACGATTCGCTCGGCCATCCAATTGGCGACAAACTCCTGCAGGAACTTGCCAAGCGTCTGCGCACGACCGTCGACGCTAATGCTACCATTGCACGGCTTGGCGGCGACGAATTCGCTATTATTCATCCTTCGATCGACGCCTTGGACGCCGAAAAGCTGGCGAGTCGCATGATCAGCACGATGTCGACTCCGTTCATTATCGAAGGTCAGGAAATCCACGCCAGCATCTGCATCGGCATCGCAATGGCGCCCCAGCACGGCACAACTGCCGAGCAGCTGATGAAGTGCGCCGATTTGGCGCTTTACCGCGCTAAGGACCAGGGACGCGGTTCATGGCGCTTTTTTGACCCGGAGATGGACGTGCAGATTCAGGCGCGCCGTGCGCTTGAAGTCGATCTGCACCGGGCTTTGGGAGCCGGCGAGTTTCGCCTAGATTATCAACCGTTGATCAATCTGGTGACAAACAGCGTCGTTGGAATGGAAGCGCTGGTCCGCTGGATCCATCCGCTCCGTGGACCGATCTCTCCAGCCGAGTTTATTCCGATTGCCGAGGAAACCGGCCTGATCGTGCCGCTGGGCGAGTGGGTCCTGCGTCAGGCCTGCGCGGATGCGAGGAATTGGCCTGCTACGGTCAAGGTCGCGGTCAACCTCTCGCCCATCCAATTTCGGAATCGCAACCTGGTATCGGTCGTCATCAACGCATTGGCCACTGCCCGCCTTTCCGCCACGCGGCTGGAACTTGAAATTACCGAAGCCACCCTGATGCATAACGCCGAGTCTGCGGTCTCGACCTTGCAACAGCTTCGTGCATTCGGCGCGCGGATCGCGATGGACGATTTCGGCACGGGCTACTCG
>NZ_JBAVCF010000567.1:0-3062 GCF_049586575.1 Bradyrhizobium sp.
ATGAAATATGAATGCGGCGTCAGGTCGCGGCTGATTGCGTTCCGGCAAATTCTCCTTTTCGCCCAACGGATACACGCCAAAGGGAGGTCGGGAGAACACGTCGAAGCCATTCCAACCCGAAACGCCGCCGTTTTGCCCGAGCTTATTTAACGGTTTGTCCAGCGACAGACAGCATAGTGGCAGGCATTGGGTGCAATTCGTGACAGATCGGGTTCGGCTATCGTGACATCGTTAGGACGTGTAATTCTGGTGCGCGGCTCGCTGGCGCGGATCGGTCTGCTGGCGACCAGCAAGATGGGCCCGTCCGAGATCCGGGCCACGGTCGGCCGCTTTATCAGTATCCGCTGCGCCAATTCCGTCATCGTTGCCATGATCACCGAGGTGTCGTGCGAAAACCTGCCGACATCCGACAGCTACATCGCCAGCGCCTCCGTCGACTTGCTCGGCGAGATTCTAGGGACCTCGGATCGCCAGAAATTCCAGCGCGGCGTTACCAATTATCCGACCATCGGCGACCCCGTCGAATTGATCAACAGCCAGGAACTGCGCACCATCTATGCGCCGAGCGGTTCGGACCAGATCAATATCGGCACGCTGCAACAGGACCCATCGGTCATTGCCTATGTCGATATCGAAGAAATGCTCTCCAAGCATTTCGCGGTGCTGGGATCGACCGGCGTCGGTAAATCGACCGGCGTGTCGCTGCTGCTCAACGAAATTCTCAAGTCGCGGCCGACGTTGCGAATTTTCCTGCTCGATGTTCACAACGAATACGGCCGATGCTTTGGCGATCGTGCGCTGGTGCTCAATCCGCGCAACCTGAAGCTCCCATTCTGGCTGTTCAATTTTGAAGAAATCGTGGACGTGCTGTTCGCCGGCCGGCCCGGCGTGCCCGAAGAACTCGACATTCTCGCCGAGGTCATTCCGGTCGCAAAAGCCCTCTACACGCAATATCAGAACACCGACCGGATGGGATTGAAGCGTACCGATCCAAAGGCGGGCGGCTACACCCTCGATACGCCGGTGCCTTACCGGCTGGTCGATCTGATCTCGCTGATCGACGAGCGCATGGGCAAGCTCGAGAACCGCTCCTCGCGCATTATCTATCACAAGCTGATCTCGCGCATCGAAACCGTGCGCAACGATCCGCGCTACGCCTTCATGTTCGACAACGCCAATGTCGGTGGCGACACCATGGCCGAAGTGATCAGCCATCTGTTTCGCCTGCCGTCGAACGGCCGGCCCATGACAGTGATGCAACTCGCCGGCTTTCCGGCCGAAGTCATTGATTCCGTGGTGTCGGTGCTGTGCCGCATGGCATTCGATTTCGGGCTGTGGAGCGACGGCGTGTCGCCGATGCTGTTTGTCTGCGAGGAAGCCCATCGTTACGCCTCCGCCGATCGCAACATCGGCTTTGGCCCGACCCGCAAGGCGGTGTCGCGAATTGCCAAGGAAGGCCGCAAATACGGCGTGTATCTCGGCCTCGTCACGCAGCGTCCCGCCGAGCTGGACGCTACCATCATCTCCCAGTGCAACACGCTGTTCACGATGCGTCTTGCCAACGAACGCGACCAGGCGCTGTTGCGTTCGGCCGTCTCGGACGCGGCAGCGAACCTGCTGTCGTTCGTGCCATCGCTCGGAACACGCGAGGTGCTCGCGTTCGGCGAAGGCGTGGCGCTACCGACCCGCCTGCGATTCAAGGAAGTGCCGGTTCACCAACTGCCGCGTGGCGAAGCCAGCATATCGACGGTGCCCTCGGCCACTTCCGGTCATGACATGCACTTTGTTGGCGCGGTGCTGGAACGCTGGCGCGGCGCGACGTCGAACCGCGACGTTCCGAGCGATCCGACCTTCAATGACCGCGCTGCGCCGCGGGCGGTGGAAGCGCCAATGCTGCAACCGTCGATGGGATTAGATCCCGACCGCTTCTCGCTTCTGAAGAAGCCGCTGCGCTAAATCGCAGCCACACCCGCAGGCTTTGCGTTGGCGTCGCTGTCGACTATTGTCGCAGCAGCGCATCCATTGAGCGGAAGCCACGCCATGACGCAGCCGACACCATCGCGATTCCCGGTACCTCCCGTCGATAGCTTGCCGGAAGATATCCGGAGCCGTCTGCTTGCGGTGCAGGAGAAATCCGGTTTCATCCCGAACGTCTTTTTGACACTGGCCTTTCGGCCGGATGAATTCCGTGCGTTCTTTGCCTATCACGACGCGCTGATGGACAAAGACGGCGGCCTGACCAAGGCCGAGCGCGAGATGATCGTCGTGGCGACCTCAAGCGCCAATCAGTGCCAGTATTGCGTGATCGCCCACGGTGCTATCTTGCGAATTCGCGCCAAGAATCCGCTGATCGCCGACCAGATCGCGGCGAACTACCGGAAAGCGGACATCACGCCGCGCCAGCGCGCGATGCTCGATTTCGCCATGAAGGTGAGCCAGGAGGCACAATTGGTCTCGGAGGCCGATTTTGCTGAGCTTTCGGCGCACGGATTCAACCAGGACGACGTCTGGGACATCGCCGCAATATCGGCCTTCTTCGCGCTGTCAAACCGGATCGCCAACGTCGCCGCGATGCGGCCCAACGATGAATTCTATCTGATGGGACGGCTGCCGAAGGCGTAAACGCCAACGACAGCTCCTCTGGCTAACCCTCCGGGGCCGGGCCGCACCAGCCGGGCAAATAGACGGCGTCCGGACTTTTTGCCAGCGCGAGGCTTTTCTCCATCGCCTTGGCGAAGTTTTCCTCGACGACCTTGGTCGGGATCTTCCGGCGCAGGAAATCGGCCCACAAAAACTCGCTGAACGGCGTCGTATCCTTGGCAAAGCCGCCGGAGCGCCGTAATTCGCCGGCGAGGCTGCGGAAAGGATCATCCTTGAGCTCGGTGATCGACTTCGGAAGGTCTTTGAAATGCCGTCGCTCGCCTTTGGCGTCGTACGGATAGACCCAGCGCTTGTTATCCATCACGCCCCAGAATGCCTCCTTCTCGACCATGCTGAGATCGCCGATCAAGGTGACGAGAATATCCGCGACGCCTTCGTCGTGGAGCGCGCGCGCCAGATGG
>NZ_JBAVCF010000568.1:0-3354 GCF_049586575.1 Bradyrhizobium sp.
TCCGATTCTAACATTTGCATCCCACTCTGGCTGGCACTTTTTGCAAATGTTAGAATCAAAGGACCACTAGTAAATATCGGCTTCTAGTGGAGTTTTGGATTTGACATTCGCTTTGCGAATGCGCGGCTACGGGGTAGCGAATGTCAAATCCACTCCACTGGTTCGTGCTTTTTCAGGCGATGTTAGCGGAGCATGGGAGCGGCGTCACTATCGCCCTGGGTCAAAGAAAAAGGGCGCGGCCGCGTCGGCAGCCGCACCCTTGCTCGTTCCGGCGGCGCAGCATACGTGAGCGCCGCCGCCATTCCGCTCAGTCGAGGATCACTGGTGGTACTTGACCGTCAGATAGGCGCCGAGCCCTTCACCGACAAAGCCGCCGGCGCCGTTGGCGGCGACGAAATAGAGCTTGTTGGTGAAGTTCTTGACGTTGAGCGACACGCCCCAGTTGGCGTTCTCCCAGCCGGCCATCAGGTTGCCGATCACGAAGCCAGGGACGGAATTGACGTTGGTCGTGTCGCTCCAGGTTCGGTCGCGATAGTTGGCGCCGATGCCGGCCTGGAATCCGGAAATGCCACCGAGCGCGAATTTATAGACGCTCCACGCATTGGCCATATTGGCCGGTACGCCCTGCGGGCGGTCGCCGATGGTCGTCGGCGCGTTCGGAGCAGTGGTCACGACGGCCTCCTGATGGGTGGCGTTCGCAAGGATACTCCATTGATCGGTGATCTTGGCGATCAGCGAGGCTTCCTCGCCGTTGGTGAGCTGGCTGTCGAAGGTGACGATCTGTACGCCGGCATTTGGGCCGGTGCTTGGGGTGAACAGCGTCGCCACATTGTCGCGGGAGACGTTGAAGACCGCCGTGTTGAAGACGATCCTCTCGTTGAGGAACGTATAGCGGATGCCGGCTTCATATTGCCGCGCGGATTCCGGAGCGCCGATACCATTCTGGACATTTTCTGAATTGAAGTTGGCCATATAGCTCTGGGAGGCGCCGATATAGGGCGCCATCCAGTCTGTGAGATGATAAAGCGTACCGACGTTCCAGCTCAGCGGCGTGTCGCTGCGCGTCAACGGCACGCCGGCGACGATCGGAACGTTCGTCAAGGTGAACGCGTTCGGCACGGTGATCAGCGGGTTAAGGTCGGTATCAAACCGGTCCTGACGTACCCCGACGCGCAGCTTCCACTTGTCGGTCAGGTCCATCTGGTCGGTGGCATAGAGACCGTAATAATTCGCGACCAGATGATCATTGTCGCAGGAATGCGTCTTGTCGCACAGGAATCCCGTCTTCATGCCGGCTGTCGACAATTCCGCAGGCGTCGGCGCGAAGATATTGGCGATGGGGTTAAGGTCGGCCGTCTCGCGAACCGTGTCCATGTCCTGACGCTGGTACTCGAAGCCCGTCAACAGCGTGTGATGGATTCCGCCAGTGTAGAATTTCCAGACCGGCTCGAATTGATAATCGAAGAAGTTGTCCGAGTCGTTTTGGTAGCGCAACTGCCGCCCGACCAGTGAAATGGTCCCATCAGGGTTAGTCTTGAGATGGGTGCCGCTCGAGCTGTTGGGGGCGGTCATGCTGTCGTTGTTACGCATCGCGTCGATGTCGCGATGCGTGTAGGAAAAGCGATTGTTGATGGTCAGGAAGTTCGTGACGTCCCATTGATCGGTAAAGGTGGGACGGATGTCGTCCTGTTTTGCGAAAGCAAACGGCGTCGAATATTTCGCAGTGTCAGGAACGCCCGTGATCGGCTGGCCACGGAAATAGATCAGGCCGTAAGAATCCGGCGTCTGTTCGATATGCCGAGCGTCGAGCGCGAAGGTGAGGGTGTGGTCGGCGACATGCCAGGAGAACGCGGGGCGGATTTCGTAATCCTTGCTGTTGAGATCGCGGAACGCATCGCCGCCGCTGGCCGTAGTGTCGATCCGGTAGTTTAGTCCACTGATTGTCGTTGGACCGGTGACATAGTTACTGTTGGTCACGCCGCCGAACGAATTGACCTGCGTGCTCGTTCCCCAATGGAACACCGGTGACGGATCGTAGTGGACGATGTTGACCGTGCCGCCGGGCGGACCGCTGCCGAACAGCGCCGATCCCGGCCCTTCCAGGATTTCAATCTGCTTCACGCCGTTCAGTGAGTGCACAAGCCCGCCGAGCTGATCACCGTCGGAGAAGCGGTCGGTATAAACCTGGGCGTTCAGGCCGCGGATCAGGAAGTGGTCGAAGTAACCGAGCGAATCCTGGCCGCCGCTGTTGATGCCGCTGGCGTTCCAGATGGCATCTCTCAGCAGGGTACCGCCCTGCTCGGTCACGACCTGTCGTGGAACAATCTGGACGCTGGCGGGCAGGTCGGCCAGCTTGGTGCCGGTTTTTCCCAGTCCCGGCGCCTGCTGCAGCGGCGGGCCGGAAGTGTTGTTGTTCGGACCGTTGCCGTCGTCGGGTGCTGCAGCGGTCTGGGTGTTCGGCTTCGGTGGCCGGTTGGTCCGAGTTGCGCGTCTGGCCGCTGGCTTCGAGGTCGTGGCGGCCCGCTTCGGGGTAGCGCGCTCTTTCGGCGCCTCGACTTGAACCGGCGGAAGCGTGGTCGAATTTTGTGCGTAAGACGATCCCGCGGCAAAAACCGGCAGGGTCGCGCAGAGCAGCATTCTACAACGATTCCGAAAGATGCGGTCGAGCTGTTCGCTGTTCTTGCTCAACCGATCTGTATTTCGCCCGATCACTCACGCGCCCCACGCAATTTAGAATTGGAATAGTCAAGCGGAGATCCGATCCCCGTGCTTGCACGCAGACCTAACACAATGTCGGTGATGTATTCCGTGGTTCGACGCTCAGCTTGCTTAGAAATCATCTTAGAAGCCGTCTAGACTGACGCGCTGCCGGTTCATTCACTCCCGCTGGGGTCAATCAGAATCGCGTCAGCATCACCGCATCATGCGGAAGATGATTTCGTCGGCGTCTTCGATTGGCGGACGAAGGCGATCGAGGGTATCATTGTGATTCCTCCGCCATCGATTCCCGGCATCGGCACCGGCGGTGGCTTCGCCATGCGCATCCAGGACCGGCAGGGCCGCGGGCCGGAATTGCTGGCGGCGGCGACCGACGAACTGGTCGCGGCGGCGCGCAAGACACCGGGATTGACCTCGGTATTCTCGCCGTTCTCGGCGAATACGCCGCAGGTGTTCGTCGACATCGATCGTACCAAGGCGCAGAAACTGGGCGTGCCGATCCAGGGTGTGACGGATGCCATCGAGACTTACTTCGGCTCGACCTATGTCAACGACTTCAACATCCGCGGCCGGACCTACCACGTGACCGCACAGGCCGATTTGCCGTTCCGCAAAGAGGCGGCCGACCTGGCGCGG
>NZ_JBAVCF010000569.1:0-4582 GCF_049586575.1 Bradyrhizobium sp.
CGCTGTCGACCTCGGGGCATCCCGGCCCGGCGGTGGATTTCGTCATCCTGTCGATCCATCTCGCCGGCGCGTCGTCGATCCTCGGCGCCATCAACTTCATCACCACGATCTTCAACATGCGCGCGCCGGGCATGACGCTGCACAAGATGCCGCTGTTCGTCTGGTCGATCCTGGTCACGGTTTTCCTGCTGTTGTTGTCGCTGCCCGTGCTCGCCGGCGCGATCACCATGCTGTTGACCGACCGCAATTTCGGTACCACGTTCTTCTCCGCCGAAGGCGGCGGCGATCCGGTGCTGTTCCAGCATCTGTTCTGGTTCTTCGGTCACCCCGAAGTTTACATCCTGATCCTTCCGGGTTTCGGCATGGTCAGCCAGATCGTCTCAACCTTCTCGAAGAAGCCGGTGTTCGGCTATCTCGGCATGGCCTATGCGATGGTGGCGATCGGGGGCATCGGTTTCGTCGTGTGGGCGCACCACATGTACACGGTCGGTATGTCCAGCGCGACGCAGGCCTATTTCGTCGCCGCCACCATGGTGATCGCGGTGCCGACCGGCGTGAAGATATTCTCCTGGATCGCCACGATGTGGGGTGGCTCGATCGAGTTCAAGACCCCGATGCTGTGGGCGATCGGCTTCATCTTCCTGTTCACCGTCGGCGGCGTCACCGGCGTGGTGCTGGCGAACGCCGGCGTCGACCGCGTGTTGCAGGATACCTACTACGTCGTCGCGCACTTCCACTACGTGCTGTCGCTTGGCGCGGTGTTCGCGATCTTTGCCGGCTGGTACTACTGGTTCCCGAAGATGACGGGTTACATGTACAACGAGACCATCGGTAAGCTGCACTTCTGGGTCACCTTCATCGGCGTCAACCTGGTGTTCTTTCCGCAGCACTTCCTCGGTCTCTCCGGCATGCCGCGGCGCTACGTCGACTATCCCGACGCGTTCGCCGGCTGGAACCTGGTGTCCTCGATCGGCTCCTATATCTCCGGCTTCGGCGTGCTGATCTTCATCTACGGCGTGGTGGATGCGTTCGTGCGCAAGCAGCAGGCGGCAGACAATCCGTGGGGCGCGGGCGCGACCACGCTGGAATGGACGCTGTCCTCGCCGCCGCCGTTCCATCAATTCGAGGTATTGCCGCGCGTGCAGTAATGAGCCACGCGGCGGAAAACGCCGCGTCCTCATATTTTTAAGGAAACGAGAACCGTCTTGTCGGTCGTCGATCACAGCGCCATCGAACTGTCGCCCCGGATATCGGAGGCCGACGTTGCCGATTACGTCGCGCTCCTGAAGCCGCGGGTGATGTCGCTCGTGATCTTCACCGCGCTGGTCGGGCTGCTGATCGCGCCGGGGCACGTGCATCCGGTGCTGGCCTTCACGTCGATCCTCTGCATCGCGGTCGGCGCGGGAGCGTCGGGCGCGCTGAACATGTGGTACGAGAGCGACATCGATGCGTTGATGTCGCGCACCGCCAACCGGCCGATCCCGCGCGGCCGCATCACACCGCCGGAAGCGCTGGCGTTCGGCATGACGCTCGCCTTCTTCTCGGTGATGACGCTCGGGATTCTCGTCAACTGGGTTGCCGGCGCATTGCTGGCCTTCACGATCTTCTTTTACGTCGTGATCTACACGATTGCGCTCAAGCGCTGGACAGCCCAGAATATCGTGATCGGGGGCGCCGCGGGTGCGCTTCCGCCCGTTGTGGCCTGGGCGGCGGCGACCGGTTCGCTTTCGGTCGAGCCGCTGTTGTTGTTCCTGATCATCTTCTTCTGGACGCCGCCGCACTTCTGGGCGCTGGCGCTGTTCCGCAGCGACGACTATGCGCGCGCCGGCGTTCCGATGCTGCCCGTGGTCGCCGGACCCGACGCGACACGGTTGCAGATCTTGCTCTATACCATCGTGCTGGTGGTCGTGGCGCTCGCGCCCTGGCCACTCGGCTATTTCGATGCGGGCTACGGCATCACTTCGCTCGTCCTTGGGGCCGGCATGCTGGCGCTCGCGATCAACGTCTTCCGCCTTCGCGAGGGCCGCGAAGCTTCGCGCGCCACGCGGCGGCTCTTCGCATTCTCGATCTTCTACCTGTTTGCGCTGTTTGCGACCCTGCTGATCGAGGTCGTCATCCGCGCCGTCGCTCCATCGATCTGGTAAGGCGCATGGCGAGACAATGGCCGACAACGACAGACCAGACGGAATTGTCCTCACCGAGGCGCAGAAGAAAAGCCGCCGCCAGCGCTCGATCGCCATCGCGCTCGCGCTCGGCGTTCTCGTCCTGCTGTTTTTCGCCGTCACCATCGTCAAGGGGCCGGCCGTTCTAGTACGGCCGTTGTAAGGGCATGGTGATCCAACCGAACCAGCATCAGACTTCCGAAACCAAGGGAACGGCGTCGCGCCGCGGCCTGACCCGTGACGCCATGGTGGCTGCCATCTGCGGCTTCGTCGTGGTGCTGATGGTGGGGGCCGCCTACGCGGCGGTGCCTTTCTACAACTGGTTCTGCCGCGCTACCGGCTTCAACGGGACCACGCAGGTAGCAACCTCCGCGCCCACCGGCGCGCCGCTTGAGCGGAAAATTGCGGTGCGCTTCGATTCCAATGTGGCGGGCGGACTGCCCTGGAAATTCGAGCCGGAGCAGACCGAGATCGAGGTCAAGATCGGCGAGGTCGTCACCGTCTTCTACACCGTGACCAACCAGTCCGCGCGCAGGACGACCGGGCAGGCCGCCTATAATGTGGCGCCGCTGACGGTCGGGGCCTATTTCGAGAAGATCAACTGTTTCTGCTTCACCGAGCAAACCATGGCGCCGGGCGAAACGCGCCAGATGCCGGTTGTGTTCTATGTCGATCCGTCGATTGTCAAAGACAGCGACAATGACGGGCTTAACACCATCACCTTGTCCTATACGTTCTACCCTGTCCGCGAGCCCGCAATAAAGCCGCTTGCCGCGGGCGAGGCGGAAAAGTCCGGGGGAAGCGAAAAGGGAAAGCTTTGAGACGCGTGCGCCTTGGCCGGGATAACTTCTGGCCATCGCGAAGTTTAGATTTGAACGTTGAGAACGACGCGGCCCAACAGGCCTGCTAACGGAGAGACCGCAAATGGCTACGGCGCAAGTCAAGCACCACGACTACCACCTCGTCGATCCGAGCCCATGGCCGATCGTCGGCTCCGTTTCGGCCTTCATCATGGCGGTCGGTGCCATCAGCTGGATGCACCATATGTTCAGCCCGGCGGTGCCGCCGATCATCTTCTTTATCGGCGTCGCCGGCGTGCTCTACACCATGGCAAGCTGGTGGGCAGACGTCATCCGCGAGGCGCAATACAAGGGCGATCACACCCGCGTCGTGCAGATCAGCCATCGCTACGGCATGATCCTGTTCATCGCCTCGGAGGTGATGTTCTTCGTCGCCTGGTTCTGGGCCTTCTTCAATTCGGCGCTGTTCCCGGCCGATGCGGTTCACGCCGCCCGTGATGCCATTTTCGGATGCGGTGCAAGCGCGCAGATGGGCGCGTGCGCCGTGCCCGGCACCTGGCCTCCGAAGGGTATCGAGGCGTTTGACCCCTGGCACCTGCCGCTGCTCAACACGCTCCTTCTTCTGACCTCGGGCACCACGGTCACCTGGGCGCATCACGCTCTGCTTGAAAACGACCGCCAGGGCCTCAAATACGGTCTGATCCTGACCATCGCGCTGGGCGCCTGCTTCACCTGCGTGCAGGCCTATGAGTACAGCCACGCGCTGTTCGGCTTTTCCGGGAATATCTATGGCGCGACCTTCTTCATGGCGACCGGCTTCCACGGCTTCCACGTGCTGGTCGGCACCATCTTCCTGATCGTCTGCCTCGCGCGTGCCTATGCCGGGCACTTCACGCCGACCCAGCACCTCGGCTTCGAATTTGCCGCCTGGTACTGGCATTTCGTCGACGTGGTGTGGCTGTTCCTGTTTGCCTGTATCTACGTTTGGGGTACTGGCGGCGGCCGGCTCGTCGGCGCCGAATAACCTGGCCGTATTGATGCCAAAAGGGCGGCCGCAGGGCCGCCCTTTTTGTTTGCACAAAACGATGGGCAACGTTCCGGCCCGGATCGGCTGTTCCATGCAGGCAGTGCCGTGGTAAGTTCAGTCGCATGAATCCTTCCGTCAGCCCCCAGATACCGACCCTGTTCCAGAGCGTGCTGCGCGGGCTTGCCTGCAAGTGCCCGCGATGCGGCGAGGGCAAGTTGTTTGCAGGTTTCCTCGCGTTGAGGCCGAGATGTGCGGCGTGCGGTCTGGACTATACGTTCATCGATACCGGCGACGGCCCCGCCATTTTCATCATCATGCTGGCAGGCGCCATCGTGGTGGCCTGCGCGCTGATCGTGGAAGTGAAGTTTCAGCCGCCGTTCTGGCTGCACGCGGTGCTTTGGTTGCCGCTGATTCTCGTGACCACGCTGCTGCCATTGCGTTCGATGAAGTCGCTCCTGATCGCACTGCAATTCCATCACAAGGCTGCGCCGGGTCGATTAATTGAACGCGAACCGAAATGACTATCGCTACAGGACGGCGGCAACTCGGCTTCGGCCTCTTCACGCTTGCCATGATTGCGGTCTTTGTCGGCC
>NZ_JBAVCF010000570.1:0-2893 GCF_049586575.1 Bradyrhizobium sp.
ACCGAACGGTCCGGATTGTCGATCAAAAGCTCAACGAAAAAATCGTCGAGGGCGGGTCCGACCTGTGACCGGCTCGCGAATGGTACTCACACGCCGATGAACTTCAGCTCGCCTGCCTGAGCTGGAATATATTGCCCTCGGGATCATGGCCGTCGCAGACCCTGGCGCCCTCGAATTGCGGGTTTCGCTAAGTCGCGGACAGCGATTTCGGTAAGTCCCGGACAGCGATTTCAGTAAGTCCGGGACAGGCATTTCACTAAGTCGCGGACAGTCGCGAGAGCTGGTTTTTTGGTTGCGCCGTTCAGGCAATGTTCTCTCTCAAGCTGAATTTGAGAGGGGCGATGCCGAGACGGAAGCAAGCGAAACGAACCACTGTGAAGGACCTACGATCAATCCTGAGGCTGACGTACGAGCAAGGCCTGTCGGTTCGGGCGATCTCGGAACGGCTGCAGATCAGCAAGACCTCGGTTTCCACTTACCTGCTGCGGGCGCGTGAAGCGGGCGTGACGTGGCCGCTACCGGCGGTTTACGAGAACGAGGCTGCCCTGCAGCGAGCCCTGTTCCGACGGATGGGACGGCCTCCGCAGGATTTGAGCGAACCCGAATGGCCACGAGTGGCGCAGGAGCTCAAGTGCAAAGGCGTGACGCTGACGCTGCTCTGGCAGGAATACCGGGCGGTCCACCCCGACGGCTATGGCTACACCTGGTTCTGCGAGAAATTTGACGCCTATCGGCGCCGGGCGAACCCGACTTACCGCCACCGTCACGCCGCGGGTGCGCTGATGCAGACCGACTATGCGGGCCCGACGGTGGAGGTGATCGATCCGCAAACCGGCGAGGTCCGTCAGGCCCAGATTTTTGTCGCGGTGCTCGCCGCTTCGTCGCTGACCTTCGCTATGGCGAGCTTCGGTCAGCGACTGCCAGACTGGATCGAAGGCCAGACCCGGGCACTGTCATACTTCGGCGGAGTTCCCAAAGCGATCGTCTGCGACAATCTGAAGGCCGGGGTCGTCAAGGCGTTGTGGTTCGAGCCGACGCTCAACCAAACTTTTGCGGCGATGGCCGAGCACTACGACACGACGATTTTGCCGACCCGCAGCCGCAAGCCGCGCGACAAGGGCAAGGTCGAAGGCGCCGTGCTGATTGTCGAGCGCTGGATTCTGGCCCGGCTGCGGCATCGGCGGTTCTTCAACCTGGCCGATCTCAATGCCGCGATTGGCGAGCTGCTCGAGGAGCTGAACAATCGACCGATGCGCCATAGCGGTAAATCCCGCCGGCAGCTGTTCGAGGAGATCGAGCGCGCTGCGCTGGCGCCGCTGCCCAGCGAGCCATTCGAATACGCCGAGTGGAAAACGGCCAAGGTGCATCCTGATTATCACGTCGAAGTCGACAAGACCTTTTACTCGGTGCCGCACCGGCTGATCGGCCGTCGGGTAGACGTCCGGCTCACCTATCGGGCTGTCGAGATCTTCCAGGATCACACGCGTGTCGCCAGCCATGTGCGCCGTTCCCAGCGCAGCGGCCATGTCACCGTGAATGAGCACATGCCCAAAGCCCATCAGCGTTACGCCAATATGACGCCGGCGCACTTGATCAAGATGGCCGCGCGGATCGGCGTCAACGCCGCCACCCTGGTCGAGCGGGTGATGCGTCAGCGCCCGCATCCCGAGCAGGGTTATCGGTCTGCCATGGGAATCATCGCACTGGCCCGGCGCTATGAGCGCGATCGGCTGGAAGCGGCCTGTGAGAGGGCGCTCGCCATCAATGCGATCAGCTACTCCTCCGTGAGCGCCATCCTCAAGTCCGGGCTCGACCGTGCGAGCCCTGCCACCGAGCCCATCAAGGCCGCGCCCTCCCACGCCAACATCCGGGGTGGCACCTATTACCAATGAAAGAAAGGAAGATCGTGATGCTAACCCACCCGACCCTCGACCAGATGCAGGCTCTCGGCCTTGCCGGAATGGCGGCCGGCTATCGGCAATTGGCCGAGCAGGACAATGCCGCCGAACTCAGCCGCGACGAGTGGCTCGGCTTGATGCTCGATCGCGAAGCCGCCATGCGTGCCGACCGGCGCCTGACGAATCGGCTAGCCGCAGCCAAGCTACGCTTCGTCGATGCCTGCATCGAAGACATCGACTTCGCCTCCCGCCGCGGCCTTGACCGGCGCAATACCCTGCAGCTTGCGCAAGGCGTCTGGCTGAAAGCCCATGAGAACTTCATCATCACCGGCTTGACCGGGACTGGCAAAACCTGGCTGGCGTGTGCCTTCGGCCGCCAGGCAGCAAGGCTCGATCATTCCGTGCTCTATTTGCGTATGCCGCGCCTGTTCGAAGACCTCGCCATGGCGCGTCTCGATGGTCGCTTCCCGCGCCTCATCGACAAGCTTGCACGTGTTCAGTTACTCATCCTTGATGATTGGGGCACCCACACCCTCAATGACCAGCAGCGCCTCGATCTTCTGGAAATCTTTGAAGAGCGCTACCGGCGCAAATCGACCTTGATTACCGCCCAGCTGCCCGTTGCCAAATGGCACGACATGATCGGCGAGCCCACCATCGCGGACGCGATCCTCGACCGGATCATCCACAACTCCCACCGTATCGTCCTTGAAGGCGACAGCATGCGAAAGAAAAAAGCTTCGCGCCCCTTGACCGACGTCGAAAACAGCGAAACCAATATCAACTGACTTCAACAACCAGGCAACCAAAAGCCAGCTGTCCGCGACTTAGCGAAACTACTGTCCCTTAGTTAGAGAAATTGCTGTCCAGTTTTTGCGAAATACGCAATCAGCGTCTCGATCTGGATCGGCAGCTGATTGGCGTGACGATAGGGCCGCCGCGAGCGGTCGGTGAGCCCCTCCAGGCCTGTCGCGTTATAGCGTGTGAGGATCTTG
>NZ_JBAVCF010000571.1:0-14502 GCF_049586575.1 Bradyrhizobium sp.
ACTCAGTTGAAATGCGGTCTCCATCAAGATTGGCTGCGAACACCCCGGAGGCTAGTGGAGTGGATTTTGACATTCGCTACCCACCTGGCCGCGAGCTCGTCAAGCGAATGTCAAATCCAAAACTCCACTAGAAACTTATATTTGCTAGTGGTCCTTCCAATTCTGACATTCGCAAAAGCGGCTGCGGAGAAAAGATGCGAATGTTAGAATTGGCAGGGACAAGACGACGGACATCGGAAGGGAATATGCATGAGCGCTTCGTTGCGAAAAGTAGCCCTCGTGACGGGCGCCGCGCGCGGCATCGGACTTGCCGTGGCAAAGCGCTTTCTCGCTGACGGCTGGCACTTGGCGCTTCTGGACATCGAGGGTGATCTTTTGGAGAAGAGCGTGGCGGCGCTGGTTAAGCCGGACGTCACGATGGCGGTGACCTGCGACGTCTCCGACGGCAGCGCGGTTGCCGCCGCCTTCGCAGCAATCGAACGCCGCTTTGGCCGGCTCGATGCGCTCGTCAACAATGCCGGGGTCGCGGTGTTCGCGCCGCTGATGGAAACCTCCGAAGCCGACTGGAGCCGTGTGCTGGAAGTCAACCTGACGGGCCCGTTCCTCTGCACCAAAGCGGCCGTCCCGTTGATGCGAGAACATGGCGGCGGTGCGATCGTCAACATCACCTCGATTTCGGGATTGCGCGCTTCGACGCTGCGTTCGGCGTACGGCACCAGCAAGGCCGGCCTTGCGCATCTGACCAAGCAGCTCGCGGTCGAACTGGCCTCGCTCGGCATCCGCGTCAACGGCGTGGCGCCGGGACCGGTAGACACCGCGATGGCGAAGGCGGTTCACAGCCCGGAAATCCGCGCCGACTATCACGACGCAATACCGCTCAATCGTTACGGGCTCGAGGAGGAATTGGCGGAAGCCGTATTTTTCCTGTGTAGCGACCGGGCGAGCTACATCACCGGGCAGATACTTGCCGTCGATGGCGGGTTCGATGCGGCCGGCATCGGCCTCCCAACGCTGCGCGGCAACAGGCGCAACTGATAAAGATCGCCCATCGCGGCAACGGCCAGCTTATTTTTCGAAATCCTTCGCTGAAGTAGCGTGACCTTCATGGCTCAACCGCCTAAGCTGGGTGGGCGCGGCGATGGTCCGGCGCCGTTGACAACGCTGAAACTGAACACCGGATATCGGGAGCATCATTGGCCAGGCGGCCGGTGGAGGTGTGGCAGGCGCCGTGCTCACCGCGATCGTCGGCGCGATCAAGAACCGCGCTGCCCGATAGGCTGACTTAGTCAATCGTTGCCATCGAAAGCGGGCCCTGGCCGGGACGCGCGAACAATGTGGTTGCCTTGGAATAAGGCGATGCTGAAGCGACGGAACCTTGCTGGCCGTGCTGCCGTTGATAATCTGATCCGGTCGGAAGCGTTCGAAGGCAAGTCCATGATGCGATGGGCCATCATTCCCAAAGTCATCCTCACTGCCGCGTGGATAGGCGTCCTCGCCGCGCCATCGGCGCAAGCGGAGGTCCGGATCCTGAGGAGTCTGGGCGGGCAGGTCGGTCCTTTTCTCGACCTGTTCGAACGGATGCGCGCTTCCGGCGAACGTGTCGTCATCGATGGCCCCTGTCTTTCCGCCTGTACCTTGGTGCTGAGCATGGTACCGCACGAGCGCATCTGCGTGACGCGCCGCGCCGTGCTCGGGTTTCATGCCGCGCGGTCAATGGACCGGCGAGGCCGGATGTATGCGGAGCCGCAGGCCTCCGAGCTGGTGCTCGAAGCCTATCCGGCCGGTGTGCGCCACTGGATCATTCGCCGCGGCGGACTGACGTCGCGGCTGTTGCTCCTGCGCGGACGCGAGTTGGCGGCGCTCTATCCAACCTGTCGCTGACCGCCCCTTAGGTCGGACGAAGAACCTTACATTCCTTCGAGCGGCGAGTTCACCATCCAGGGGATGCCGAACTGATCGATGCACATGCCGAACCCCTTGGAGAAGAAGGTCTTGCCAAAGGGCATGTTGAGGCTGCCGCCCTCGGCCAGCGCATTGAACTTGCGCTCGGCTTCCACAGGATCCTTGATCGTCAATGAGACCGAGAATCCCTGCGGCTTGTGAAAATGCTCCGGCGGCGAATCCGACGCCATCAGAAACTGGCCGTCGATCGACATGCGTGCATGCATGATTAGCTTCTCCCGACCGGGCCCGGGCTTCATATCCGCCGGCGCTTCCTCGGCTCTGATCAGCGCCTCGATCTTGGCGCCCAGCACCTTTTCGTAGAACTTGAACGCGGCTTCGCAGTTGTCGTTGTAGAACAGATAGGGATTGAGCTGCATTAGTTTCTCCTGGCGGGCGACTGTTTCGTCTACGGCTCGGTGAGCTTTTTCAGATTGGCGAGGCCGGCCTCGAAATCCCGGCCGATCATGGCGTCCAGATTCATAAGCACCTGCATCACCTTCGACATGAAGGACGACGGCCCGTGCATGACCCAGACGATGTTCGTTGCGGCTGCTCCTCTATCAGGGGCAAAAGTGAACTCGGCCGTGTTGTGGCCCTCGAACGGTTTGAAGAAATCGAGCTTGATCGTGATTTTTGACGGCGATGAGGCGTCGAGAATTTCCATGCGGCCGGAACCGACATTCTTGTTCCCGTCCCACGCATAGACCGCGCCTTTCCCGCTCTCGGCGCCGCTATAGCTGCGCTTCATCGCAGGATCCCGGTTCTCCCAGGGTGACCAGTTCACCCATTCTTGAAAATTATTGACCAGCGGGAAAATCCGCTCGGCCGACGCCCGCACCACCGCCGACCGCCGCACACTGAAGGTATCCGGCTTGGTCAAAGCAAGGGCGAGAACGATGACGATGGCGATCGCCATCACGACGGCAACGATCACGATGACCTCAAGCATGGGACGTTCCCCTCCGTTTTCAGGCTTCTATCCAGCACACCGGCCCGGCAACGGCCATAATATTTGCAATTTGCGGTCGGGCAGCCAGAGCCCGCTCCACGCCGTCACGCCCAGATAAAATGCAAGCAGGACGTGATTGAACAGCGGGCCGCTGGTTCGCGCGTGCAAT
Source organism: Bradyrhizobium sp. (assembly GCF_049586575.1). Taxonomy (GTDB): domain Bacteria; phylum Pseudomonadota; class Alphaproteobacteria; order Rhizobiales; family Xanthobacteraceae; genus Bradyrhizobium. The sequence continues at coordinate 3,063 of NZ_JBAVCF010000571.1, forward strand.
GAAGCTGTCGCACCGATGTAACAGATCAGAAGCAAAGGACCGAAGATCGAAGCGGCCGGAAGCGCGCAGAGACCGGCGCAGGCGGCGGCGATCACGACAAGGCTCCGCGCAAGACTTTCGCTTGCACCACAACCGATCCGATCCATCATTTCCGTGACAATCCTCCACGGCGCCAGCTTGATGAAGCTGTCAAGCAACAGGATCACGATTTGGATGGCTTGCATGTTCATCTCGCGCGTCCCTCTTCGATAGGCTGTCTGCCCTAAAGACGAACGAAGGGGACGTGAACCGACAGGTGACGAATTATTTTTTTGTCGTCGCCGAACCGGATGGCTGGCTGTCGCGCATCAGCCGGTCCAGATGCATGCGGATGTGAGCGGCTTCCGCCGAGGTGTTGGCGAGCGCGATGGCGCGGTCGAATGCCACTCGCGCCTCGTCGTTGCGGCCGAGCTGCATCAGGAAAGCGCCGCGGACGCCGAAGTAATGGAAATAGTTCGACAGCCGGTCGCCCAATGGCTCGATCATCTGCAAGGCGGCCTCAGGTCCGCGGACCTTGGAGGCCGCCACCGCACGGTTCAGCGTGACCACCGGCGACGGCTGCATGACTTCAAGCGCGCCGTAGAGCAGATCGATCTGCAGCCAGTCGGTGTCTTCGGGTCTTGCCGCCCGAGAATGCAAAGCCGCAATCGCCGCCTGTACCTGATACGGCCCGGATTGGTGATGACGCACCGCCTTGTCGATCAGCGCGAGACCTTCGGCGATCAGCTTCTGATTCCACAGCGTGCGATCCTGGTCGTCGAGCAGCACCAGTTCGCCGTTTGCATCGAAGCGCGAGGCCGCGCGGGCGTGTTGCAGCATCAACAAAGCCGTGAGGCCCATGATCTCGGGCTCGCTTTGGAACAGGCGGAGCAGCAGCCGCGCCAGGCGGATTGCCTCCTCGCATAGCGGTTTGCGGATTTCGGAAGTCTCGCCGCTGGCCGAATAACCTTCGTTGAAAACAAGGTAGATCATCGCCGCCACGGCCGCCAGCCGTTCACTCCGTTCGACCGCGCCCGGGGTCTCGAATGGCACACCGGCATTGGCGACGCGCGCCTTGGCGCGGGTGATGCGCTGCTCCATTGCCGGCTCCGAGACCAGAAAGGCGCGGGCGATCTGTTTGACGGTGAGGCCGGAAACGATGCGAAGCGCAAGCGCAATCTGCTGCGTTGCCGGCAGGTCAGGATGGCAGCAGATGAACAGGAGCCGCAGGATGTCGTCGCGATAATGCGAACCGTCCAGCCGATCGGCAAGCTCGTCCTCGGCATCGTCGAGATCGAAAATGACGGCATCGTCGGGCAACGCCTCCTGCTTGCGCGACCGGCGCACCTCGTCGATCGCGGCATTGCGGCCGACCATGATCAGCCACGCCGCCGGATCGCGCGGCGGTCCGTTTTGCGGCCAACTTTTCAATGCACGCAGACAAGCGTTCTGGAACGCTTCCTCGGCGGTGTCGAGGTTGCGGAAGTAGCGCAGCAGCGCGCCGACGGCCTGGGGACGCGCCGAGGTCAGCGCCGCATCGATCCAGGCAGCATCGTTCACCTCGCCTCACCTCCGGGTTGATAAACCCCGACAGGGCGAATCTCATAGGCGCCGCCTGGATTGGCCGCGCCGAGATCGCGCGCAACGCCGACCGCGGCATCGAGGCTTTCGCAATCGACGATGTAAAAGCCGAGCAGTTGCTCTTTGGTCTCGGCGTAGGGACCATCCAGCACGAGCGGAGGATCGTCCTTGCGGAGCGTCGTCGCCGCCGTGGTCGGCAGCAGGCGCGCGACCGGGCCGAGCCGTCCCTCCTTTTTAAGTTTGTCCTGGACAATAGCGAGCTTTGACATGACGGCGGTGTCCTGCTCCCGGCTCCAGGAGCCGACGAGGTCCTCGTCGTGATAGCAAAGAATGGCATACAGCATAGACATAGAGCTCCCTTTTGACCCAAGGACGGATGAGTATGCCCCGGCCCGACAGTCCGACAAAAAACATTTGTGCGAGGAATCACCCCCGGTAAGGTCGGCACCCCAGGGATGGCACGAGGCGAAATGACGAAGAAAAAGGGAACTTTGGCGCTGCTCATTCATGGCGGCACCGAAAACTGGTCGCCGGCGCGGTGGAAGCGCCGGTTTGACGAGGCATGCGCCGGCCGCCCGGTCTGGCTCGCGACGGAAGGGGGTGGCGACCCCGCTGGCGTTCACTATGCCGCGGTCTGGAAACCGCTACCCGGCGAGCTGGCTGCTTTTCCGAATCTGAAGGCAATTTTCAACCTCGGCGCCGGCGTCGATGCGCTGATGGCCGACAAGTCGTTGCCGAAGGTGCCGCTGGTGCGCGTCTCGGTCGGCGACCTCACCCATCGGATGACCGAGTACGTCACGTTGCATGTGTTGATGCATCACCGGCAGGAGCTCTATTTGCGCGACAGCCAGCGGGTCAAACGTTGGCAACCGAAATACCAATGGCCGGCCGGCGCCATTACAGTGGGTATCATGGGCCTCGGCACCCTTGGATCGGATGCCGCCGAAGTGACGGCGCGGCTTGGCTTTCGCGTCACGGGCTGGAGCAACAGCCCCAAACAGATCGACGGCGTCGAATGCTTCCACGGCAAGGCGCAGCTTGACGCATTTCTTCGCCGCACCGACATTCTGGTCTGCCTGTTGCCGCTCACGCCGGACACCCGGCACATCCTCAACCGCGACCTGTTCGCGAAACTGAACCGTTCGGGCCCGATGGGCGCGCCGGTGCTGATCAATGCCGGCCGCGGCGGCTTGCAAAACGAAGCCGATATCCTGTCATGCCTCGACGACGGCACGCTGGGCGCGGTCTCGCTCGATGTCTATGCGACCGAGCCGTTACCTCCCGATAGTCCGTTCTGGACCCATCCGAAAGTCGTGCTGACGCCGCACAACGCCGCCGACACCGACCCCGACGAAATCTCGAAGTATGTCGCGCGCCAGATCAAGCGATTTGAGGCCGGCGAGACGCTCGAAAATCTCGTCGATACGCAGCGGGGATATTGAGAGCTAAGGCGATCGCGCCGTTCCCGTCATCCACATATCATCGCAATTGCGCCTTTCACGATGGTCTCGAGCTCCTTGCGCGGCACCCCTGCCCGCGCCCGGATGGCGATGGTGTGAATGGTTGCAGACGCCAGCTGCGCCAACACGGTGGGATCGGCGGACGACGGTAACTCGCCCTTTTCCCTGGCCCGGCGGAAGCAGGATGCAAAGGCCTTGTCGAGTTCGGAAAAACCATCGAGCACCATGGCGCGGATTTCCGGATCGGCCACCGCTTCAGAGGCCGCTGTCATCACCGTAAAACAACCACGCGGACCGAATTCACCCGAGAGATAAATGTCCAGCGCCGCCGCAAAGATACGCTTGAGCCTTTCGCGGATGGGAATTTCGCCCTTGAAAATCTCGATCATCGCCGCGCGGGCGTCGGTGCGATAGCGCTGGTAGCTTTTGATGTAGAGCTCGCGCTTGTCGCCGAACGCGCCGTAGAGGCTCGGGCGATTCATGCCGGTCGCGGCGCTGAGATCATCGAGCGAGGTGGCGGCAAGGCCGTCCTTCCGGAACAGGTCAAGCGCCTTGCCGAGCGCCACATCGGGCTCGTAGGCGCGTGGCCGTCCGCGGCGTTTCGGCTCGACCGCCGCAGGCGTGAATGCGGGCTTGCTTTTGCTTTTTTGTACCATTTCGCAATAAATTCCTTGACCATCGATATATTATGCGAAACAGTATGAAAATCAACCGGCGATCAAAATTGCAAACCCCGAACCCCAAGGAGGCTCACCATGGACCTTTATTTCTCGCCGCTTGCCTGCTCGATGGCGACCCGCATCGCGCTCTACGAGGCCGGCGCGACTGCGAACTATCTCGAGGTCGATCCGAAAACCAAGGTGCTGCAGAACGACGGCTCGGACTTTCGCAGCGTGAATCCGCTCGGACTGGTGCCGACCTTGCGCACCGACGATGGCATCGTGCTGACCGAGAACGCGGCTATCCTGCAATATGTCGCCGACCGTTTCCCGACGGCAGGGATCGCCACCGATCCCGGCATCGAGCGGAGCCGGCTGCATCAATGGCTCTGCTTCATCGGCACCGAGTTGCACAAGGGATTGTTCGTGCCGCTGCTCGACAGGAAGGCCCCGCCCGAAGTGAAGACCTACACCCTCGGTAAAAGCCTTTCCCGGCTCGATTATCTTGAGAATTACCTCAGGGGCCGCGACTATCTGCTGGATCATTTCAGCGTGGCCGACGCCTATCTCGTCACGGTGATCAACTGGACCATGGCAACGCCGCCGGTCGAACTCGCGAAATGGCCGTCCGTGAAAGCTTACTACGAAAGGCTTCGGGCGCGGCCGAGCGTGGCCAAAGCCCTGGCGGAGGAGTTCGAACTCTACAAGGCCGAACTCGCCCGCCACAAAGCCGCCGCCTGATCAGCGACGAACCATAAGCAGCGAATTAGAACGGACTCTCGCCCAGCCCCGGCACATCTTGCGGCCGCGGGCCGGGCGCGGGCCAATGGAAACGGCGGTCCTTCTCGGCAATCGCAATGTCATTAATGGAAGCTTCGCGACGACGCATCAACCCATGCTCGTCGAACTCCCATTGCTCGTTGCCATAGGAGCGGTGCCACTGGCCCGCGGTGTCGCGCCACTCATATTGAAAGCGCACCGCGATGCGGTTGCCGTCGAATGCCCAGAGATCCTTGACGAGACGATAGTCGAGTTCTTTCGCCCATTTTCGCGTGAGAAATGCGATGATCGCCGCGCGCCCTTCGAAGACTTCGGAGCGGTTGCGCCAACGGCTGTCCTCGGTATAAGCGCCCGCGACGCGTTCGGGGTCACGCGAGTTCCAGGCATCCTCTGCCATGCGCGCCTTCTGGGCGGCGGTCTCTCGGGTGAAAGGCGGCAGCGGCGGACGTGACATGATGACCTCCCCGGATATGGTGCGGCAGCGACACTAGTGTGGCGATCGGGGAAGTCGATGGCCATCCTCCTATCGGGTGATTGCAATCGCCAATTGGTGGAGGGCCCATCGACGATGATCGTGGTCATGACTTCTATTCGAGATCGGCCTTCATCAATAGTCGCAGCGATTTCGGAATTGGCTGCGCCTGGCCCTCGCTGATGAAGGCGACACGCACCTCGGCTTTGACCAGCACATCCACACCGCGGCGCACTTCCTGCGCCAGCGCGATCGAAGCGCCCTTCACCGCGACCGGCCATGTCACGACGTCGAGCACATCATCCATCCGCGCAGGTTTCAGGAAATCGAGATGCGTCGAACGGACCACAAAGGAAAAGCCGGGCGTCGCAGCCTCCACTATCGAAGCGGAGTGCGGGAAAAGGCATCCCCGCATGGTCCAGTTCGACGAAGGTGGAGACAGCCCGCCTGATGGCATCCTGGTCGCCGAGTCAGTCGGCCCCTTTGACTGTGTCGTACATGCGCCATTGCCAGCTGTCTTCGCCGAGACTGGCAGCAATGCCGCCCTGCGCTGTGACCGTATGGCTGCGTGTCGAAAACACCTTCGTGATGCAGGCGGTCGTTAAGCCAGCCTCGACGGCGCCCTGGGTGACGCGCAAACCGGCCTCCCCCGACGACCACATCAAACGTATGGTCGATGAATTCATAGGCGCGTGTCGAACTCACGCTATCCCCCAATTCGCCTCGATACTTAGATTAGATGTTTTAGATATCATTTATTGACAAAATAACATGATTAATTAGGATGTAAGAATGATGTTCGTTAGTCGTTCGAATCTGGGTAATGGGGCAATCCGATGATCACAGCGGCTCAATTGCGGGCGGCCAGGGTGCTCCGCGGCATCGATCAGCGCCGGCTCGCAGAACTGTCCGGGCTTTCAGTGCCAACGATCCAGCGTATGGAGGCGAGTGAGGCAATGGTTCGGGGCAATGTCGATTCGCTGGTGAAGCTGATTGCTGCTCTCGACGCCGCCGGCATCGAATTGATAGACGAAGGGACCGTCAGTAGCGCCGACGGACGCGGGGTGCGGCTGAAAATCGATTCCGGATCGGCAAAAATCGATTTGAACAATCAGATGGAAAGCAAGGCATCAAGCGGAACGAAGGCGCGCACGTAATGTCGGCTGTCGTTTTGCAAATGCTCTGTGTTGCCGGATTGCTTGGATCGGCAGTTCTGGCGATTGCTCTGAGCCGCTCAACGATCGCCACGGCCATCATCTACAGCGCGACGTTGGTCGCATCTGCGATTGCGTTGATTGGGTCCATCCACTGGTTGCTGGGCGGTGCGGCGAACGCCACCGATCTGACCCTCCCAATCGGATTGCCATGGCTTGGCGCCCATTTCCGCCTCGACGCGCTGGCCTCGTTTTTCCTTGTTGTCGTAAATCTCGGAGGAGCCGCGGCAAGCCTTTATGGCCTCGGCTACGGCCACCACGAGCCGGCGCCGCACCGTGTGCTTCCCTTTTTTCCCGCTTTTCTCGCCGGCATGAACCTCGTGGTGCTGGCGGATGATGCGTTTTCCTATCTGCTGTGCTGGGAATTCATGTCGCTGGTCTCTTGGGCGCTGGTGATGGCGCACCACCGTGAAGCGGGCAACACAAAGGCCGGCTACGTCTACCTGGTGATGGCGAGCTTCGGCACGCTCGCGCTGCTGCTGGCCTTCGGTCTGCTGGCGGGACCGGCGGGCGATTACGGATTTGCCGCCATTCGCACGGCTCAACATACGCCCTATGTGGCCACGTTGGTGTTGATCCTGATGTTGCTTGGAGCCGGCTCAAAGGCCGGCCTGGTGCCGTTGCATGTCTGGCTGCCGCTCGCTCATCCCGCTGCTCCGAGCCACGTTTCGGCGCTGATGAGCGGCGTCATGACCAAGGTCGCGATTTACGGCTTCATTCGCGTCGTGTTCGACCTGCTGGGACCGCCCTCGTGGCCAGCTAGCGTGGTCATCCTCTTCCTCGGCGGCGTCACTGCCGTCATGGGGATTTTGTACGCCATGATGGAAAAGGATCTCAAACGCCTGCTCGCCTACAGCACGATCGAAAATGTCGGCGTCATCTTCGCAAGCCTCGGCCTTGCATTGGCTTTCCAGGCCAATGGCATGAAACTACTGGCAGCGCTCGCGCTTACGGCGGCTCTGTTTCACGTTCTCAATCACTCCCTCTTCAAGAGTCTGCTTTTTTTCGGTGCCGGCGCCGTCCTGACCGCGGCCGGCGAGCGGGACATGGACAAATTGGGCGGCCTCATTCACCGCATGCCGCTCACAAGCTTCGCCGTTCTCGTCGGCTGTGTCGCGATCTCGGCGCTTCCGCCCTTCAACGGCTTCGTCTCGGAATGGCTCATGTTCCAGGCCGTGCTGCAGAGCCCAGAGTTGCCGCAATGGGCGCTGAAGATCACCGTACCTGCGGTCGGCGCTCTATTGGCCTTGGCTGCAGCGTTGGCAGCGGCGTGTTTCGTCAAGGCCTATGGCGTAACTTTTCTCGGGCGGCCGCGCGGTGTGGCGGCGGAAACCGCAGAGGAAGTCGACCGCTACTCGCTTTCGGCAATGTTCCTTCTCGCCGCGCTTTGCTTGCTGGCCGGAATTCTGCCGGGGCTGGTGATCGACGCGCTTTCGCCGATCACGCTACAGATCCTCGGTGGCCAAATGCCGATCCAGGCCAACGAACCCTGGCTTTCGATCGTGCCGATTGCGGAGAGTCGCAGTTCGTACAACGGATTGCTTGTTATGGTGTTCATCGCGATTTCCGCCTCATCGGCTGTCGTCTTTATTCATCGCTTTGCCTCTCGTGCGCTACGGCGGGGTCCGGCCTGGGGCTGCGGCTTTTCTGATCCGACACCCGCGGCCCAATATTCGGGCGGAAGCTTTGCTCAGCCTATTCGCCGCGTTTTCGGAACGCTCGTGTTCCACGCCCGCGATCATGTCGAGATGCCGGCCCCCGGAGATATCAGGCCGGCGCGCCTGCGAATCGAATTGCACGATCTGATCTGGGAAGGAATGTATGAGCCGATAGCACGCGCGGTTGGCTTCTCTGCCGTTAAACTCAATCGTCTGCAGTTCCTCACCATCCGCCAATATCTCAGCCTCGTCTTCGTTACCCTCGTCACACTCCTTCTGGTTCTCGCGATATGGTCGTGATGTCAGCCCTTCTTGTGCAAGGTGCGCAGATGCTTCTTGTGCTGCTGCTGGCGCCGTTGCTGACGGGCTTCGTGCGCAAGATGAAGGCCCGCCTGGTGCGTCGCCGGGGAGCGTCGGTCTTTCAACCGTATCGGGATCTCCTGCGATTGCTCCGCAAGGAAGTGGTGCTGGCGGACAACGCCTCCTGGCTGTTCCGCGTGACGCCCTATGTGACCTTTGCGGCGATCTGGGTTGCCGCCGCTCTGGTGCCGACCTTTGCCACCGGTCTCCTCTTCAACTGGACGGCGGACCTGATTGCCATCGTGGCGCTGCTCGGAAGTGCACGCTTCTTTCTGGCGCTCGCCGGGATGGACGTCGGCACCAGTTTTGGCGGCATCGGCTCCAGCCGCGAAGTCATGATTGCGGCGCTTGCGGAGCCGGCGATGCTACTGTTTGTATTTTGCATTGCGCTGGTTGCCGGCTCGACCCAACTTTCGACGGTGGCAAATTTCATGGCCTCATCCTACGTCGGCTTACGGGTATCGCTGGGAATGGCGATGATCGCCCTCATCATGGTGGCGCTCGCGGAGAACGCGCGCATTCCGGTCGACAACCCGGCCACGCACCTGGAGCTCACCATGGTGCACGAAGCGATGGTTCTTGAATATTCGGGTCGTCATCTCGCGATGATCGAATTTGGCGCCTTCCTCAAGCTTCTGCTCTACATCTCGCTCATCGCGTGCGTGTTCTTACCCTGGAAGATAGCAGTCTTCGGTACCGGTCCCTCGTCATACGCAATCGGCACCGTCGCCTATCTTGTCAAGCTCGCGGCCGCCGGCTTTTTCCTCGCACTGTTCGAGACCGCCACAGCGAAAATGCGAGTCTTTCGCGTTCCGCAATTTCTCGGTGCTGCCCTTATGCTCGGTCTGCTCGGCACCCTCCTCCTGTTCGTGTCAAAGAGCTTCTGATGCAAATGCACAGCCTCGACTTCGACATCTCGCATGCGCTCGCAGGCGGGCTCGTCCTGATCAGCTTCATGATGCTGTACCAGGACCGGCTTTATTCACTGCTCAACGTGTTTGCGCTGCACGCCCTGGTGCTGGCGCTCTCTGTCGCCTGGCAAGCCTCCGTCCAGAATGCACCTCATCTTTACGTGACCGCGGCAATTGCCCTCATCTTCAAGGCGATCGTCATCCCGGTCGCGCTTCATCGCATCGTCAAGCAGCTTGGAATTCATCGCGACATCGAGTCGGCCGTGGGCATCGGCCCGACCATGTTAGCCGGAATGGGGCTGGTCGCCCTTTCCATGGTGCTGATGCTGAGGGTGACCGCAGAGGCAGCCCCGTTGGCGCGCGAGGATCTGGCCTTCGCGCTATCGGTGGTGTTGCTTGGGCTTCTGGTCATGGTGACGCGCCGCAATGCCGTTAGTCAGGTCGTCGGATTTATGTCACTCGAGAACGGATTGGTCTTAGCGGCTACCGGTGCCAAGGGCATGCCGCTCGTCGTCGAGATCAGCGTCGCCTTCTCGATCCTGATCGCATTCATCGTCATCGGCATCTTCTTGTTCCGCATCCGTGAACGCTTCGATTCTGTTGATGTCTCTGCACTTGACGACTACCGGGGCGAACGGCGATGAACCCGCATTCCTTCGACCCAGTGGCCGCTGTCCTGCTGATTCCGATCGGCACGGCAGCGTTGCTGGCCATACTGCCGGGCTACCGCCTGACGGCGCGGTTGAACGTCGTTGCAAGCCTTGCGACATTTCTCGCGGCGCTCTCATTGTTCGTGATTGAACGCCCGCTGCCTGGACCGTATGTGCTGGTCGACGACCTCAACATCGTCTTCATCGTGCTCAACACCCTCGTGGGTTTCACGACCAGCATCTTCAGCGCGAGCTACATCGCGCATGAACTCGAAACCGGCCGGTTGACGCCCGCTTACCTGCGTTTCTACCACGCCATGTATCAGACCATGATGTTCGGCATGAACCTCGCTTTCGTGTCGAACAACATCGGTCTGATGTGGGTCGCGGTGGAAATTGCGACGCTAACCACGGTGCTGATGGTCGGCATCTATCGTACTCACGCCGCTCTGGAAGCGGCATGGAAATATTTCATTCTGGGCAGTGTCGGCATAGCGTTCGCCCTGTTCGGCACGATCCTGGTCTACTTGGCGGCGCGCCCGATCGTAGGCGAGGGCCAGGATGGCATGGTCTGGACCCTCCTGATCGAACACGCTGCGAATTTCGACCCTGCTCTTCTCAATGTCGCGTTCGTATTCCTGTTTCTCGGCTACGGGACCAAGGTTGGCCTCGCGCCGCTGCACGCTTGGCTGCCCGACGCGCACGCCGAAGGTCCGACGCCGATATCGGCCGTGCTTTCGGGTCTGCTGTTGAATGTCGCGCTCTATGCGCTATTGCGCTTCAAGATACTGCTCGCCGCCAATCCGGCGGCAATTGCTCCCGGGCCCCTGATGGTGACGATGGGTTTGCTTTCACTCGTGTTCGCAGCGTTCATGCTCTACCGCCGCCGCGACATCAAGCGCCTGTTCGCCTATTCCTCGATCGAACATATGGGCATCATCGTGTTCGCGTTCGGGATGGGCGGACCGCTGGCTAATTTCGCCGGGCTTTTACATATGGTGATGCACAGCCTGACCAAGTCGGCGATCTTCTATGCGGTCGGCCACATCTCCCAGATCAAGGGAACGCAGCGGATCAACAGGATCCGGGGCCTGACGGTGACCCATCCGGCGCTCGGTTGGGGTCTGGTGACGGGCGTCATTGCGATCAGCGGCTTGCCGCCGCTCGGCATCTTCATGAGCGAATTTCTGGTCGTAAGCTCGACCTTCGCACGCCAACCGCTGCTCGCGATTGTACTGGTGTTTGGGCTGTTGCTGGCGTTCGGCGCATTGACGTTGCGTCTGACAAGCGTCGCATTCGGCGAGCCTCGCGGCAGCACCAAGTCAGCCGAGGCTTCCTATGTGCCGATGTTTGCTCATCTCTCACTGGTTCTGATTGCGGGTATCTATCTTCCCACCCCCATCGTCATCTGGTTCCAGCATGTGGCAACTCTTCTTGGATAGCTCGAGGAAAACGTGACATGCCATCCTTTATCGATCTGATGCTGGAGGGAGGTCAGGTCCAGCACCACTCTCCCTGGCCACGATCCGTGGTCCTTGCCTCCGCCTGGAATTTTGCGGCCAGCGAACTGGCTCATGGTCGTTGGAGTTTGCTCGGCCTTTGGGGGGAACCCTTGGGGGTGCATATGGCGATCATGGACGAGCAGACGGCGGAAATCGCTGTCGTCAGCCTGGACTG
>NZ_JBAVCF010000572.1:0-1885 GCF_049586575.1 Bradyrhizobium sp.
TTCCGCCTCAGGTCGCCGGTCTGAAGCGGCAGGTTTACGACTTCCTCAACCAGATTTTCGAACCAACGCGCTATCACGCCAACGCCACGCTGCGTGGTTTTTACTTCACGTCTGGTACCCAGCACGGTACGCCGATCGATCGGCTCATTGGCGCTCTGGAAAAGAGCTTTGGTACCGAACATCTCGCCGCACAGGCCTATTCCGGCCGCGGCAAGAGCTTCTTCATCGCGGACTTGATCCTTAAGGTGATCATCGGCGAGGCTTCGTGGGTGTCGACGGATTGGCGGACGGTGCGGCGCGCGCGGATCGTCAAGGCCGCACTTTATTCGATCCTGGCGCTGGCCTCGATCGCTGCGGCCGGCGGCTGGTGGGAAAGCTATCGTCGCAATAGGGAATTGATTACGGACACCCAGCTGGCCGCTGCGCAGTTCGATCAACAGGCCGGTCCCTTCGCCAAAGAAACCATCATTGGCGACCGCGATCTCCACAAGATCATGCCGCTGCTCTTCAAGCTGCGCAATCTGCCTGCCGGCTATGCGACGCGTGACCTGCCCACGCCGGTGCTCGCGGAGTTTGGCTTAAGCCAACGAGAGCGGCTGCAAAGTTCAGCCGAACAGATCTACCATGTCGGGCTGGAGCGCCTATTGCGGCCGCGATTGATGTTCCGCCTGGAAGAGGTTCTCGACGCGAACAAGACGAAGCCCAGCTATATCTACGAAGCGCTGAAGGTCTACTTGATGATCGCGGGCGTCGAACGGATCGATCGCGAACTCGTATTGAACTGGATGCGAAACGACTGGACGGACAATCTTTACGAAGGCGCCTCCAACGCCGAAGGACGCAAAGCACTCGAGGTTGAGCTCCTTGCCATGTTCGATCTCGAAAACGGCGAACAGCCACTGGTGGAGCCCAACTGGGAGCTCGTCGAGAGTTGCCGGCGCATTCTTGCACGCCTCAGCGTCGCCGAGCGCGCCTATCAGCTGCTCAAGTCGCAGGCCCGGCAGGCCACCGCGCCGGATTGGGTTGCGGCCCGCCATGCCGGGCCTGATTTTGAAACCGTTTTCGAAACGACAAACGGCAACAGCGTCGAGAGCGTCGTTGTCCCCGGGTTCTTCACTTACGCCGGCTTTCAGAATGCCTTCATCGACAAGCTTCCGACAATCGCCGATCAGCTCCAGCGCGACAGCTGGGTGCTCGGCGATGCGGGCAAGCTGGGGGCCATCACCTCGCAATTCGACAATCTGACGCGCGATCTCCTCGCCCTTTACAACCGCGATTTCGTCGATGCGTGGAAACAGGCGCTGGAGAAGCTTCGCATCCGGCCTCTCAACGTGGGCAAGCCGAAATACGATGCGCTGAATGCCGCGGCGGCCTCCACATCGCCGATCCGGCTGCTGATCGAATCCATACGCGACGAGACCACCCTGACACGGGAGCGCAAGGATCAGGGTGCGACCAAGACCGCCAAGAAGGGATTGGCGCCCTCTCTCGTCAGCGGACAGACCGGCGTTCCCGGCGCGGAGATCGAGGCCGAGTTCAAGCCGTTCCATCAGGCCGTCGAGGGCGAAGGCTCGCGCCGCCTGATCGACACCGTCACCGGTGATCTGGCGGCGATCAACAACACGCTTCAGACCGTCACGCTGAATTCGTCCCAGGAACAGCAGGCCACGAGTGCCATTCGTAGCCAAGTCGCTCAATTCAAAACCGACGCGACGCGAATGCCCTCCCCGTTCAATACCATGCTGCTGCAATCGGCTAACGCGTTCGAAAATACGATCGCCGACGATACGTACCGGCAGATTCGCGACGAATTCCAGAAGTCCGTCTACGGTCCATGTCAGGGCCTCGCGGCAAACCGGTATCCGATGGAGCGCACGGCCCGCGC
>NZ_JBAVCF010000573.1:0-3313 GCF_049586575.1 Bradyrhizobium sp.
CACCGTAATGTCCATGCCCCACGACTCGCCCGCCTTGTCGAAGTCGATTTCGGGGAAAATGATGTGCTCCTTGATGCCGAGCGAATAGTTGCCGCGGCCATCGAAGCTCTTCGGATTGAGACCGCGGAAGTCGCGCACGCGGGGCAACGCAACGGTCACCAGACGGTCGATGAATTCGTACATCTTGACCTTGCGCAGCGTGACCTTGCAGCCGATCGGCTGGTTCTCACGAAGCTTGTAGGTCGCAATCGCGATGCGCGAATAGGTCACGACCGCCTTCTGGCCCGCGATCAGCGACAGGTCGGCCGCGGCCATCTCCGCCTTCTTGCGGTCGTTGACGGCCTCGCCGATGCCCATGTTGAGCACGACCTTGTCCAGCCGCGGCACCTGCATCATGTTGGCGTAGCCGAACTGTTCAGTCAGCTTGCCGCGAACGCTCTTGTCATATTCCGCGCGCAGGCGTGGGGTGTATGAGGTCTCAGCCATCGATCTCTGCTCCCGAGCGTTTGGCGACACGAACCTTGGTGCCATCCGCCTGAATCTTGAAACCTACGCGAGTCGGCTTGCCGTCCTTGCCGACGATCGCGATGTTGGACAGGTGGATCGGCGCCTCTTTCGAGATGATGCCGCCCTCCTGGTTCTGGGTTTGCTTCTGGTGGCGCTTGACGAGATTGACGCCGCGCACCAGCGCCTTGCTATCGTCGGGGCGCACCTCGAACACCTCGCCGGTGCGGCCCTTGTCGCGGCCCGACAGCACGATGACCTTGTCGCCTTTCCGGATCTTGGCAGCCATCACAGCACCTCCGGGGCGAGCGAGATGATCTTCATGTGGTTCTTGGCGCGCAGTTCGCGCGGCACGGGCCCGAAGATACGGGTGCCGACCGGCTCGGCCTGGTTGTTGATCAACACGGCGGCGTTGCGGTCGAAGCGGATGACGGAGCCGTCGGGACGGCGGATGTCCTTGCGGACCCGCACCACCACGGCCTTCATCACGTCGCCCTTCTTCACCTTGCCGCGCGGAATCGCTTCCTTGATCGACACGACAATGATGTCGCCCACGGTGGCGTAACGGCGCTTGGAGCCCCCGAGCACCTTGATACACATGACACGGCGTGCGCCTGAATTGTCGGCCACGTCGAGGTTGGTCTGCATCTGAATCATTGATGCACCTCGTCCTCTCATCTAGCTTGCGCAAAGTTGCGCTTAAAAATTTCAAGTTGACCGGATCGGCCGAAGCCGAACCGGCCTTAGGCCGTCTTCTGATGTTCGCCCCGGACCACGGTCCAGCGCTTCAACTTCGAGATCGGCTTGCTTTCCTCGATCCACACGGTGTCGCCCGGCTTGAACTGGCTGTTCTCATCGTGCGCGTGATAGTTCTTCGAACGACGGATCGTCTTCTTGTAGATCGGATGGGTGAAGCGGCGATCGACGCGCACCACCACCGTCTTGGTCTGCTTGTCGCTGACGACCACGCCTTGAAGCGTACGTTTCGGCATTGGTCTACCCTCTACTTCTTCTTCGCGCGAGCTTGCGCGGCTACCGTCTTGATGCGGGCGATGTCGCGGCGGGCCTCACGCAGACGCGAGGTATTCTCGAGCTGCCCGGTGGCGCGCTGAAAGCGCAAGTTGAAGCGCTCCTTCTTCAGATTGACCACGGCGTCGTCCATCTGATCGGGGCTCATCGCGCGTATATCGGCAGTTTTCATCTGGGCCATGACCGTCTTCCCTACTCCGCAATGCGCGCGACGAAGCGCGTCTTGATCGGCAGTTTGGCGGCGGCGAGCGAAAGCGCTTCCTTCGCGGTCTGCACCGTCACGCCGTCAATCTCGAACAGGACGCGGCCCGGCTTGACCCGCGCCACCCACAATTCGGGCGTACCCTTGCCGGAACCCATGCGAACTTCGGCGGGCTTCTTCGACACCGGAACGTCCGGGAATACGCGGATCCAGACCCGGCCGGCGCGCTTCATGTGACGGGTCAGGGCGCGGCGGGCGGCCTCGATCTGACGCGCGGTGACGCGCTCGGGCGCCATCGCCTTCAGGCCGTACTGACCGAACGACAACGTCGCGCCCGAAGTCGCGGTGCCGTGGATGCGGCCCTTATGCGCCTTCCGGAACTTCGTTTTCTTTGGTTGCATCATGGCGTTAAGCCCTCAAACCTTCTCTATTTTCTCAGGCCGCAGCCGAATCGCGGCGGGGCGGCCGTCCGCTATCACCCTCGGCCATCTTCTTGTCCTGGGCCATCGGGTCGTGCTCGAGGATCTCACCCTTGAAGATCCAGACCTTGACGCCGCAGGTACCGAACGTCGTGAACGCGGTCGCGACGCCATAGTCGATGTCGGCTCGCAGCGTATGCAACGGCACGCGGCCTTCGCGGTACCACTCCATGCGCGCGATTTCGGCGCCGCCCAGGCGGCCCGAGCAGTTGATGCGGATGCCTTCGGCGCCCAGACGCATCGCCGATTGCACGGCGCGCTTCATGGCGCGGCGGAACGCGACGCGGCGCTCGAGCTGCTGCGCGATCGATTCGGCGACCAAGGTGGCATCAAGTTCGGGCTTGCGGATTTCGACGATGTTGATGACGACGTCGGAAGCCGTGATATCGGCAACCCGCTTGCGCAGCTTGTCGATGTCGGCGCCCTTCTTGCCGATCACCACGCCCGGACGCGCCGAGTGGATCGTCACACGGCACTTCTTGTGCGGTCGCTCGATCACGATCTTGGCGACAGCCGCCTGCTTGAGTTCCTTGTGCAGGATCTCGCGGATCTTGACATCCTCGTGCAGCAGCTTGCCGTACTCGTTCTTGCCGGCGAACCAACGGGAATCCCAGGTACGGTTGATACCGAGGCGGAGCCCAATTGGATTGATCTTCTGACCCATCGTATTCTCCCGCGCCCTTAAGCGCTCGCCTCGACCTGACGAACCACGATCGTCAATTGCGAGAACGGTTTGAAAACCCGACCCGAACGGCCACGGCCGCGCGGGGCAAAACGCTTCATCACGATGCCGTTGCCAACATGCGCCTCGGCGACCACGAGATCGTCGACGTCGAGGTCATGATTGTTCTCGGCGTTGGCAATCGCCGATTCCAGACACTTCTTGACGTCGACCGCGATCCGCTTGCGCGAGAACTGCAGGTCCGCAAGCGCCGCCGCAGCCTTCCTGCCACGGATCAATTGCGCGACAAGATTGAGCTTCTGCGGGCTCACCCGTAGCATCCGGGCGACCGCCTTGGCCTCATTGTCCTCAAGGGCGCGTTGGCGCTTTGGTTTGCTCATCGCTTAATCCTCAAGCCTTCTTGGCTTTCTTGTCGCC
>NZ_JBAVCF010000574.1:0-1646 GCF_049586575.1 Bradyrhizobium sp.
GGAATTGATCAAGCGCGTGCGGCCGACAGTTCTGATCAAGGGCGCCGACTACAAGCGCGAGGAAGTTGTCGGTCACGACGTGGTCGAAGCCTCTGGCGGCCAGGTGGTGCTGATCGATCTCGTGCCGGGTCATTCGACCACCAATATCGTGCGGCGCATGGCCACGCCGACCACGCGCGTCGGCAAGCCGGCGGTCTCATAGAGACGTGATCTCGACGGGTTAAGGCGGATTCGTGACCGATCTCATCTCCGTTATCGTGACGACCTATAATCGGGCTGACGCGCTTGATGCCGTATTGCGCGCGTTATCTCATCAAACGGATCGCAGTTTCGAAATTATTATTGCCGATGACGGATCGGGGCCGGACACGGCGCACGTAATCGAAAGTTGGACCCCGCGGCTGCCGATGCCACTTAAGCACGTATGGCAGGAAAATAGGGGCTTTCGCGGCGCCGAAATCCGCAACCGTGGCATCGGCGCTAGCTCCGGACGCTATTGCATTTTTCTCGATGGCGATTGCTTGGCCCGTGCAGACTTCATCGCCACGCATCGGCGGCTCGCTGAATCCGGATGGTTCGTGGCTGGTAACCGGATCCTGCTGTCGCGCGGCTTGACTGCAGCGGTGTTGGCGCAACGGCTGGAATCGGAGACCTGGGATATTGCCGTATTAATGCGGGAGCGGTTGCGAGGGGGCGTCAATCGGCTGCTCCCCGCGCTGCACCTGCCGCTCGGACCCTTGCGCAAAATTCATAGCAGGGCGTGGGAAGGCGCGAAGACCTGCAACTTGGCGGTCGCGCGACGTGATCTCGATCGCACCGACGGCTTTGATACGCATTACACCGGTTGGGGTTTGGAGGATTCCGATCTCGTCGTCCGCCTATTTCATGCAGGGGTCCGCCGCAAGGACGGACGCTTTGCAACCGGCGTTCTTCATCTTTGGCATCCCGAGTCCGATCGATCGAACCTGCAAGGTAATCGGGCCCGACTTGACGAAGTCCTCGCGAGCGATCGCGTTCGAGCAATGCGTGGGCTTTCAACGATGATTGATTCGTCCAATCAGCCGCCGGCAGTCCTGCAATAATTCCGTATTAACGAGGGTGCGCGACGTACAGCACCGAATTTTCGGCGATACCCGCACGGCGGAACGTCTCTGCGCCGAAATGCTCGATGCCAAGCTGTTCGACCTTCAGTCCGGCGATCTCCAGCCGATCGACAAAATCCCGCTTACCGTACCGCCGGACATGATCGCCCATGCCAAAATATTTCCAGCGCAGCTCGGCCGTATTCACGCTCGGATCTTCATTGGTGTCGTCCACGCCGACAACCAGCGGGACCATGACAATGGCAAATCCATCCGGTTTCAGCACCCGGCAAATCTCGCGCATGGCTTTGCGGTCGTCGGGGACATGTTCAAGGACATGTGAGCATAGAATGACGTCGAGCGAGCCATCCGCATAGGCCGCCATGTCGGTCATGTCGACACGCTCGTCCACGGTCTTGCGCGACAAGTCGGCGCTCCGATAGGCGATGAACGGAAGGCTTTTCAATTTCTTGTACAGGGCATCGCCCGGTGCAAATTCGAGCAGCCGATAGGTGCGGTTGCGATCGAAACTGGCAAATGCGTTTTCCAGATAGATCGCCGTCA
>NZ_JBAVCF010000575.1:0-18080 GCF_049586575.1 Bradyrhizobium sp.
GCATCGGCCACCCCTGGGAGTTCCTGGCGATCTGCAAGGCGATGCTGCAAACCGGCATCTATCCCGATTTCATCGTCGTCGACGGCAACGAAGGCGGCACCGGCGCCGCACCGCTTGAGTTTATGGATCACATGGGCATGCCGATGCGCGAGGGCGTCAATTTCGTCCATAACGCGCTGATCGGCATCAACGCCCGCAGCCGCATCCGCATCGGCGCAGCCGGAAAGATCGCGACCGCCTTCGACATGGCGCGCGCGATGGCGATCGGCGCCGACTGGTGCAATTCGGCGAGAGGCTTCATGTTCGCGCTCGGCTGCATCCAGTCGCTGAGCTGCCATACCGACCGCTGCCCGACGGGGGTGACCACGCAGGATCCCTCGCGCAACCGCGCCTTGTTCGTGCCGCACAAGGTCGAGCGGGTTTACAACTATCATCACGCCACGCTGCATGCGCTGGCGGAGCTTCTGGCCGCTGCCGGCCTCGAACATCCACAGGACCTGCGGCCGATCCACTTCTCGAAACGGACGTCCACGACCGAGGTCCAGACCTTTGCAAAGCTCTATCCCTCGCTTCGGCCGGGCGAACTGATCGACGGCACCAGCGATCCGCGCTTCCGCGATGCCTGGGCGATGGCGCGGGCGGATAGTTTTGCGCCGGCGGGTTAGAGAGCCCCCCTCTCCAGACCGTCGTCCCTGTGAAAGCAGCGGCCTATAACCACCGGCCCTCGTTGAATGAGAAGCCGTCTGCCTCCGTGTCCTAACCCGCCGCTACGGCGTATGGGTCGCCGCGTTTGCGGGGACGACAGCCGAGGCTAGTGCGGGTTTTCAAGGCTGTAGGTTTCCGACTGTTCATCGTAAGCGAACAGTTCGGCGTAACGTCCCCATGATACGACGGTCTTGAGCGTCTCGTCGGCCGCGGCTTCGCTCATATAGTCCTCGAGCTCGTTGCGGAAACGCGCCTCAGGCGCGGTATGCGAGGGCCGCTCATCCAGTACGCGGCGGATCAGGCCGATGACCGGGACATAGTTGATCATGTGCTCGGCGAACAGGCGCTTGCGCGCGTCGGTCTCGAGATTGGCGAAACGCTTGCCCGCATCGGTCAGCATCAGGTCGCCTTCGCTCAACTGCGCGAAGCGCAGCAGTTGCAGCGACTCGCCGAGGTGGAAGATTTCGTCGGCCTCGAGTTGCAGGTGACCGGCGAGAACCGGCAAGTCGGCGTGCCCGTTATAGGGAGGCGCTGCGAGCGTCTCGATCAGGCCCGACAGCACGTTGGACGATACGTGGTTGAGGATCATGCCGACGCCGGTGCCCTGAATGCCTTCGAGCGTGGGCGCCTTGGGCTCCGGACGTTGCGTCATGCGAGCATAGATGCTGTCGACCAGCTGGCGGAAGGCCGGGTCGAGCCGATTGCGTGGATGCGGCAGATCGACCTTGATCTCGGCGGCGACCCGGCCGGGATTGGATGAAAACACCAGGATGCGGTCGCACATCAGCACCGCCTCCTCGATATTGTGCGTCACCATCAGCACCGATTTGATCGGCAGCCGGCCTTCGATCCAGAGATCGATCAGGTCGGTGCGGAGCGTTTCGGCCGTCAGCACGTCGAGTGCCGAAAACGGTTCGTCCATCAACAGCAGGTCCGGATGCACGACCAGCGCCCGGGCAAAGCCCACGCGTTGGCGCATGCCGCCCGACAATTCCTTGGGATAGGCGGACTCGAATCCGTCAAGGCCGATCTGGTCGATCGCGGCCAGCGCCCTCTTGCGGCGCTCGCCGCTTTCGACGCCAAGCGCCTCCAGGCCGAGTTCGACGTTTTGCAGCACCGTCAGCCACGGAAACAAGGCAAACGACTGAAACACCATCGAGACGCCGTTCGGCGGTCCCTCGATGGTCTCGCCGCGGCATTTGGCATCCCCCGAGGAGGGCGCGATCAGGCCGGCGATGATGCGCAGCAGCGTGGACTTGCCGGATCCCGAGCGGCCGAGCAGACCCACGATCTCGCCCGAACGGATCGTGAGATCGACCTTTTCGAGAACCAGAAGTTCCTCGCCGCTGCCCTTGGGGAACGAACGGCAGACGCCGCGGACATCGAGCAGCGTGGTTTGCTTGGAAACATCGAGCATGGATTTTCCTTCAGGCTATCCGAGGCGAAGGCGGCGTTCTCCGAAAGCGTAGAGCGGCCTCCAGAGCAGGCGGTTGAACAGGGTGACGAGGACGCACATCACGACGATGCCGAGCACGACGCGCCGAAAATCTCCGGCTTCGGTCGCATTGGCTATATAGGCACCGAGGCCCTTGGCCATCAGGTGGGTATCGCCCCAACTGGCCACCTCGGCCACGATGGAGGCGTTCCATGATCCCCCCGAAGCGGTGATGGCGCCGGTGATGTAATAGGGGAAGATGCCCGGCAGGATCGCCTTGAGCCACCAGCGCCAGCCGCGCAGATGGAAGCTGCCGGCAGCCTCGCGCAGGTCGGTCGGGAAGGCGCTGGCGCCCGCAATGACATTGAACAGGATGTACCACTGGGTGCCGAGGATCATCAGCGGACTGAGCCAGATGTTCGCGTTCAAGCCGTAGCGCACGATGATGACCACGAATACCGGAAAGGCGAGGTTCGCCGGAAAGGCGGCCAGAAATTGCGCCAGCGGCTGCACGCGTTCGGCCAGCTTCGGCCGAAGCCCGATCCACACACCGATCGGCACCCAGATCAGTGACGCCAGCGCAATCAGCACGATGACGCGGGCAAGCGTGATGAAACCATCGCCTATGGCCGCGGAGACATCCGAGAGGCCCAGCGTCGCCGACATGAATTGGTAGGCGCGCCAGCCGGCATAACAGGTGGCAACCGCGATCACCGCAAGCCACAGTGCGTCAACCACGCGTGAGGACTGGCCGGACTTGAAGGGGACGACGCGCAGGCCCTCCGGAAGTCTCACATGCAGGTTTGAAAACACCTTGTTGGTGGCGGCAAAGGGCGCGGTCAGCGCCCGCAGGGCCCGCGTGCGGCGGAACAGGTCGAGCATCCAGGAGGTTGGCGCTGCGCCGGAGGCCGTCTGTTCGAAACGGAATTTGTCGGCCCAGGCCACTACGGGGCGGAACAGCAACTGGTCGTAGGCGATGATCACCAGCAGCATGGTCAGGATAGCGTAGCCGATCGCGGGCAAATTCTGCTGCTGGATGCCGAGAGCAACGTAGGAGCCGATGCCGGGCAAGGCGACCGTAGTATTGCCGACGGTGATCGCCTCCGACGCCACGACGAAAAACCACCCGCCGGACATCGACATCATCGTGTTCCAGATCAGGCCGGGCATGGCAAAGGGCACGTCCAGCCGCCAGAAGCGTTGCCATCCGGACAGGTGGAAGCTCTGCGAAGCTTCCTCGAGATCCTTCGGCACGTTGCGGATCGACTGGTACATGCTGAAAGTCATGTTCCAGGCCTGGCTCGTGAAGATCGCGAATACGCAGGCGAGTTCGGCGCCGAACACCTGGCCGGGAAAAAGGTTCAGGAAAAAAGCCACCGTAAATGTGAGGAAGCCGAGGATCGGCACCGATTGCAAGATGTCGAGCAGCGGGATCAGCACCATCTCGGCGCGCCGGCTCTTGGCGGCGAGCGTCGCGTACAGCAGCGTGAAAATGATCGAGCAGACGATGGCGAGCAGCATGCGCATGGTCGTTCGCAATGCGTAGAGCGGCAAATTGGACGGATCGAGGGAAACCGGAGCGGCATCAAGCGCCGACAGTGGCAGCGTGGTCTGCTCGCCGCCGTAGACGATCAGCACCATCGCGCCGATCACAAGAACGAGCGCGACCAGATCCCAGACGTTCGGCCGCAGCGCCTGCCCCAGTCTCGGCGTCAGAATGTCGTTCAGCGTCATGCGTGCCGCCTTGGTTGAATGCCGGGCTGCCGGCTCTGCGAAGAGTGAACCGAGGCCTGGTGACAGGCCGGATTTATGATGGGCTTATCGTCGAGCGGGAAGTTTGAAAGAGCACCGGATTTTCGTAATTGCAAGTCTCCGCTATTCCAGAATAGGGCCGACGCTCCAGCTTGCCGCCGAAACCGTCGGCTCCAGGCTGAGGCGGCCGACGACCTGCTCGAGCACGGCGTCGTTTTTGGTGGCGGAGGTCAGGAGTGCGTTGACCTCGACACGTCCGCTTTCCTCCAGATCGGTGCTGTCGAGTTGCCGCAGGCTGAGGTGACCGTTGCCGGTGCCCTCCAACAGCAGCGCCCGGACATGGGCTTCCTCGGGGCTCCGGCAGACGACCCGAACGGTATAGCGAAAATCGGTCTCGGCCTGCACGATCGGCTGCCGGTTGATGAGCCGGACCACCGGCCGCAGCATCAGGTTGATGAGCACGACAAACAGCATCGCGACCGCCGCATGCAGCGGATGGCCGCTGCCTGCAAGCAGTCCCACGGCGGCTGAACACCACAGTGTCGCTGCAGTGTTGAGGCCGGTTACCTGAAGTCCCTCGCGAAAAATGATGCCCGCGCCGAGAAAGCCGATCCCCGAGACGACTTGCGCGGCGACCCGGGTCGGACTTGCTTCGTCAGGAAACAGGCCTTCAAACACGACAAAGCTCGCCGCGCCGATTGCCACCAGCGTATTGGTTCTCAATCCCGCCATGCGCTGGCGCCATTGGCGTTCGAACCCGATACAGGCGCCGAGCAGCGTCGCTACGCCGAGGTTGAACGCGGTCTGATTGATCGAGGCGATCATGACCCACTTCCAATCCGGTCTTGCGGATCGCGGGCATGGCGAAGGCCCGCGCAAAACGGGCAGGTCGCTGGAAATCTTTTGCTGTTCTTGTCGAACATCGCTCGCCTCCACGTCCGCGATCAGCGCGGCAGGCCGGTGAGCGGACAGGCCTAAGCGGGACCGTCACTCCTCACGCGGCAGGGGCCAGCGCGATCGTTTTTCAACGTTGCCGGCGCCATCAACCCTGCTATCGCAGGGTTCTCGTCGCCGAAGGTGGTACTGCCCATGGCCTACTTGTCAGGATTGAAGGATTTGTTTGACACTAATGTTACACGACGAGCGGCAACTACGCCCGCGCCTTATGGCTGTCAACCACGGAGTTACGAGAGGTGTTGAACCTCGACGGTGACGTGCGACAGATCCCGGAAATCCGCCAGCCGTTGCCGGTAGTGCGCGGGCTCGCGCGGAGCCGATGTCGCAATCGAAACGATGGCGCCGAGATGTCCAGGCCCGAGCCGCCACAAATGCAGGTCGGTCACTTGGTCGCCCTCGCTTTCGATGGTCGCCTTCACTTTCGCGGCCATGCCGGGGTCCGGCGTGCGATCGAGCAGGATGGCGCCGGTATCGCGGATCAGCGCGACCGACCAACTGGCGATTACCAGCGCGCCGATGAAACCGGCGAGCGGGTCCATCCAGAGCCAGCCGAAGGCGCGCGCGAGCAGCAGGCCGACAATGACGAGGACGGAGACCGCGGCATCCGCCATAACGTGAACCACCGCGGCGCGCATGTTGTTGTCGCGATGGTGTGCATCGCCGCCATGTGAATGGCCGTGGTCGTGTGAGTGGTCGTGAGAATGATCATGTGAATGGCTGTGGCCGTGCGCATGACCGTGATGATGACCGCCGGCCAGCAACCAGGCGCTGGCAATATTGACCAAAAGCCCCAGCGCCGCGATCGGGATGGCTTCGGTGAAGGCGATCGGAACCGGATCGAGAAAACGTGACACCGCTTCGTAGCCGATCAGAAGCGCGATCATCGCCAGCACGATGGCGCTGGAATATCCGGCGAGATCGCCAAACTTGCCGGTTCCAAACGTGAAATTCGGATCGGCCGCATATCTGCGCGCAAAGGTATAGGCGAGCGCGGCGAGCAGCAGCGCACCCGCATGCGTCGACATATGCAGACCGTCGGCGATCAGGGCGAGCGAACCGAACATGGCGCCGCCGACGATTTCGGCGATCATCATGGCCGTACAAAGGATGATGACCGCCCACGTCCGCCGCTCCGCCCGCGCGTGGTCAGGGCCAAGGAACACGTGGCTGTGCGGCGTGTGAAAGGCCGAGCCGGAGTCGGTCATGTTGGCCTCACTTCAAATAGGTATGGACCACGTCGATCAGTTGACCGGCCGCCTCGGAGTTGAGCGCGCCGGGATTCCCTTCAGGATCGACCAGATGGGTGCGGATGTGATCCTCGACCACTTCCGCCATCAGCCCGGCGACGCTGCCGCGGATGCCGGCGATCATGTGCATGATGCGCTCGCATCCGGCCTCTTCCGACAACGCCCGCTCGATGGCTTCGACCTGGCCGCGGATGCGGCCGACGCGCGCGAGCAGCTTCTTTTTCTCTTTGATCGTGTGGGACATTGTTGACCAGACATATAGGATACCCCCCTATGCTATGTCAACAGCAGGCCTGAGCGCCTCGCCGGCCGAAACAGGACCATCCATGTTCGGAACTGCGGTCAGGTTTTCGGACGATTGGACAATAGTCTGAGGTCGAAGCGGTCGACCTCGCCGAGCAATTCGCAGAACGCCTTGGCGCCCTGATCGATCAGGCGTTCTCCCTTCTCGGCGGAGGCCTGCGTCGCGTCGCCCACCGCGCCGCTCGGATTGAGGTCCTGGGTCTGCCAGGCGAACGGCGCCGGCCGCTGCGCGGAGAGCCAGCGAAAATTTTTCTTCATCGCAATGGTCGAGGGACGGAAATCGGCCACCGCTTCGCGTTTCACGTGCCCGCTATATCGCGCCAGCATGATCGATGTTTCGACCGCGCCGCCATGGATGCCGTGCTCCACTTCTTCGGTGGAAAACAGCGTCTGCGCCGCCGAAAGCCGACTCCAGGCCGTGGTGACCGCCAGCATGTGGTGATGGGCGCGCAACTCCTGCGCGACCAGGCTCATCGCGGCGCTGTTGCCGCCGTGGCTGGTGACGATCACAAGCTTTTTAACGCCTGCGCGTGCAACGCTTTCGCCCAGCGCCATCCAATCCCTGAGAGCGGTTTCGGGCGTCAGCGTCAGCGTGCCTGGAAAGTCGGTATGTTCGGTCGAAATGCCGATCCGCTCGACTGGAAGAAAAGTGACGGGAAACGTCTCGGGCAGCCGTTCGCGCACCCGCGCGAGGTAAGCTTGCGCAATCATGACGTCGGTCTCAAGGGGCAGGTGCGGCCCGTGCTGCTCGGTCGCCGCCAGCGGCAGCACCGCAATCCAGCGCGCACGATCGGTGCCGGCCAATTCGGGCCAGCGAATGTCGGTCCAATCGCGGGGAGGGAGGGTTGAAGTCATTGCGCAAAGATAGTTTGTATGGAACGTCCGATCATCGCCATCATGAGCCAAAATGACCTACGGAGTCCAATCATGAAGTTTACGCTTTTGCGAGCGTTGACGGTTCTCCTGCTGGTCATGGTGGCAGGCCTGTCGCCAGGGCGCGCGCAGACCACGCTCGACAAGGTCTCCTTTGGCACCAACTGGGTCGCCGAGGCCGAGCATGGCGGATTCTTTCAGGCCGTGGCCGATGGCACCTATCAAAAATACGGTCTCGACGTCACGATCGTGCCCGGTGGTCCGAACGAGAACAATCGCATCCTGCTGATCGCCGGCAAGATCGACTTCTTCATGGCGGCCAACACGCTGATGTCGTTCGATGCCGTCGCCAACAATGTGCCATTGGTCACGGTCGCGGCGATCTTCCAGAAAGATCCGCAGGTGCTGCTGACACACCCGGAATTCAAGTTCACCAAGCTGGAAGATCTCAAGCCGCTGACGCTGTTCATCTCGAAGGAAGGCATTTCGAGCTATTTCCAGTGGCTGAAGTCCGAATACGGATTTAGCGAAGACAAGGTGAAGCCATACACCTTCAATCCGCAGCCGTTCCTGGCCGACAAGCACAGCGCGATGCAAGGCTACGTCACGTCCGAGCCCTACGCCATCGAGAAGACCGCCGGATTCAAGCCCGGGATCATCCTGCTCGCTGATTACGGCTTGAATAGCTATTCGACCCTGATCGAAACGCGCCGTGACGTGATCGACAAGAAGCCGGATCTCGTGCAGCGCTTCGTCAGCGCTTCGATCATCGGCTGGTACAATTACCTCTACGGCAACAACGCCGCCGCGAACGCGATGATCAAGAAACTCAATCCGGAAATGACTGACGAATTGCTCGCTTATTCCATCGCCAGGATGAAGCAGTACGGGATCGTCGATTCCGGGGATTCGTTGCACGACGGCATCGGTGCCATGAACGATGCGCGGATGGCGAGCTTCTTCGACAAGATGGTGCGCGCCCATGTCGTCCGCCCCGACATCGACTATCGCAAGTCCTACACGCTTCGTTTCATCAACAAGGGTGTCGGCCTCGATCTGCGGCCGAAGAACTGAGGCTGCGGGCGAAATGGCAGGTCCTGTCGCGTGGGCTGGGGTGAGCGCTGATCCGGCGGGATATGCGGTCAGCCTGCACGATGTCACCAAGGCCTACGACAACGGCGTGATGGCGCTTGGGCCGATCGATATCGAGGTCCGCCGCGGCGAGTTCGTGTCGCTGCTGGGTCCGTCCGGTTGCGGCAAATCGACCGCGCTTCGCCTGATTGCGGGCCTGAGTGCTCCGACTTCCGGAACGGTCCACGTCGCGCGACCAGAAGTGACGTCGAACGGCGGCCATCCGATTGGCTTTGTGTTTCAGGAGCCGACCCTGATGCCGTGGACCACGGTGCGCGAGAACGTTCGCCTGCCGTTGAAGCTGGCGCACTTGCCCTTTTCGGCCGCGAAAACGCGCGTCGATGAGGCGCTCGCGCAAGTGGGGCTTTCCGAATTTGCAGACAGCTACCCCCGCGAACTTTCCGGCGGCATGAAAATGCGCGTCTCGCTCGCCCGCGCGCTGGTCACCGATCCCGATATTCTGTTGATGGATGAACCCTTCGCGGCGCTGGATGAAATCACACGTTTCCGCCTCAACAACGATCTGCTGGCGTTGTGGCGCTCCTTACGCAAGACCGTCATATTCGTCACGCATTCTGTCTTCGAGTCGGTCTATTTGTCGCAGCGGGTGCTGGTGATGACGTCGCGGCCCGGACGCATCGCGACAGAAATCGCTATCGAGACCGCCGAGCCGCGCTCGGAAGATTTTCGTACCTCGGCCGACTACGCCGGCTATTGCCGCAAAGTGTCTGATGCGTTGGCCCCGTCCTACTCTGGACGGTCGGCATGAGTGCGCCCGGCTCTCCGTCGTTCACGGCTCCCGTGCCTGCCGGCAATCGCGCGGTGCGTCTGGTGCGCCTGCTGCTGCCCATCGTGGTGCTGGTCGCAGGAATCGGGCTTTGGGAAATCGTGGTACGGGTCAATGACATCAAGCCTTATGTTTTGCCTGCGCCGTCGGCAATCCTTGAAACACTGATCCGCGATTGGGACGTGCTCTCGCGCTCGCTTCTGACCACGCTTTTGACAACGCTCGAAGGCTTTGTCGCCGCGGCCGTCGGCGGAATCGCGCTAGCGCTGTTGTTCAACCTGTCGAAGTGGCTGGAATATTCGCTGTTCCCCTATGCGGTGGTGTTACAGGTCACGCCCGTGATCGCGATTGCACCACTATTGTTGATTTACCTGTCGCAACCCACGGCGGTTGTCGTTTGCGCCTGGATCGTTGCGTTCTTTCCGGTGCTGTCCAACACGACGCTGGGTCTGAATTCGGTGGATCGCAACCTCGCGGGTCTGTTCCAGCTTTATCGTGCGTCGCCGCTGCAAACGCTGTGCTTCCTCAAATTACCCGCCGCATTGCCGTTCATCCTGGGCGGGCTTCGCATCGCGGGAGGCCTGTCGCTGATCGGCGCGGTCGTGGCCGAAATCGCCGCCGGTTCAGCCGGTGCTGGATCGGGCCTTGCCTACCGAATTGCGGAATCCGGCTATCGCCTCAACATTCCCAGAATGTTCGCCGCGTTGCTGTTGCTCTCGGCCGCCGGAATTGTCATTTATGGGCTGCTGGCGCTAATTTCGCATCTGCTGCTGCGGCGCTGGCATGAGAGCGCGCTTGGAAAGGAAAATTAAAAAATGAGCGGAAACATCTCATCGGAGAAGATCGACCTTCTGATCTACGGACCGAACAAGCCGATCGTCGACAAGGGTTTTTCCGATCAGTTCGTGCTCCATCCCTTTGAAAGCCGCGCCGACCTTGATCGCGTGAGCCCGGCCGTGGCTGCGAAAATTCGCGGCGCCGCCGTCACCTACAGCACGGTCCGCTGTGACGGCGCCGTGATGGCGATGTTCCCGAAGCTCGAGATCGCGGCGTCTTTCGGTGTCGGCTACGACCACGTCGATGCCAACTATGCGCGCGAGCATAACATTGTCGTGACCAACACGCCGGACGTCCTCACCGAGGAGGTCGCCGATATCGCGATGGGACTTCTGATCGCAACCTTGCGCGAGTTCATCAAGGCCGACCGCTATCTGCGCTCCGGGCTATGGACGACGCAGCAGTATCCTCTGAGCGTCGGCTCGCTTCGCGACCGCAAGGTCGGAATCGTCGGCTTGGGCCGGATCGGTCAGGCGGTCGCGCGACGGCTGGATGCGTCGCTCGTGCCGGTGGTCTACCATTCGCGCAATCCGGTCGCGGGCGTCAAACACAAGCACTATCCCGATCTGATCGAGATGGCGAAGGCGGTCGACACGCTGGTGGTGATCGTGCCTGGCGGTCCATCAACCGCGAAAATGATCAACGCCGACGTTCTCAAGGCGCTCGGTCCGCGCGGCGTTGTCATCAACGTCGCGCGCGGCTCGGTGATCGATGAAGAGGCGCTGATCGCAGCATTGCAGTCCGGAACGATTTTGGCTGCGGGCCTCGACGTGTTCGCCAAGGAGCCCGCCGTACCCGACGAGTTGAAGGCGATGCAGAATGTGGTGCTGCTGCCGCATATCGGCTCGGCGTCGGTCGTCACCCGCAATGCGATGGATCAGCTCGTGGTCGATAACCTGAAAGCCTGGTTCGCCGGCAAGCCGCCGCTGACCCCGATTGCGGAAACGCCGGTGAAGGGCCGCTAATGTTGACCCGGCCGCTTATTGCGGTTGCAGCGTTCGCGGTGTCGCTTGCCTGCGGACATCCTGCCACCGCGCAGGATGCTGCCACTTTGCGAAAAGACATGATCGGCCAGTGGGAGCTCTCGACCACCGAGCGCAGCAAGACCTGCGTCGTCACATTGAAGGCCGACGCAGCGCCACAAGGCTTGAAACTTGAACTGGAGCCGGGTTGCGCCACGGCGTTGCCGTTCGCCAAGGATATCGTGGCCTGGAGCGTCAAGGGCCTCGATATCGTGCGCTTGCAGGATGCAAGTGGCCAGCCGGTGATCGACTTCACCGAAGTCGAGAGCGGCATCTTCGAAGGTGTGCGGCAGAACGAGGGCGTCTACATTCTGCAAAACCTCGCAGCAGCCCGTTCGCTCGCCAAGTCGATGGACCAGATGATCGGCGACTGGGCGATGGTGCGCGGCAATGGCCAGGCCGTCTGTGGCCTTACTCTCACCAACACCGACGCCGGTCAGGACAATTTCAAGGTCTTCCTGAAACCGAAATGCGATCC
This sequence comes from Bradyrhizobium sp., assembly GCF_049586575.1. Classification (GTDB taxonomy): domain Bacteria; phylum Pseudomonadota; class Alphaproteobacteria; order Rhizobiales; family Xanthobacteraceae; genus Bradyrhizobium. The sequence goes on from NZ_JBAVCF010000575.1 coordinate 11,528, forward strand.
CCTGGTCGCTGCGTTCGCGCCGACACGCTGGCGGCTGGAGCACGGCCAGATCCAGCTGATGTCGGACAAAGGCGAAACCTGGCAGTTCGAGGCCGACGACAATGCGCAGTGGCGGCTGGTGCCCGATAGCACCGATCCGCTGATCATGGTGCGGCAGTAATTTCGCGGTAAATCGGCCAATTCCGGGTGAAGCTCGGGCGTTGGCGAATTTTTTTAGGTCTCGTGTCGATCTGCGGCCGGCCGGTTCGTCGAACCATTAGCGAGACAGTTCAGGGGCATGGTGCCCGCAGCTCGCCCTGGAAGGAGTTCTCATATGCGTTTCATGTATCTGGTCACACATCCCGGCCCTTCGGGAAACCCAACCCCCGAACTCTTGGAAGCGATGCACAAACTGGCGGATCGGGAGATCAAGGCGGGCCGCATGCTCGACAATGGCGGGTTGATGCCAGTTCAGACCGGTGCGCAGGTGCGCATCAAGGAAGGCAAGCTCAGCGTGATCGACGGCCCATTCGTCGAAGCCAAGGAAGTCGTCGGCGGATATGCGATTTTCGAGCTTCGCGACAAGCAGGAGGCTGTGGCGATGGCAAGAGAATTCATGCAGCTACACCTCGATCACATGCCCGGCTGGGAAGGAACGTGCGAACTTCGTGCGTTTGCTGGTCCTTGAACCGCGACGCCAGAGGACGCCCCCGTTAGCCGTGACCGCCGACGATGCCCATCACGCAATTCTCGCCGCCTGGCGGGTTGAGCAGCCCCGGCTCATCACCGGACTGTCGAGAATGCTGCGTGACGTGCCGCTGGCGGAGGAGTTGACGCAGGACGCCCTGTTGGCGGCGCTTGAGCATTGGCCCTCGACCGGGATTCCGGAGCGGCCGGGCGCGTGGCTGATGGCCACGGCCAAACGGCGCGCGCTGGACCACTTGCGCCGTGCCCGTATGCTTGCGCGCAAACGTCAACTGGTCGCGCTCGAGCTGGAAGCGGAGCAGCAAGCGATGCCCGATCTGGACGCCGCGCTTGATGACGACATCGGCGACGAGATGCTTCGGTTGATTTTTACGGCCTGCCATCCGCTGTTGTCGCGCGAGGCGCGCGTGGCTCTGGCGCTGCGGATGATTTGCGGCCTGACCACTCAGGAGATCGCAAGGGCCTTTCTGGTTTCGGATGCGACCATTGCCCAACGCGTCGTCCGTGCGAAGCGGACGCTTTCCGAGTCGGGACTGGTTTACGAGACGCCGCGGGGCGCAGAGTTGTCGGAACGGCTCGCCACGGTGCTGGAAGTCGTCTACCTGATCTTCAATGAAGGCTATACCGCGGCGAGCGGCGAGCATTGGTTGCGTCCGCAACTTTGCCAGGAAGCACTGCGCATCGGCCGCATCCTGACGTCGACCGCGCCTCGCGAACCCGAGGCCCATGGCCTGCTTGCCTTGATGGAGCTGAACGCCTCGCGCACGGCCGCGCGCACGGATGCTGCAGGCGAGCCCGTCCTGATGCTCGAGCAGAACCGCGCGCTGTGGGATCCGTTGCAGATCCGGCGAGGACTGCAGGCGCTTGGCCGCGCGCGAGAACTCGGTGGCTCCTTTGGCTTCTATGCGCTTCAAGCGGCGATCATTGCCTGCCATGCGCAGGCCGGAACCGCCGCCGAGACCGACTGGCAGCGGATTTCGGCGCTTTATTCCGAACTCACAAGACGCGTGAATTCCCCTGTCATCGAACTCAATCGAGCCGTCGCCGTCGGTATGGCGGAGGGGCCGGAAGCCGGTCTTGCGATCGCAGACCGGCTGGTGGGCCAGCCGGCGCTCAAGGCCTATCATTTGCTTGAAAGCGTGCGCGGTGACCTGCTTTACAAGCTCCAGCGTTTCGCAGACGCCAAAGCGGCGTTTGAAGCGGCGGCGGCACTGGCGGACAACAAACGGGAACGCGAGCTATTGCGGCGACGGGCAACGGAGGCCGCGCGTGCAGCGGTTTCGAGGGCCGAGTAGGTGTCGGCGCGTTCAGATCAGCTTCATCCCCTTTAAACTCGCATGCCCACCTTTGCCTACGATGATGTGGTCATGCACGGCAATGCCGAGCGGGCTGGCGATGCCGATGATCGCTTTCGTCATCTGAATGTCGGCCTGCGAGGGCGTCGGATCACCCGAAGGATGGTTGTGAACCAGTATCAGGGCGGTTGCCGATAGTTCCAGCGCCCGCTTGATCACCTCGCGCGGATAGACCGGCGTGTGGTCCACCGTGCCGGTCTGCTGCACCTCGTCCGCAATCAACTGGTTGCGCTTGTCGAGAAAGAGAATGCGAAACTGCTCCTTGTCGGCGAACGCCATGCCGGTGCGACAGTAGTTAATGACGTCATTCCACGACGACAGCGCGACGCTTCGCTTGATTTCGCCCTTGGCGATGCGGCTGGCCGCCGCCGCAAGCAGCTTGAGTTGAGTGATCGAGGAATCGCCGATGCCGTCGATTTCGCGCAGCAGGCGTTCGGGTGCGTGGACGACTTCGGCAAAGGAGCCGAATTTCTTCAAGAGCAGCTTGGCGATCGGCTTGGTATCGCGCCGCGGCAGCGCCGCAAACAGCGCCATCTCCAGCAACTCGTAGTCGCTCAACGCGTCCGGACCGGCGTCCCGAAAGCGTTCGCGCAGCCGCTCGCGATGGCCGTGATAATGCGGCGGCTCCCCTTGCGCCTTTGGGTTAATCCGATCGTCCGTCCCGTTGCCCATTGGCTTCAATGTGCCGAGGTAGACGATTTTTGCAACCGGGAAGTAGGGCGGCGCTTGGGGGCCGCGCGTCCGGCCGTTCGGCCCCACTCGCGTTCAGGCCTGTATCCTGCGCTTGAGATAAAACTCGGCGGTAAGACGCCACGTCTGGCGCTCATCGGCGGATTCACGGCTGACCCAATGAAAGGAATTGGCCGCAATCTCGAAAAAGCACCACTGACAGACCGTGCCGTCGGCCTCGCGATACTCCTGAATGATGTCGGGGCCAACCTGCCGTCCTGTCATCCTGTCGTGCTTCTGCCTGACGGGGTCGATGAACGTGATTTGCCAGCTATCGTGCCGCGGATCGTAGACGCGCAGTGTCGTTCCATACATCCTGTCGGCCTCCCCGGGAGCCCGCCCGACCCGCGAGGGCACGATCCAGACATCCTGAATGGCGCGGCCTTCGAGCGCCCAGCCGAAATGAACTTCCGCGCTTGAATCGGAGCGCTCGCCGTTCGTGCCAAACCTGGTGAGCGTTCCATCCCAAGTCCCGACGAACTGTCCGTAAAGCATCATCTTGTCGGCGCGGTCTGGCGCCGGGCCCTCGGCGCCGCACAGCGCTTCGATGAATGAGAGGGATTTTTCCACCATCGATATTCTCCAGGAGATGTCTCGTTTCTCCGGCGAGATTTCGCCGAAGACCGAGGTCATCGCTTGGAGAAAATTGCGGCTTGTCAGAATGCCGCGGCTTCAACCCTCCGCCCGCGGCAGCGCAGGATTAGCCGGCCGCCGCCGGCTTCTGGGTCGCAATCGATTTTAACTACGCGGCCGCCGGCGGTTTCTCCTGATGGCGTTCCGAGAGCGTGAAGATCTCGACGCCGGTCGCCGTCACGCCGACCGAGTGCTCGAACTGTGCCGACAGCGAACGGTCGCGCGTCACCGCGGTCCAGCCATCGGACAGGATCTTCACATGCGGCTTGCCGAGATTGATCATCGGCTCGATGGTAAAGAACATGCCGGGCCTGAGCGGCACGCCTTCGCCCGGCCGGCCGATATGAATGATATTCGGCTCGTCGTGGAACAGGCGGCCGAGCCCGTGGCCGCAGAAATCGCGCACCACGCTCATGCCCTGCGGTTCGACAAAACTCTGGATGGCATGGCCGATGTCGCCGGTGGTCGCGCCCGGCTTGACGGCAGCGATACCGCGCATCATGGCCTCGTAGGTCACTTCGATCAGCCGCTCCGCTTTGCGCGCGATCGGGGCAATCGCATACATCCGGCTGGAATCGCCATACCAGCCATCGACGATGAAGGTGACGTCGATGTTGACGATGTCGCCTTCCTTCAGCCCGCGGTCGCCGGGCATGCCATGGCACACCACGTGGTTGATAGAGGTACACGTCGAATAACGATAGCCGCGATACATCAGCGTCGCCGGAAAGGCGCCATGGCTGAAGGCAAACTCGCGGACGAAATCATCAATCTTCGAGGTCGGGACGCCCGCCTTGACGATGTCGGTCAATTGGTCGAGGCATTTCGCCACCAGCGCGCCTGCCTTGCGCATGCCTGCAAAGCTGCTTGCGCCGTGCAGCTTGATCTGCCCGGTCTTGCGCAGGGACGTATCTGAGGCCTCAACATAGCTCATGGGTGGGTCGTGTCTCGGTCGGGAAGGCTGGGTGAACGGTCTAATTTAATGATTGGCGTTCGCAGTGCAAGCGACCTCGGGGGCGGAACTGCCGTCAATTGGGGACCTCTAGGGCGGTGTCGACCGGCAGCGCCCCGCCGCGAACGCGGATTTCGCGCACTGGGTAAGGCACCTTGATGCCCTCGCGCTTGAACGCCTCCCACAGCGCCAGCATCACTTCGCTCTTGACGTTGTCCATGCCGTCGGGGTCGGCGATCCAGAAGGTCAGGGAAAACTTCATGCCGGTCTCGGCGAATTCGGTCAGGATGCAGCCGGGCGGCCTGGACTTGATGGCGCGGGGGGCGCTGGCCGCGATTTCGGCCGCGAGTTTGCACACCTGCCTCGGGTCGGAGTCGTAATTGGTGCCGAAATTCACCTTCACCAGCGTGTTCTTGTCGGTATAGGTCCAGTTGGTGACCTTCTGCGTCACCAGATCCTCGTTCGGAATCAGGAATTCGCGGCCATCGCCGGCAGCGACCGAAATATAGCGCGTCTTCATCGCGCTGATGCGCCCGGAACTGTCGCCGATGGTGACGAGGTCGCCGGGTTTGACCGACTTGTCCGCCAGAAGGATGATGCCGCTGATGAAGTTGGCGACGATCTTTTGCAGGCCGATGCCGATGCCGACGCCGACCGCGCCCGAGAACACCGCCAGCGCAGACAGGTTGATGCCGACGGCGCTTAGCGCAACAGCGATCGCGACGATCAAGAGCCCCATCCGGATCATCTTCACCAGCAGAACCTGGATCGATGGCGTCAGGTCGGAGGATTGATTGATGCGGCTTTCGACAAAATTACTGGCGACGTTGGTGAGCCAGAGCGCGGCGATCAGGATCAGGCCGAGCTTGATCACGACCAGCGGCGTCAGCCGCAATCCGCCAAGAACGATCGAAACCGAATCGAGTGCGTCGATCGCCGGATCGAGCTGATTGATGATGCTCAGCGCCGCGATCAGCCAAGCCGACAGCGATATCAGTTTAACCAGGAAAGCGTTGCGGATGACCGAAGTCACAAGCCGTATGATCAGCCAGGCCACGGCGAGCTTGGCCGCGACCACCAGCATGTAACTGCGGCTCGGCCAGGTCGAGTGGAACATCGCGATCCGCGCGGCGATGACCAGAATCGCGAACACGACGGTAGAGAAGCTCGCCACCAGCACATGAGCCAGGCGTCGCAGCGGCAGCGGCCATCGCTTGGCGAGCGAGTCGTTATCGACGCGTGAGCGGAGCGCCGCATCGGCCACAAAAGCGATTCCGGCCGCGGTGAGGATCAGGCCGAATTGCAGGTAGAACCAGGGCGAGTGGATTTCGGCGCCCACGGAGCGCGCCACAGTTCGCAGGTAGTCGATGACGTCGTTCAGATCCATCGTCAAATCTCGTCTTGGGCGGATCGCCGGAATGCAGGCCTGATTCGGAGGATTCTCACATAACCACGCGATTGGCGCCATCGCCGCCGCGCGCGCCGTCGTGGGATGGCGATCGAAAATCGGGCGCCGCAGAAATGGGTTGGCGTTGAACTGTAGCGACGATAAGGATGTGGTTTCAGGGATTTACATAACAGCTCATGGCCTCTCTCGACTCGGTCAGCATAGCCATCCTGCTCGGCGCGGTGCTTGTCATGGCGGGCATTCTGTCGAGCCTGCTGGCGCTGCGCTTTGGCGCGCCGCTGTTGCTGGTGTTTCTCCTGATCGGCGTCATGGCGGGAGATTCCGGCCCGGGTCAGCTTCAGTTCGACGATTTGCGCACCACCTATCTGGTGGGATCGGTGGCGCTGGCGCTGATCCTGTTCGACGGCGGCTTGCGAACACGCTTCCAGAACATCAGCGCGGTGATTGCGCCGTCGATGCTGCTCGCGACCGTCGGTGTGTTGCTGACAGCGCTGATTACGGCGCCCGTTGCCAGATATGCCCTCGACCTGAACTGGACTGAAGCGCTGTTGGTCGGCGCCGTGGTTGCCTCGACCGATGCGGCGGCGGTATTTCTGCTGGTGCATGCGCAGGGCTTGCGGTTGCGCCCGCGCGTCGGTGCGACGTTGGAGGCGGAATCCGGCACCAACGATCCCTTTGCGGTGTTTCTCACCCTGATGCTGGTCGAGCTGATTTCCGTGGGCAACAGTTCATTCACGCATGTCGCTGTCGAGCTCGGCCGCGAGGCGGTGCTGGGCGCTGTCGCCGGGATCG
>NZ_JBAVCF010000576.1:0-6649 GCF_049586575.1 Bradyrhizobium sp.
GTCAAAGCATGCGAGAGGAACGCAGGATCGTCGTCATTCTGCGGCTGCGGAAAGCAATTTCGTGAGAACGGAAAGGAAAGAATAGTAGAACGGCCGTGCACAGAATTTGCACACGCCCCCCTCCTAACTATTTGATTTCAAAACACTCTCTACCCAATCCATCATCGGCGCGACGCTAAATCGATGCGCTGACATATCGACGTTATTTGGTTCACTCATCGCGCGCCGTATAGCCGATTTCTTGGGCTGGAAGAAATCTAAGAGCTGACGGATAAGGCGTTTTCGTTTGATTTCAAACGCTTAACCTGACCTCTTCGTCAGGATTCTGCGATGCTGCGGCGTGTCCGCGCGGCCTTGCCGCACCGCTGGGCTCGCAAGGTTTTGCTGAGCCGACCAGGATCACGGACGACCTCGCCGGGTGTTAGCCAGGCAAGGTGGGCTCTAAGCCGCGCGGATGTTGGCGAGGAAGCGATCGACGTCGCCGCGCAGGGTCGCAGCCTGCTTGCTCAACTGCTCCGCCGAAGCGAGCACACCGTTCGAGGCGGATCCGGTTTTCTCCGCCGCGTGGTTGACGGATGCGATGCTGCTCGAGACCTGGCCGGTTCCGAGCGCCGCTTCCTGCACATTGCGGGCGATCTCCTGGGTTGCCGCCCCCTGCTCCTCGACCGCCGCCGAGATCGCCGATGTAATTTCGTTGATCGAGCCGATCGTACGGCCGATGCCCTCGATGGCTTGCACCGCTTCAGTCGTGGCTCCCTGCATGGCGCCGACCTGCGCCGATATTTCGTCGGTCGCTTTCGCGGTCTGGCTCGCGAGCGATTTGACCTCATTGGCGACGACCGCAAAGCCCCTGCCCGCCTCGCCGGCGCGCGCTGCCTCGATCGTGGCGTTGAGCGCCAGAAGATTGGTCTGACTCGCGATATCGCTTATCAGCTTGACGACGTCGCCGATTTTCTGCGCCGCCGCCGACAGGCCCTGCACCGTGACGTTGGTGCGGTTGGCTTCAGAAACCGCTTGACCTGCGATTTCGGTGGACTGGGTGACTTGGCGACCGATTTCCGACACCGAGGACGACAATTCCTCGGTCGCCGCGGCAACGGTCTGCACGTTGGCCGATGCCTGCTCGGCTACGGCCGCCACCGAAGTCGCCTGCTGGCTGGCTTCGATCGCGGTCGACGACATGCTCTTCGACGTGGCCTGCATCTCCGAGGCGGAGCCCGCAAGACTGTCCAGCGAAGCGAGAACGCCGCGTTCGAATTCATCGGCCATCCGCACCAGAAGAAGTTTCCGTTCGGAGTCCGCCTGCGCCTTCAAGACATCCTGCTCGCCGCGAAGCCGCCCGGCTTCGATCATGTTGTCCTTGAAGACCTTCACCGATTGCGCCATCGCGCCGACCTCGTCGCCACGATCGAGTGCCGGAATGGAAGTCGACGTATCGCCCTCGGCGATCTTGCGCATCGCCATCGTCATCGCCGTGATCGGGTTCACGATGCTGCGGCCGAGCAGGAAGAACAGCCCGCCCGCCACGAGCAGCGAGACGACGACCAGGATGGCCCGGTTGCGCGCTTGTTCCCAGAAGATGGTGGAGACGTCGTCGAGATAGATGCCGGCGCCGACGACCCAGCCGTAAGGCTTGAATTCGACGGAATAAACGAGTTTCGGAATCGGATTGCCACCGGCCGCGCGCGGGAAGCGGAAGGTCATGAACCCTCCACCACCGGGGGCGAGCTCAAGCTGACGCCGTACATAGGGGAAACCGTCGGGGTCGACGGCATCCAGCAGGTTCTTGCCTTCGACCTTGGGGTTCGGGTTCGACACCGCAACGCCCTGGCGGTCGATGGCGTAGACATAGTCGCCCTTGCCGAAGCGCATGTTACGCAGCAGCGCGACGGCCCGCGCCATCGTGTCCGCCTCGGAAAGCCCGGCCTGGTGAGAAGTCTGGTAGTTGTAGTCGAGCGCCTCGTGAGCCAGCGTGACGATGTCCTGAAGCTTGGCGCGGCGATCCTCCATCATATTGCCCCACAACGCCGACAGGCCCACGCCGGCCATCGCGGCGATGCCCAGAACGGAAAGGCCAATCATCATCAAGAGCTTGTAGGAAATTCGGAGGTTGCCGAGCATTGAACACCTGATTGCAGAAAAAGCCGTTGGCGCGGCGTCGAACGGAACGGAACGATCCGATGCAAATCATGGTTAGCCGAAATTAATGAAACAGCTCCTAATGGGGCGATGAATTCCGACAAGCGGCTTGTCGATCCTCGAGGCGCGTGTCACTTCGCTGAAGTCTTCAGGCTCAGGACCGCGCAACCGCCGGCGAACAGCACAACGGCGACAAGGCAAGCGCCCAACGTGAGACTTTTTGTCTGGTCAGAAACATATCCGAACAAAACGGGCGCGATCAGGCTTCCGATCTGACCCGCGCTGCTGATGAACGCAATGCAGCCGGCGGATTCGGCTTCGGACAAAAAGCCGGTCGGAATGGTCCAGAACAAGGCGACCGCCGAGAGATAACCGATCGCCAGCACCGCCAGACATGCGATCGAAAGCGCAGGATCGTCCGAGGCAAAGCCGATGGCGATCGCCGCGCAGCCCGCCGAAAAAACCGCGGCGAAGAAATGCCAGTGCCGCTCAAGCCGGCGATCGGAAGAATAGCACAGCGCAAGCATGCCGACCGCGCCGACCGTGTAAGGCACCGCCGACAACAGCCCGATGTGCAAGAGATTCGTCACGCCTGCTGGCGTCGCTCAGGTTCAAATCGCCCTGGAATTGCGGCTTGGCGAAGCTGACATTGACGCGGTCGATCTAGTTCAGAACATAGCAGACGAAGATAAAGGGGATGATCCGATAGACCACCTTCCGGTAGAGACGATGTTCGTCGCTCCCCGCAATCGCTGAAGCCGGCTGTTGCGGCAAAAGCTTCTCTCCGCCCATTTCGCTAGTGGTCCGATTCTGGAAGCGAATGTCAAATCCACGCCACTAGAGGTCAGCGGCTTCGACAATCGCCGCATAGATCTCGTCGAGATCGGCCTGCGTGACGCAATATGGCGGCATCACATAGATGGTGTTGCCGAGCGGACGCAGCAGCAGGCCCCTGTTGCCGAAGAAGGCGAGAAGCTTGGGGCCAATGCCGGCGAGATAGCCGCCGTCGCGCACATCAAGTTCAAGCGCCGTGATCGTACCGGTCCGGCGGACATTCTTGAATCGATCGTCGGCCCGGAACGGCGTCAGCGCCTTTTCCTGCATCGTAGCGACCGCCGCCACGCGCCCTGCGACAGCCGGGTCATTCCATAGATCGAGGTTAGCCTTGGCGGCCGCGCAGGCGATCGGATTGGCCGTATAGGAGCTCGAATGAAAGAACGTTCGGCTGCGGTCTTGCGAAAAGTGCGCCTCGAAAATCTCCTCCCGGCAGAGCGTCACGGCGAGCGGCAGCGCGCCGCCTGTCAGCCCCTTCGAGTAACAGGCGATATCGGGCGTCACATCCGCTTGCTCGCAGGCGAATAAAGTGCCGGTGCGGCCCCAGCCGGTCATGACTTCATCGGCGATGAACCAGACGCCGAAGGCTTCGCAGATCCGCTTCATCTCCTTGAGCACCCACGCCGGATACATCAGCATCCCGCCGGCACCGAGGATTAATGGCTCGACGATGAACGCGGCCGGCTTGTCGCGGCACACCGCCTCCAACGCATCCAGCGTCTCTCGTTCCTGCCCTTCGGACGGAAACGGCACCGTCGCGACGTCGAACAGGAGTGGACCATAAGCAGCGTTGAAAACGCCGCGCGCACCGACCGACATCGCCCCGATCGTGTCGCCGTGATAAGAGTGCTGCATCACGACGATGCGTGAGCGCGGCTCTCCAATATTGTGCCAGTAACCGAGCGCCATCTTCAGCGCCACTTCGACGCTGGTCGAGCCGCTGTCCGAGAAGAACACGTAGTCGAGACCGCGCGGCGCCAGTTTCAGCATCGCCGACGCGACTTGTTCGGCCGGTTCATGCGTATGGCCGGCGAAGATGATCTGATTGAGCTGCTCCGCCTGTTGTTGAATGGCGCGCACGATCGGCGGATGGCAATGGCCATGCGTCACCACCCACCAGGAGGAGATCGCATCGATGATACGACGGCCGTCGGCGGCGAACAGGTAAGCCCCCTCGCCGCGCTCGATCTTGACCATGTCAGGCTGAAGCGCGTGCTGGGTGAACGGATGCCAGATCGGCGATGTCTTCCTGCGCGTCATGGCCCGAAGGCGCCCGGCTTGAACGATGCGGCGAACGCTTCTCGCAGCATACCTTGCGTGAGCGGCGATAGCCGGGGCAGCCGCCCCAGCCGTTGCACCCGGCCGATGTCGCAAATGACGCGCTCGCTTTCCGGATTGCTGTCGCCGATGAAGGCGATTCCGAGCAATTCGATCTCACGATGGCGCAGCGCGTCGATCGAAAGCAGCGAATGGTTGATGGTGCCGAGCGACGTTCGCGCGCACAGCACAACCGGAACACGCCACCGCGCAAACACATCAATATAGAGAGTGGATGGATTGAGCGGCACCATCAGGCCGCCGGCGCCTTCGATCACCAGCGGCCGGCCGCCGGTGTCGGGTACATCGAGCGCTGCCATATCGATCCCAATGCCATCGATATCAGCCGATTGGTGCGGCGAAACAGGCGTCTTCAAACGGTAGCGCTCAGGCAGAATACGATCGCTGGACAAGCCGCCCAATCGCGCAACGATCTGCGAGTCGGTCTCACCGTCGAGACCGGACTGGATCGGCTTCCAGTAGCAGGCGCCGAGCTGACCGGCGAGACCTGCGGCAAACACGGTCTTGCCGATCTCGGTGTCGGTACCGGTCACCACGATCCGCCGGCTCATCGCGGCTCACCCGCCGTCTCTTCAACGAGCGCATCGAGCATGGCGCGCACCTCGTTCTCGTCGACATTGTTGGTCAGGGAAACGCGCAAGCGCGCGGTGCCTGACGGTACCGTCGGCGGACGGATTCCCCTGATATCGAAGCCGCGCGCCTGCAGTGCGGCCGCCAACGCCATCGCACGCGCATTATCGCCGACGATAAAGGGCAGGATTTGCGAGCCGGACAAGCGCCAACCTTCGCGTGCGCCGATCTCGCGGTGCGCAAAGCCGATCAATCCCGCGAGGCGTTGCTGCCGCGCCGGCTCGTCGCGCAGGATCGATAGCGCCTCTTGCACGGCAACAGCCATCAGTGGAGATGGCGCGGTGGAGAAAATAAACGGGCGGCAGCGATTGACGATGAAATCGCGCAACAGCTTTGTCGTCGTGACCAGCGCGCCGGCCGCGCCCAGCGCCTTGCCGCAGGTGTGAATGGCGACAAGGTTCTCCTGCCCCTCATAAGCCGCAGTGAGTCCACGTCCCCCTGGGCCGAAGACGCCGGTGGCATGGGCCTCGTCCACCATCAGAAAGGCATCGTGGCGATCGGCGACGGCATTGAGAGCATCGAGCGGCGCGAAGTCGCCGTCCATGCTGTAGAGGCTCTCGACCACGATCCAGATCCGGCCCGTGCCTCCTTTCGAACGCCAGGCGCGGATCACGTCTTCCATCGAGTCGGCATCGTTGTGCGCGCTGAAGCGAAACTCGGCGCGGCCGGCGCGCGCGCCTTCGTGGATGCTGGCATGGACGAGCTGATCGAGCACCAAGAGATCGCCCCGCTGCGGCAAAGTCGTCAGCACGGCGAAATTGGCGGTGTAGCCGCTGGCGAAAAAGATCGCGGCTTCCGCGCCGAAAAATCGCGCGGCCTCGGTTTCGAGGCTTTCGTGCTCGGCGCAATTGCCGCGCAATAGCCTCGAACCGCCGGCGCCGATCGGCGTTCCCGCTTCGACCGCAGCGGAAACGGCCTTCCGCATCCGCTGGCAGCCGGCCAGCGCGAGATAATCGTTGGAGGAGAAATCGATGCCGGCGCGCGGCTTCAGGCTGCGCAACCGATTGTCGTTCTTCAGCGCATCAAGAGCCGCAACGTAGCTTGAGGCCTTCACGCCCGCGCCTGGTTGAGACGCGAGGTCATGCCGAGCCGGTCGAGCAGGTCGGCATCGCGCGCGGCCTGCGGATTTTTCGTCGTCAACAGCACGTCGCCGATGAAAATCGAATTGGCGCCGGCCAGGAAACAAAGCGCCTGCAATTCGTCGGTCATGTATTGCCGCCCTGCCGAGAGCCGCACCACGCTCGCCGGCATCACGATACGGGCGACTGCCACCAGCCGCGCCAAGGCGATGGCGTCGGGCCGATCGGCGGTGTCATTGACCGGCACGCCCTTCACCTCGTTCCAGAGATTGATGGGCACGCTTTCGGGATGAGCGGGCAAATTGGCGAGCAGCACCAGCATGCCGAGCCGGTCGTCGACTTCCTCACCCATGCCGATGATGCCACCGCAGCAAACCTTGATTCCGGCTTCTCGCACGTGTGCAAGCGTATCGATGCGATCCTGCAGGGTGCGCGTGGTGATGATGTTTTCGTAAAACTCCGGCGAGGTGTCGACATTGTGGTTGTAGAAGTCGAGCCCGGCGTCGCGCAAACGCGCGGCTTGCGGTGCGGTCAGCATGCCCAGCGTCGCGCAGGTTTCCATGCCGAGCTCCCTGACCGCGCTCACCATGCTGCAGACCTCGTCGAGATCGCGATCCCGGGGATTGCGC
>NZ_JBAVCF010000577.1:0-5771 GCF_049586575.1 Bradyrhizobium sp.
CAGAGCCGGCAACGCTCGCGTACCTGCGTAATGCGTTCATCAGGAAGTCGCCCGGTCGAAACTCGTTTCCGATTGCAACGACGAGATCGTTCCGGCTCCGCGCCTCGGCGATCGCTTGCGCCGCGGCTCTCAAGACGGGAAGCACTTGATCTCGGGCGACGGGCATCTTGCCTGACGATTCGAGGAAATCACGTTGAAAGTCGATTAGCAGAAGCGCACGGCGTTCCGCAGCTATTTTGGTCGGCGAACTCATTTAATTGCCCTCTTAAGTTTGGGCCGCCGTCCCGGGACGCGGAGTTCATGATCGCGCTGTGTGTACATCCATCATAACCCAACGCTGGGTTCTGTCGAGGAATGCGAGTATTCGGAGACATTTGCAGGCAGTTGTCGAATCCCAGAAAAAAAGCCCCACGCCTAGGGGGCTTTTCAAGTCGCTAGAACAGTTCAACCGTGTCGCCGCCGTCAACGTCGCGGGATCGACCGCGACCGTGATACGAAGTTGCACTCCGCTGGAAAAAGCGATCTCGATCGTCCCGCCGGTTCCGGCACGAGCCGCCCATGCCGACGGCTCCGGCGCAACCGACACTGCCGCAAATTGCACCTCGCTCTCCTGCCGCAGCTCCCTCACGGCTCCCAATGAACCTGTTCGGGCCTGTCGCCGCCAAGCCGTCAGCAGATTGGGATGCAGATCATTCCGGCGGGCCACATCGACGACACTCGCCGAAGCTGCCTGGCTTTCCTCGACGATCCGAAGCTTCTCGATCGTCGACCATCGTTGCCGCCGCTCCGGACCCGACAGAACCGAAACCTTGCCCACGTTTGCTCATTTGCTTGCAAATCAATCAGCAAACTATCGCAGGCAAGTTGCCGCCCGGAAGGCGGCCCTCGCCGCAGGGTTACTCTGATCCTGCCCTTCTGCAATACCGAAGCGATGAACCTGCGCCTCGCGGAAATCGCCAAGGCGGTCGCACCAGGAGCCCACGCCGTCCTCCTCGTCGATCAGGCCGGATGGCATCTGTCAGCAAGATTGCTCATTCCCGCCAACATCACCATTCTCGCCCTGCCGCCGAAATGCCCTGGGCTCAATCCGGTTGAAATTATCTGGCAGTATATGCGCGACAACTGGCTCTCGAACCGCGTCTTCAAATCCTACGACGATATCGTCGATCACAGCTGCTACGCTTGGAATACCCTTGTGGACCGAGCCTGGAAGATCATGTCCATCGGACTGCGCCAATGGGCGCACGGGTTCTAATCAGTGAGACTTGGTATAATACAAGCCAGCCTGAAACAGGAAACACTATTTGGCGGCCGGTTATAACCGCTTTCGAGGTTTGACCTTTCTTGGCTGCACGCGTGCAGAGGATTCATCATCCATCCGTGCTTTCGATATCTGGGCCTGGGTAATCCGCCTCGCGCGCAGAAAAAATTTCTGATCACCAAGCAGCGCGGCGGTATTCGCTGCCAGTTGGAAGGCAACCAACTCAAACACAAGTTGCTGGACATCCAGTTCTGGATTGAGTTCTTCCGCGTCCTTTGCAGCGTGGATAGTCTTAGCGAGCAGCGAGTGCCAGGCCGTCCTATGAAAATTGACGCGATTTTGAATTGAGCCTGGTCGGGCACGATATTCCGTACCGGTCGCCGAAAGGATGCAGCCACCGGGCAGGATACGCTCCTCCACATAGTCGAACCAGAAATTGCACAATTTCTGCAGTCGTCTTATGGGGGACGGCTCCCCTAACGCGGGTCGCACAACGTGCGAAAAAAAGACGTCCACTGCGGCATCTAAGGTCTTGAGTTGAAGGCCTTCTTTGTCACCAAACAGGACGGTGATATTACCCTTGCTTATGCCGAGATCCGAGGCCAGCCCGCCGATCGTTAGTCCCTCGAGTCCGTTGGTCGAGGCTACATTTACCGCTCGATCGAGTACGTTCGCGCGTGCCTTAATCCCTCGGCGCAGTCGTCCGTCGGGTTCCTGGCGAGCCAAATCGGATCTAACTAGCTTTGTTTTAGCCATGCCTCACCTGAATTTGTCCCGTAAATGTATTTTGTCCGTTGCACAGTTGAGTAACGCACCGTCAGATTATTGATACCACTTCGGATCGTCTCAATCCATCTGATCTTATCTTCGACGATCCTAGACAGGAAATCGCCCCGACGCGTTGTTCAGGCGACCTCATCATCAACCCCTGTCCAACGCCGGCAATCCCCTGAAAGTGCAGCGCTATCCCTTGGGATTGGGCGGCAGGTTTCAAACGAATGGCCGCCTTGAATGCGAACGGCCTGGTCCTGGTCATAGCGGTCCCGTCGTGAACGATCCGCAAAAGGTGAAAAGGATCCTCATCGAATCCCCTCAGTATCTCGACGCTCTCGTCGAGCGAATACCAAACGCCATGGCCGCCAGCGCACCGCCCCACGTCGATGGGGTGCACGCTCTCACGCTTCCGGTTAGCGAATCTCTGTGGCTTGGGTGGCTGACGCTGGCCGTTGCATGGTTGCCCGCTTATCTCATTAAGGGAGCCGGATACACGACAACCAAAGCCGGTTGGGTCGTCGTACTTCCCACATTGACCCAGATTTTTCCGTCTCCAAGCATTAGGTTCTGGTCAAAGCGTCTTTTGGCGCGCGGAGTTACCAGTCGGGCTGCACGTGGTCTGGTTGCCTTGGCCGGCTTCCCGCGCGAAGCAACAACGACGGTTGCGGGCGCGCTGGTTCGATTCCTATTGAACAATGCCGTGACGACCGCATGACCCGAACCGCTTGTATCACCGGGCCGGGATCAAGGGCCACCGGTGCCGCAATATCACTCAACAGAACTGGTTTTGGAGTCCGCGACGTCGATAACAAAGATGAGCTCGTGCTGCGACAAGGTAAAGCCGACGGCTTATAGATCACGCTTGGGAAGGCACATTAAGACTTGCTCATATTTTGTCGATCTAAACGCTAGGACGATGACGTCTGGCCTTATGCCAATCGTCGTGCGGCTCTCCGTCCAGGTTCCTCCGCTCACCCAATCGCGACGTTCGCGAGCCTGCTCTCCCGCTCGGCTGATCTCCCTCGCAAACCTCTGTTGCTGCCAGTAAAGACCCCCCGCCTGTGGGTCGCCAGAGCTGAAAGTTGGCGCAGTGGGGGGAGGCGCGGTTCTTGGGAAACGTCGGTCGCTGTCTCACGATTATCGTTTCTTGCGCGCAGGGTTGATGTTTAAGCAAAGAAGCGGGAGAGACTGCTTGGTGTCCTTGAGCGCGTGCGGTTTGCGTCTGCTCGGACAGATCAAAATTTCTCAATCCAGGGACGCAAATCCAGCGTCCGGCGCTCCGGTGCTGACGATGGAGACCGTGGTAAGCTTCTGCGATGGCGTTTGGCGAGAGAAGCGAGTCCGGTCCTCGTTTCGCGAACTGCTCCCGATACCGCTTCGATTCAGTTTGGCCATCTGTAATGACGTGAGCAACGTGGATCCCCTTGGGGCCGAGCTCCCGAGCCATCGATAGAGCGGGCGCACGCAAGCCACACTTTGACACCGTGAGATTGACGAAACCGACGCTGCCGCTTAGCGATGCCGAGGCTCCAGTGAAAATGATGGTTCCCGAGCCCAGCGGCAGCATGAGTCTCGCGGCCGTCTGGCGGATGAAGAATCTGCCAAAGCATCCGATGCGCCAACGGCGCTCGAAATCCTGAGGAGAGATATCGAGCAGTTTGCCAGGCTCGTATGCATCGGCGCTAAAGATTGAGATTGACAGCAAGCAAACCAATATTAATATATACGTACGACGGTATGTCATAAATAAAAAATCATGGAATGTCTTAGCGCAACATGGTGGTCTATTGCTCGCCCGTTGGCCTGTCGGTTGGGTCGAAGAGCAGGATATCCGCATCGTTGAATCGCCGATTCCGCTCATCGAGACAGGACAAGTCCTGGTGAAGAAACTCCTATTCCGCTCCCGTACAAACCGGAGACGTCATGGTCGGCGAAACGGCCGGTAAACTCATCGATTCACGAAATCTGACGTTTAAGATTGGTGATGCCGTCGTCGGCTTTGGTGGAGGCTGGCAGCAGTACGCATTATCTGACGGCCGCAATCTTCGAAAGATCGATGGCGAAGCTGTGCCACCCTCCGCACATCTTGGCGCCGGGAAAAAACTAAACCAAGCGAGGCGGTTGTTGTGGCCACCGCCTCCAACGCAGTTGGCAGTGTGGATGGCCGGCTCGCAAAACTCGGGGGCTGCCGTGTCGGCGGTGTCGCAGGCGGCACAATGAAATGCGACTACGCAGTTAATGAGTTCGACGTCGATGCTTGCGTCGATTATCGGGCAGATGGTTTCTCGACGAGACTTGCCGCGCCGACGCCAGCCGGCATCGACATCTATTTCGAAATCGTCGAAGGCGCGATCTTCGATGCGGTCTTGCCGCACCGCAATCCTTTCGCGCGCATTCCACTTTGCGGGATGACCTCCGATTACAACTCCACTGAACACTTTGGCATCAGAAATCTTGGAGTCGCTTTGAATAACCGTATCAAGATGCAGGGATTTATCATCTCCTATCATCTTGATCGATGGTCTGAAGCATTGACGGGGCTCACTCGGCTAGTGCGGGATGGTCAGATCAAGTACCGGGAGACCATCACCCAAGGCCTGGAGAATGCGCCAAAGACTCTTGTTGGCCTCTTCAAGAGAGAGAATAACGGAAAACAACCCGTGAGACTCACATGAGAAGGCCCAGGCGTAATCACTTATCGCTACCCCAGCTTACACAATTGATTGGCAGCGAGCGGATGGCGCCATGAGAAAATTCGGGGCGCTGACCGAACCGACCGACCGCATCGAAGATGGTCGGAGACGGCGCGGGGCACAATCGCGGGCCATCATTTTATCGCGCGCAATTGAAATATCTTCCATAGAAGGTCTTGAAGGTCTCACAATCGGTCGATTGGCTTCGGATATCGGAATCAGCAAAGGTAACATTACCGTGCTGTTCGCCGACAAGGAGGCATTGCAGATAGCGACGCTCGACGCCGCGGTCAAGGTTTTTAGCGCCAAAGTCGTTGCGCCATTGGCCGACGATAAGGAACCATCCGAGCGTTTGCAGGCGTTCTGTGGCAACTGGTTCGACTACATCGAGCAGCGGGTATTCGCTGGAGGCTGCATGCTTTACGGGACGAGCAGCGAATATAGGGCAAGGCCGGGAAAGATTCAGGATCGCGTCAACTATCATAAGAACGCGTGGACAAAGCTCTTGAGCGCGACCGCGAGCGAGGCCCAGCGACGAGGTCAAATACGGCACGATATTGATGTCGATCAACTGGTTTTCGAGCTCACGTCATTTCAAGCAGCCGCAAGTATTGCCGCCGCCCTCGGTGATCAGCCGACGTTTTTGCGCGCACGACGTACTAGCCGAGAACGCATCGCGGGCACAATCCTCGGGACAGAAACTAAAGAGGGGGCGACGCATCAATGAGCAAATTGGACTCGCACCATGGCGCTCACCAATCGGACGCATCTCTTCGTGTTAAAGGGCGCTGGAATCGTTATTGATCAAAAAGGGGCTTGTCGATCGATGCAGTCATCTATCAATACGAAACCGAGATGGGACCGCGCAATGGCGCCCTGATGGTAGCTCGCGCAGGGGTCGATCCCGAGTTCACGCGACGCCTTCTCAAAGAAGCGACTGCGGCAATTAGCGAGCTCATCGTTTGTTGCAGAAGCCTGCTCTATGGCACCAGCATCGTGGATGCTCAGCCGCGCGCGCCAGCCGCCGGCGCATTCGTATCTGG
>NZ_JBAVCF010000578.1:0-2901 GCF_049586575.1 Bradyrhizobium sp.
TTGTCGGAACGCTCTCGGGCGGCAACCAGCAAAAGGTCCTTCTCGCGCGATGGCTCAATGCGAGCCCGAAGATCTTCATCCTCGACGAGCCGACCCGCGGCATCGATATCGGCGCCAAGGTTGAAATCCACAAGCTCCTGAACCGGCTGGCGGCACAAGGCGTCGCGATCATCGTCATCTCCTCCGAACTCGAGGAGGTTCTGGGGCTGAGCGACCGGATTCTCGTCATGAATGAAGGCCGCATCGTCTCGGAATTCACGAAGGCGAATGCAAGCCGGGAGGCGATCATGGAATGGGCGACCGGCGCGCGCCGGCAGGAGAAGTAAGCGATCATGCACGGCAATCAGACGCTTCGATTCATCCGGACCAATGCGACGCTGATCGCGCTGGTGGTGCTGGCGGTGGCGCTTGCGCTGGTCGACCCCACCTTCGCGACCGCGCGCAATCTCAGCAACGTGGCGCGGCAAATCACGATCGTCGGAATCATCGCTGTCGGGATGACGCTGGTGATCCTGATCGCCGGTATCGATTTGTCGGTCGGATCGGTCGTGGGCGTCGCGGCGGTGGTCGTGACACTGTTGATGCAATACGGGCTCGCCGCCTGGATCGCCGTTCCGGTGACGCTCGTGATCGTCGGCGGCCTCGTCGGATTCTGGAACGGTTTCTGGATCGCGCAGTACCGCATCCCGCCATTCATCATCACGCTCGGGATGCTGACGATCGGGCGCGGCGCCGCTTTGTCGCTGTCGAGCGGAAGCTCGGTTCCGGTTACCGATCCGTCCTTCGCTTACCTCGGCAGCGCCTATATTCCGCCGGCCCCGACACTGGTTCTCCTCGCGCTCGCGGCGCTGGTCGGCTTTTACGCACTTGCCAAAACCTTCCGCGAAAGCAGAAAGACCGGCCTTCCGCACCTTGAACGGGACCTACCCGGCATCGTTGCCACCGCAGTCGGTCTAGTGCTTGCGGCCTATGTGTTCGGCACTGGCGACGGCCTTCCGGTGCCGGTCGCGATCTTTGTCGTGATCGCCGGGATTGCGATTTTCGTTCTCGGTCATACCCGGTTTGGCCGAAGGCTTTATGCGCTCGGTGGCAACGAAGAAGCGGCCCGCCTCTCCGGCATCGACGTCTACGGCACGAAAATAATCGTCTACCTGACGGTGTCCGTGCTCTCGGCCCTGTCGGGCATCCTGCTGGCGTCCCGGTTGAATGGCGCGTCCCCCAACCTCGGCAACATGTTTGAGCTCGACGCCATCGCCGCCGTCGTGATCGGCGGCACCAGCCTCGCCGGCGGCTCGGGCACCATCGGCGGCACGATCATTGGTGCACTGATCATCGGCGTCCTGAACAACGGCATGAGCCTGCTCGGCATCTCCTCGTTCTATCAGCTGATCATCAAGGGGCTGATCATCAGCCTCGCCGTCTGGTTCGACGTTCTGCAAAAGAAGAACTGGGCACGTTGAGCGGAAACGGCCATCGATCCGGAGACGAAGCATCTGGAGTTGCTTCGTCCCGGTGCTGGCGCGACGCGGACAATGACCTTATGGGTGCGCTCCAAACAATACCTGGCCCTGTGCGTTGAAGCTGCATTCTCCCGGCACGAAGCCCGGGTTATGAAAGCAGGCGTTGTCGAGCGAGCTGTCCCAACCGCCTCGCTGCCGCCATTTAGACCATTCGATGTAATCGCAATATTTGCTGTGGGGATTTCCCGGATCCCGGGTCGCACAGAAGACACTCTGGACGGGACGGCTTGGACCGGAAATCCGGGCCAGCACCGGGCTTGCCAGCATGGAAAAAAGGACTGCGGCAAGCCCGATCAATCTGAATTTCGTCATGGCGTTCCTCCGATTGGATTGTAACGCACAACAACGACCACAGGCGGGAATTCCGCTCTTGGTTCCTAAAAGATAATTGATTCAGCAGACCGTCAGACCGCCTGCGTTGCGCCGTGCGCGACAACGCGGCTGACAGTCTTGCCTGCCTGCCGTTCGGCCAAGCAGCCATGGCCGCTGCGGCTATGCCTTTGAGCTCCGCCGTGCCGGCGCCGTCCCGCGCCTCGGTTCGACTCTGACAGTTGACGGCGGCGCGAACGCCTGAGACGGCAACGTTTGCCAGCGAGGAGCGGTACTAAGGCAACATTACTCTGCTGCCTGAGGCGTGTCGGTCCGTTTCGCAATGACCTGGCGGAATTTCATCGCAAGGTCTTCGGTGTAGCGGGCTAGCCCCTGATAGAACGCGCGGTCCGCCTCGCTGGTGGATTCTTGGGCTGATTTCTCGTACTGCGCGGCCTTGCGCTCATACTTCTCGAGTTTCGCTTGAAGATCACTCACCACGGGCGTTACTCCACTCGACACGCTACCCACGCTGCGAATGGTTGCCTGCGCTCCGACCGAAACGATGACTGACATAAGGCAATTTTGCAGCCGCGATGCGGCTCGCTTTTGGCAGCGATTTAGCTGCGTTCAAGGCGGCGAAGGGGGTTTAATTCCCCTCCTGCATCCCCACATACCTAAAATGACACAGTGGCAACCTCCCAAGCGGGAACCGAAGAGAACCAAGGCTGAGCTGTACGAGATGCTGGCTGAGGCCGTACGCAATACGCAGGCTGAGAATGAGCGTGTGCAACGGCCCAAGAAAGTGAAGGCAGCCTAGCTTTTGTCTGGCGCGCCAAGCGTTGGCCGGTGCGGGTTTGTCCCCGTTAGCCAGTCTGGCAAGAGTCGTGACGCGATCGGCCTTCACGCCGACGCTGCTCAGACGCATCTGTGTCACGCGCAGACACCGTAAAGGTTTCACCCCCGACGACCTTCGCCGCTCCAAGAACACTTTTCAAAACGAAAAAGGGAGGGCTCTGAGAAAGCGCTCCTCCTTATTCGACTACCGGCGACTACCTGAGATCGAATAAGT
>NZ_JBAVCF010000579.1:0-2117 GCF_049586575.1 Bradyrhizobium sp.
GAATGGCGGCGAGGTTCTCTCAGCATTCCTGTGCCGTGAGCCGACATTCCTGCTCCCCGAACTCGCCAAGCGCGGCCATGATTGGCACGGCGGTTTCGAACCTGACGGCAAGACTTACAAGATTCTCATCCGAGTCGGTGCTGCCAAGACGGCTGCTGCCGCATGAGCGGCGATTGATCGATGGTGTCGAAGTTGAACAGGCGCTGTGAGGTTGGACACCAATGTTTATCCAAACCGAATCGACGCAAGATCCGGCAACCCTGAAGTTTCTGCCCGGCCAACAAGTCCTGGCTGACGGCAAACTCGTATTTGAGGACAGCGCCCTGGCCGCAGCTTCGCCACTGGCGGAACGGCTGTTCGCAATCCCGGAGGTAGCGAAAGTCTCCTTTGGCGAGGATACGATTGCCGTCACCAAAAGCCGCGGCGAGTGGCAGCTCCTCAAACCCGTCATCTTCGGGGCGATCATGGAACACTTCATGTCCGGCGCACCGACGGTGCGGCCGACAGCCGAAGCCACCGTCCAGTCGTCAAGCCCGGGGCAACAAGCCCAGAGCAATGAGCTTGTTGATGTCATCAAAGGCGCGCTGCACGAAGTGATCGATCCGGAGCTGGGGTACAACATCGCCGACCTTGGGTTGATCTACGACGTCTCGGTCGAAGCCGGCGGCGAGGTCTGCGTGACCATGACTACAACCACGCCCGGATGCCCGGCGACGAATTATTTGGGTCAGGGCGTCAGGGACAAAGTGACCGGTGTGCCGGGCGTCGCATCCGTCAATGTCAAGCTGACCTACGAGCCACGATGGATGCCGGAAATGATGAGTCCAGAGGCCAAAGCGCATCTCGGGATAACGTGAAGATGGAGACAAAAATGAGAGCCAATGACGACTTTCTCAAAGCAGCGTTGGCACCCCACCTCGCTGGCGCGTTCGCGGTACTGCGGCCCAGCGAACGCGCCTCGAAAGCGGGAAGCATGGCGGATTCTTCTGTCCCCGCGAGACGGCTTTCAGAGATTCCCCTGGCCAGCATTACCGCGTTGGCTGGCGCAGGCGAGGTCGAGGCAGCTTGCCGTCTCGCTGGACAGGCGTGCGTGGCCTTGAGGTGCAGTGAACCGGACGCAGCGCGCCGTTTTGATGCGTTGTTGCATCGGCTGACCCCAATGCTCGCGTGGTAAGCATTGCTGTTGGTAAGGAGCGCTGTCGCAGAGGAGGCGCCGTATGATTGGTGTAGCGCAAGTCGACGGCCTTCCGGGTGAAGAGCTGGATGTAGCGAAGACGCCAGGGCATTGGCTTCTCGCATGGCGCTGATTCCCTGTTGAGGTACAACAGGCCACCAGCAAACTTCATCGAAAATGAGTAAGAGCCCCTTTTGGATGCCGATAAGGGGTCCCGATCCAACGCCGTTTGACAATAAACGAGTCGTCGACGCCGCAGAAGTACGGGACAATCTAGCCGACATGCAAGTAGCTTAAGCGCAAGCCCGGATAGCGGATACGGCCAATCAGTTCTTTCAGCGTCTTCAAGGGGAGCTGCATAGGGGCATACACCGAAAACGTGAAGCCCTGCTCGTGGCCGATCAACTCCGCTATTTCGGCGGCCGTGGCGCGTTTGTCTTTGAGGGCTTGCGCCACATTCTTGCGGAACGAATGGAATGACGTGCGAGGAGCGGTAATGCCGCATTTTCTCCGGTACTCTGTAAATCGCTTGGCGAAATAATGGTTGTACTTGCCGTCAGGACCGCCCGGTTTCAGCGCTGGAATTAGTTGGCCATCACGCGGTAGCGCTCGCACGTAATCGACGGAGCCGCAGCGTACCAGTTCGCTATGTATCGGGACGGTGCGCGTGGCCGCCTCCGTCTTGAGGCTTTGCCCCGTATTGTCGTCGCCCACATTGAACACCCATATGCCTTCCTTGCGCTGAACGTCGCTAACGCGCATCTGGCAAATCTCGTTCGACCGCATTCCGCTGAAGAGCGCGACCAATGGAATCCAAGCCATCGCATTTTCAAACGTGTACTTAGCCGGGCGAATGCGCTGTTCGGTCGGCATATCGCGCAATAGTGGCGTATTAAAAAGCTTGTTCAACTCGTCGATCTTATAGGACCGCCATGAGCTATTG
>NZ_JBAVCF010000580.1:0-2363 GCF_049586575.1 Bradyrhizobium sp.
CGCCGGCCAAACGTCATCCCCGCGCTCCTGTCCGGCATCACCAACCCGGGTGTCGCCAAGTTCGAATATTGAATTCGATATCGAAAACCGATAGTAAAACCGTTCAGGAGTCCACCGCGATAACGGGATTGAACAGGACTTGGAACATCACGATCTGTTGAGCGGCTTCATTCGTCTTCATATTCTTCACCACGCCGTGGAAGGCGAACTCTATGGCAAATGGATGATCGATGAGCTGGGCCGCCATGGTTACAGTCTGAGTCCCGGCACGCTCTATCCGATGCTCCGCAGGCTTGAGACGAGAGGCTATCTGGTTTCGCGTCTCGAACGCGACGGCCAGACGGTACGCAAATTCTATCGGGCGACCCCGGCCGGGGCCAAAGCTCTTTCCATTGCGCGAAACAAGGCGAAGGAACTGTTCGGCGAAATCGTGCCGCGCCGACCTTCGAAGCGCGCGCGGAGATCGCGATGAACAATTCTGGCGCGCCGGCCGCATCGACCGGGCAAGGCTCGATTTCCGGAGAAGCGCCGCGTACCGGCTCGGTCGGCGAGGTATTCGCGGCCTTTCTCAAGCTCGGCGTGATGTCCTTTGGCGGCCCGGTCGCGCATCTCGGTTATTTCCGGCAAGAGCTGGTCATCCGGCGGCAATGGCTTGACGAGACGACTTTTGCCGATCTCATTGCGCTTTGCCAGTTCCTGCCAGGCCCTGCGTCAAGCCAGGTCGGCTTCTCCCTCGGCGTGCTGCGCGGCAACGGCCTTCTCGGGGGATTGGCGGCGTGGCTGGCCTTCACGCTGCCCTCGGCGGCGATCATGTTTGCTTTTGCGCTCGGCGCGGCGCATTTCACCGGCCCCGTCGCGGACGGCTTTTTGCACGGGCTGAAACTCGTCGCGGTCGCGGTGATCGCCCAGGCTGTATGGGGAATGACGAAAAGCCTGACGCCGGATCGGCCGCGCGCAGCGATCGCGCTGGCTGCGCTTGCGGTCGTCGTCCTGTTTGCGGGATCATTCGCCCAGGTTTCGGCGATCGTGCTCGGCGCGGCTTTCGGCCTGTGGCTTTGCCGCGGCGAGGCCGCCGCCGTCTCGGGTCGGCTGAATTTTCCGGTCACGCGATGGAACGGCGGTATCGCGCTTTTTCTGTTCGCGGCGTTGTTGCTGCTGTCGCCTGTCGTGACGGCGGCGACGCAATCGCATGCACTCGCGCTGTTCGATGCGTTCTACCGTTCCGGCGCGCTGGTGTTTGGCGGCGGCCATGTCGTGCTGCCGCTGTTGCAGGCCGAGGTGGTGACCCCAGGATGGGTGAGCAACGAAGCATTCCTCGCCGGCTATGGGCTGGCGCAGGCGGTGCCGGGACCGGTCTTTACGTTCGCCGCCTATCTTGGCGCCGTCATGAACGCCCCGCCGAATGGTTTTGCCGGTGCGGCGATCGCGCTGGTCGCGCTGTTGCTGCCGGGCATGCTGCTGGTCTACGGCATGTTGCCGTTCTGGGACGCGATACGCTCCCGCCCGATCGCCCAAGCGGCGATGCGCGGCACCAATGCCGCCGTGGTCGGCATTTTGGGTGCCGCGCTCTATCATCCGGTCTGGACCAGCGCGGTCACAAACCCGCGCGATTTTGCGCTCGCGCTTTTCGGCTTTTTGCTGCTTGTGGTCTGGAAGCTGCCGTCATGGATAGTCGTCGTGCTGCTCGCGGCTGCGGGCACGTTGTCGCAATTTTTTTGAAACGGTGCTTTCTATAAAAGGGAGGCTACGATGACCTTGAATGATACCATGCGGACAAGCGAATCCGGCTGGACCATCCTGGTGCGGCTTCTGGTCGGGCTGATCGTCTTTCTGCCCGAGGGCATTCAAAAGCTCGCTTATCCCGATATTCTGGGCGCCGGGCGCTTTGCGAAAATCGGCATTCCCTATCCCGACCTCCTGGGCCCGTTTGTAGGCCTGGTCGAGATCATCTGCGGCACGCTGATCATCATCGGGCTTTTGACGCGGCTCGCCGCGCTGCCGCTGATCATCATCATGATCGTGGCGCTCATTTCCACCAAGCTTCCGATCCTGTTCGGCCACGACGTCGGGATGTTTCATCTGCCGGCGGACATGAAACGCCTGGGCTTCTGGAGCGTGATACATGAATCTCGCGCCGACCTGACCATGCTTTTGGGATGCATTTATCTCGCAATCGTCGGTGCCGGAAAGTGGTCGATGGATGACCGGCTGTCGCGATACTAGTGCGGCGAATTTGAAGTTCCTATCAGTGTTGCGGCAATCGTTTTATAGGAACTTCAAATTCAAGGCCGCACTAGAATCAATAAGTTACTAGAGCTCCTTTGATTCCGAAGCTCGCATCGGAGGTTGCCGCGATACCGTGC
>NZ_JBAVCF010000581.1:0-3266 GCF_049586575.1 Bradyrhizobium sp.
GAGCAGGAGCGCGGTGCCCATGCGGGTGTGGTAGCGGCGGTGCCTTCGGCTGGTGCTACCGTACCGCGCGCCCGAACCCGTCCGGCCCATCATACGCCGCTGCTCGTGCTCTACGGATCCAATCTCGGCACCGCCGAGGAACTTGCCACCCGCGTGGCCGATCTTGCCGAGGTCAACGGTTTCGCGACCAAGCTTGCGCCGCTCGATGATTACGTCGGCAAACTGCCGGAGCAGGGCGGCCTGTTGGTCTTCTGCGCCTCGTATAACGGCGCGCCGCCCGATAACGCCACCCAATTCGTCAAATGGCTTGGCGATGGCCTGCCGAAGGATGCATTTGCGAAAGTCCGCTACGCCGTGTTCGGATGCGGCAACAGCGACTGGGCCGCGACCTATCAGTCGATTCCACGGTTCATCGACGAGCAACTGGCGGCGCATGGCGGCCGCAGCGTGTATGAACGCGGCGAGGGCGACGCCCGGAGCGATCTGGATGGTCAATTCGAGCAATGGTTTGCAAAGGCAGCGCCCGAGGCGGTCAAGGAGTTCGGCGTCGACTCCAGCTTCAGCCGCAGCGCGAACGACGAGCCGCTCTATAATATCGAACCGGTAGCACCTTCAGTGGCCAACGTCGTGGTCGCGCTGGGCGGCGCCTCGCCAATGAAGATATTGGTCAACGCCGAATTGCAGAACAAGACCGGCGCCAATCCGTCGGACCGCTCAACCCGGCATATCGAGGTTCAATTGCCGTCCGGCGTCGCCTACCGTGTTGGCGACCATTTGAGCGTCGTACCGCGCAATGATCCGACGCTGGTTGATACGGTGGCACGGCGTTTTGGCTTTCAACCCGCCGACCAGATCCGCATCCAGGTCGCCGAAGGACGCCGCGCGCAGTTGCCCGCGGGAGAGGTCATATCGGTCGGCCGGCTGTTGACGGAATTCGTCGAGCTGCAACAGGTTGCAACCCGCAAGCAGATCCAGATCATGTCCGAGCACACCCGCTGCCCGGTCACCAAGCCCAAGCTGGAGGCCTTCACCGGCGAAGATGGAGCGTCCGCCGAGCGCTACCGGGACGAAGTGCTCGACAGGCGCAAGTCGGTGTTCGATCTGCTCGACGAACATCCGGCCTGCGAACTGCCGCTGCATGTCTATCTCGAAATGCTGTCGTTGCTGGCGCCGCGTTACTATTCGATTTCGTCGTCGCCTTCTGCCGATCCTGCGCGATGCAGCGTGACGGTCGGCGTGGTCGAAGCGCCCGCGAGCTCGGGACGCGGCGTCTACAAGGGCGTGTGCTCGAATTATCTGGCGCGGCGGCGTGTCGGCGACACCATCCATGCCACGGTGCGTGAAACCAAAGCGGGCTTTCGCTTGCCTGACAATCCAAGCGTGCCCGTCATCATGATCGGGCCAGGCACGGGGCTGGCGCCGTTCCGCGGCTTCCTGCAGGAACGCGCCGCGCTCAAGGCCAAGGGCGCCACGCTTGGTCCGGCCATGCTGTTCTTCGGTTGCCGTCACCCCGAGCAGGATTATCTCTATGCGGGAGAACTGAAGCGCTTTGCAACGGATGGAATCACCGAACTGTACACCGCGTTCTCACGCGGCGACGGCCCAAAGACCTATGTGCAGAATCTGATTGCGGCTGAGAAAGACCGCGTGTGGGCGCTGACTGAGGCTGGCGCGATCATTTATGTTTGCGGCGACGGCGGCAAGATGGAGCCCGGCGTCAAGGCAACGCTGGTCGCGATCTATCGCGAACGCAGTGGTGCGGATGCCGATAGCGCCCAGCGCTGGATCGACGATCTCGGCGCGAAGAATCGCTACGTGCTCGATGTCTGGGCGGGGGGCTAGCCTTTCTAGCGCTGTGGCGGCAGCTTCTCGAAGCTCGGCATTCCCTCGGGGATCATGTGGAATTCCTGCTTGTCGCAGGTATAGATCGCCGTTTGCGGGAGACCGTAAAGCGAAGGGTCATCGAGCGTGCCGGCTTTCACGATCGCGGCAGGCAGTCCTGCTCGCAGCGTCACCAGATGGGTGCCGCATTCAGGGCAAAATTCGCGTGTGACCGCGTTTTCAATATCCTTGCGGCTAAACTGCTGGGGTTTGCCTTTGGTGTAGCTGAAGCCTTTGGCCGGCATCAGCATGAAAAAATTGGGACCCCCGCCCGAGATATATTGGCATTCGCGGCAATGGCATTGCCCCTTGAACATCGGGTCGCCCTCGGCGACGTAACGCACCTCGCCGCAATAGCATCCGCCTTCGAGTTTCATCGGGCTCTCCTGCTTGCTTAATGCATCGTATTGGCGCGCGCGGAATGCGCATGCTTGTCGATCGCATCGATGATCTGCGGCCACATCGGGATCGGCAGCGCATGACCCATGCGTTCGATCATGACCAGCTTGGCGCCGGGAATTGAAGCCGCGGTATCCTTGCCGCCCGCGGGGTGCACCAGCGGATCGACGGTGCCGTGGATGACGAGCGTCGGCGTCTTGACCGTACGAAGCCGCTCTTTGCGGCTGCCGGAGGCGAGGATAGCGCGGAGCTGTCGGCCGACGCCGGCCGGATTGAGGCCGCGCGCGAAGGTCCGCTCGGCACGGCCGCGATCAAGCGCCTCATCTTCCGGGAATGAGCCTGCGCGAAGGATTTTCCAGGTCTTGTCGAAACGCTCGAGAAACTCCTCCCGCGACTTTGGCGGTGGCGCCATCAGCACGGCCATGGCTTCGCGCGTCGGCGGGGGAATTTTCGGATTGCCGGTGGTGGACATGATGGAGGTAAGCGAACGCACACGTTGCGGAAACGAAATCGCGATCTCCTGGGCAATCATGCCGCCCATGGAGGCGCCGACCAGATGGACGGATGCAATGCCGAGCGTATCCATCAGGCCGACCGTATCTTCCGCCATGTCGCGCAATCGGTACGGCGCCTTTACCGGGATTTTCAGGAAACGCAACTTGAGCATCTCAAGCGCCGTCAAGGGCTTTCCGCCGGAGAGCCGGCTGGATTGGCCGATGTCGCGATTGTCAAATCGGATCACGCGGAAGCCGCGCGCGGCGAGTTGCCGGCAAAAATCGTCGTCCCAATGAATCATCTGGGCGCCCAGACCCATGATCAGGATCAGCGGTTCCGCGGAGGGGTCACCAAACGTCTCGTAACAGAGCTCGATACCGTTGGCCTTCGCCATCTGCGGCGGTTGGTGGGTGGTCGGGTTCACCTCGTCGTTTCCTTCTCGCATGCTTGGGAAGAGGTTTCCTGATGCCGTTTTATGACATGCTTTTTCG
>NZ_JBAVCF010000582.1:0-4464 GCF_049586575.1 Bradyrhizobium sp.
ATGCTGCTGCGCGCCTGCGCGGCGCTCGCCCTCCTGGCGCCGTCGATATGGTGGCAGCGCCATGAATTCCGGCGAATTGAGCGGCCCCGGCTGCAGTTTCTGCGCCTTGTATTGTCGACCTTCGAGATCGCCGCGTTCTTTCTTGCAACTGTCTATCTGCCGCTCGCTGACGTCGTCACCTATTATCTGGCGACGCCGATTTTCGTCACGGCGTTGTCGGCGATCTTTCTGCGCGAGCAGGTCGGCTGGCGACGCTGGAGCGCGATCCTGATTGGATTTGGCGGCGTGCTGATCGCGCTTCGGCCCTCGGCGCGAACCGTCAGCGGGCCTGCCGTGATCGCGCTGGCCGGCAGCCTGGCCTTTTCCTGCTCGCTGCTGACCACGCGCCTGTTGCGCGCCACGCCCGATATCGTGCTGGCCTCGGGACAGTTCGTGGCGGCGTGGTTGTTTGGTCTCGTGATCGCGCCGATCGGCTGGGTCACGCCGACATGGGCCAGCCTCGGCCTTTTCTTTGCCGCCGGCGCGATTTCGGTTTGCGCCCTCTTGTGCGTCAACCGTTCACTGAAGCTCGCGCCGGCCTCCACGATCGTGCCGTACCAATACACGATGATCCTCTGGGCGGTGATGTTCGGCTATCTAGTATTCGGCGATGTGCCATCGCCGCCGATGGCGCTCGGCGCCGCGATCATCATCGGCGCGGGGCTTTATATCTTCCTGCGCGAGCGGGAGCTGGGACGGGCCGAATCCGTGGTCAGCCCGCCCGTATAGGATTCAAACCGGATTATCAGGCGCGCCGCGTCGAATTGCCCCAGTTCTTCAGCGAAGCCCAGATGCTGCGCGTCAGGCGGAAACAATCGACAGGGGTCGATGATCCCAGCGACTCGAAGCGATGCAGCTCGACGCCGCTCCACTGGAAGCCGCATTTCTCCAGCACGTTACGGGAGGCCGGGTTAGCGACGCGGGCGCCGGAGCGCATGTGTGCGACGTCGAACTGCTCGAAGGTGAAATCGATCGTCGCGCGCGCGGCTTCGGTGGCCAGACCCTGGCCCCAATATTCGACGCCTAGCCAGTAACCGAGTTCCGGCATTTCCGGCTCGCGCCAGTCGACCCCCACCATGCCGATCGGCGTGTGATCCCTTTCGATCAGGAAAGCCGTCTCGCGGCTACCTGCGATGCCGCGCACGAATTCGACCGCGTCCCCTTGCGAATAGGGGTGCGGCAGGCGGCGGCTATTCTCGGCAATGCGGCGATCGTCGGCGAGACGCGCAATTGCGTTGACGTCCGCGAGCGTCGGCTTGCGCAGCGTCAGCCGTTCGGTCTCGAGGATGCAACGTCCTGCCTCGCGCAGCATTCGGGGCGGGATATCCTGCAGCATCTAAGGGCTCCTTGAGCTAAAAACTCTCGGGACTTGCCGCGCTCTTCCTGTTTGGAAGCCACGCAACAAAAAAGGGAGGCCGGTTTCCCGCCTCCCCTTGGAGCCTTCAAGCGCTCCGCCGGTTCAACAGGACCCGGCGGAATCTCGTTGTTCCACCGTTTACTCGGCCGCGGCTTCCGTCACCGGAATCACCGATACGAAAGTGCGACCATTGGCTTTCGCACGAAATTCGACACGGCCCTCTACCTTGGCGAAGAGAGTATGGTCGGTACCCATGCCGACATTAAGGCCGGGGTGCCAGGTGGTGCCGCGCTGACGCGCAATGATGTTGCCGGGAATCACATGTTCGCCGCCATAGGCCTTGATCCCAAGGCGCTTGCCCGCTGAATCACGGCCGTTACGTGATGAACCGCCTGCTTTTTTGTGAGCCATGGCCCGTCTCCAACCTCTAACTGATCTCTAGATCAATTCCTTGACGAATTCATTTCACTTTATGTCACGCTGATCTGAAGCGTGTCACTTCTTACTTTTGCCTTTCGCGGCGGCCTTCTTGGCCGGCGCCTTCTTGGCGGGCGCTTTTGCCGCAGCCTTTTTGGCGGCCGGCTTCTTCGGCGCTGCCTTCTTGGAGGCCTCCGGCGCCTCGTCGGCATCATCGGCGGGCTTCGCCACGACCTTCTCGCGCTTCGGGCGCGGTCCGATGGTCGGCTTGTTGTCGTTGGTCAGGATCTCGGTGATGCGAAGCACCGTGATCTCGTCGCGATAGCCGCGCTTGCGGCGCGAGTTCTTGCGCCGGCGCTTCTTGAACGCGATGACCTTCGGTCCGCGCTTGTGATCCAGCACTTCGGCCGCAACGGAAGCGCCGGCAACCGTGGGCGTACCAAGCATCGGAGACTCGCCGCCAACCAGCAACACTTCGCCAAGCTGCACGATCGTGCCGACTTCGCCGGCGATCTTGCCAATTTCGAGCACATCATCCGGAACGACGCGGTATTGCCGGCCGCCGGTTTTGATGACTGCGAACATCGTTTTATTCCTTCGTGTTCGATCCCGGCCTCGGACGGATCCGGGCCGGCTTTTTCTACAGTCGTTATGGGTTCAATTTCCGCGCGACCGGGCCAAAACCTTTAAATGTCGAGGCCCTGAAAGGAATCTGCGCAAAAACAAACAGCGCGAGAAACCTCCCGCGCCGGGTGCCGGACTTATAGCCGCTCAAGCCCCCAAGTCAAGGCAAAGTGGCCCGAAAACCGGTCGAAATAGCAGGATTCGAGGCCAAAAAGGACGACTTACCTGCCTGTGAAACCAACGGGTTCCCCGAAGGTTGTCCCCCCATTCTGGCACCCGGCGGGGAAAATAATGGCTGAGGATACACTGACCACCATCGGCATTGGCCGGCATGGCGCTTCCCGTCTGCCTTCGGTGGACGTCGATAGTTTCAATATCGAACTGAAGTATGACGACGGCTTCCTTGGCGACCGCGCCAGCAAGGGGGCTTTCCGCAAGATCCTGGACGGTCTGCGCAAGCCGCTGAAGAAAAATGGCGACGATCCACTCGGCGGGAAATCCGCCGAGAAATTCAGCAAAAGCGAGCTCGACGAGGCGCTCGTCGGCGACGATATCGGCGCCGCAGCGCTGGTTCATGGCGCGATAGAGGAATTCGCGCGCGAACTGGCCTATGTGACGTCGCGTTTTCTGAAGACCAAGGCGTGGGCCGATACCGAACGCATCGTTGTCGGCGGTGGCTTTCGGCAGAGCAGGGTCGGCGAATTGGCGATCGCGCGCACCGATATCCTGCTCAAGGCCGAGGGCTTCAAGGTCGATTTGTGGCCAATTCGTTTCGACCCCGACGAGGCCGGCCTGATCGGCTGCCTGCATCTGGCGCCGTCATGGATCTTCGAGGCCCATGACAGCATTCTCGCGGTCGACATCGGCGGCACCAATATCCGCTGCGGCCTGGTCGAAACGCGGTGGAAGAAAGCTCCCGACCTGTCAAAGGCCTCGGTTCGGCATTCGGAGCTCTGGCGCCATGCTGACGACGAGCCGACACGGGAAGGCGCCGTCAAACGGCTCGTCAAAATGCTCAAGGGCCTGATTGACGAGGCCGAGGGAGAAGGGCTCAAGCTCGCGCCCTTCATCGGGATATCGTGTCCAGGCGTGATCGAAGAGGATGGCTCGATTGCCAAGGGCGCGCAGAACCTGCCCGGCAATTGGGAGAGCAGCAAATTCAACCTGCCGGCGAGCCTGGTCGAGGCGATCCCGGAGATCGGCAATCATGATACCGCGCTGTTGATGCATAACGATGGGGTCGCGCAAGGGCTGTCGGAAGTCCCGTTCATGCAGAACGTCGAGCACTGGGGCGTTTTGACCATCGGCACGGGATTGGGCAATGCGCGCTTTACCAACCGCCGCAAGGACAAGGAAAAAGAAGAAAAGCGCGACGACGACAAGAAAGAGAAAAAGAACAAGGAATGAGAAGTGCGTTTCGCGCCGGTAACCTTGAGCGGTTAGGTTAAAATCGAGATCGCGTTGCCGCGCGCGAGCGGATCGCTACGGTCCCCTCGTCGCTCAGGCAGGCCCGCGAAGCCGCACTTCCAGGCCCGCAATTTCAATGACGCGACACGGGACCGCCGGTGTTTTCCGCGTCTGGCGGTCCCACCCCCTTTCGGGGCCGCGCGGTGGCTTACTCTGAAATTTTTAGGGCCCGCGCGCCTTGTCTGGCCAGCCTTCCTCGCCTAGAACTCGCTCGACCTCAGGGCGCTGATTTGTCCTGATTTGCGCCTGGAGAGGTGGCAGAGTGGTTGAATGCACCGCACTCGAAATGCGGCATAGGTGCAAGCCTATCGGGGGTTCGAATCCCTCCCTCTCCGCCAGAAGGTCGTTCCAGAAAGCTTCATTCAGCCCCAATTCCTGACACAAAGAGCTGCGATACCAGCAACTTGTGTGGATTTTGGCGTTCCATTCAATTCCATCTCGTCTCGCCAAATCTCACGCCCAAGTGTATGTAAAGGTGTATGTAGGGGATAGGCGAAGTCCTAGAACGAGATGGCGAGGGGCTACGGCAAACTGACCGCCAAGAAGGTCGAACATCTGAC
>NZ_JBAVCF010000583.1:0-2780 GCF_049586575.1 Bradyrhizobium sp.
GGCTATCGGCGCCGACGGGCGCTTAAGACCCAACGCGGATGCTCCGCTCAGCTGGCGCGAGCTTGTTTACCCATTCGGTGCAACTTGAGCATGGCATAGACCGCATTGTTGGCTGGCGTCGGTACGCCAAGTGTGCGCCCGAACTCGACGATCTTCCCGGCAAGCCAGTCCAGCTCGAGCCGGTTGCCACGTTCAAGATCGTGCAGCATGGAAGCCTTGAAGGTGGGCGGCGATGCGTCGGCGAATTTCATTCTGTCCTCCGCAAAGTCCTCCGGTATCGAGACGCCCCTGGCGCGACCGACCGCGACCACTTCGCGCATCAGGCTGTAAAAAAATGCTCGCGTATCCGGGTCAGCCAGAATGGGCCCCAGCGGCTGGCGGGTCGTAGCGGTCGCGCCCGACAATCCGACGAGAAACACAAATTTCTGCCAGCGCTCCCGGTCGATCGCGTCGGATACCGTGATATCGATGCCGGCCGCACGAGCGGCGTCGGCAAAGGACCTGAGTTGTCCATCTGCTTTACCGTCGGTTCGCCCGCAGACCATGCGCGCGAACTCGCTGGTGTGGGTGACGACGCCAGGTGCGGACAGCACGGTCGCAATATAGGCACTTCCAGCGACCACATTGTCGGTGCCTAGAATCGGAGCGATCCGCTCTGTGCTATCCACGCCGTTTTGCAGCGGGATCACCCGGGTTTGGGATCCGATCAAGGGAAGGGCCTGCACTGCCGCCTTCTCGCTGTCCCAAAGCTTGACCGCGAACAGCACGATATCGACCGGGCCGACTTTGCGGGGATCATCAGTCACATTGGGTTTAGGCAGGTGAAGATCGCCATGCACGCTCTCGATCTTGAGACCGTTTTTCTCGATTGCCTCAAGGTTGGAGCCGCGTGCGATGAAGAACACATCGTGCCCCGCCGCAGCCATGCGCGCTCCAAAATAACCTCCCAGGGCACCCGTTGCCATCACCGCGACACGCATGTCATCCTCCGCCTTCGCAACCATTCCGCTGACGAAGAGTACCGCGCGGCCGGCCCTTGTTCGATCCATCGAACGTCTGGTTCTTGCTCATTTTGGACGTCCGATGCCGCTACCCGCGGTGTCCGCAAGTGGCTCTTGGCCTGCGATGTCCGCTGTTGCGGGTAGAGCCCGGCAGTTCAGGCTGAACTACGTCCGCTTACCCGGCAGGAGACCTAAAGGCAAACGATCGGGTAAGAGTACAGAAGAGTACAGGTTGATCTTCGCTATTCCGGCGGCAACAATGGATCGGCTCCGAGGTTCGCTCGATGACCGATTTCAAGCAGCCCGACACGCGGTACGCACAAAACGGCGATGTCAGCATCGCCTACCAGGTGATGGGCGACGGACCGATCGACTTGATTTTTGTGCCCGGCTTCTTTTCGCATATCGAATTTGTGCACGAACTGGCCGGTTTCACCACTTTTTTGCGGCGCCTGGCAAGCTTCGCGCGCGTGGTGACGTTCGACAAAAGGGGGCAGGGGCTGTCGGATCGCATGTCCGGCGCACCGTCGCTGGAAGTGCGGATGGACGATGTTCGCGCGATCCAGGATGCGATCGGCTCGAAGCGCGCTGCGCTAGTCGGGTTCTCCGAAGGCGGTTGCATGAGCATCCTTTTCGCCGCCACATATCCCGAGCGCGTATCGCATCTTGTTCTGATTGGCTGTTTCAGCCGATCGGCAGATCGGGTCTCGCATGATGCATGGGAGGGACGGCTCGAACAAATCGTAAGCCAATGGGGTACCGGCGAATTGATCAAAAGGGTCGCTCCCAGCGAGGCGGGTAAGCCAGCGGCAATAGCGCAATTCGGAAAGTTCGAGCGGCTGGCGAGCAGCCCCGGCGCGTTGCGAACGATACTGCAGCTCAATCGCCAGATCGATGTCACCGCAATTCTGCCGACGCTTCAGGTGCCGACGCTGGTGCTCCACAGCAAGGCCGATCTTCAAGTTCCCGTCGAATTCGGCCGTAACCTCGCGGCAGCGATTCCGGGCGTGAAGTACATCGAATACCCGACCGGGGACCACGGGTTCTGGACCGGCGATCCCGAAAATAAACTCGGTGATATCGAGGAATTCATTACCGGCCATCGCGATCACGGCACGGCCGAGTTCGAGCGCGTGCTCGCGACCGTTCTGTTCACCGACATCGTCGAGTCGACGCGAAGCGCCGCCGAGATGGGTGACCAGCGCTGGCGCCGCCTGCTCGACGAGCACGACCAACTCGCGCAGCAGGCTGTCGACAAGCATCGTGGCCATCTGGTGAAAAGTACCGGTGATGGCATTCTGGCGACTTTCGACGGTCCAGGCCGTGCAGTGCGGTGCGCACTAGCCTTCCGTTCGGCGGCGAAGGAGATCGGTCTGCCGCTTCGGGCCGGTCTGCACACTGGTGAAATCGAGGTCAGGGGTAACGACATCGGCGGCATCGCCGTGCATGCGGCCGCGCGCGTCATGTCGCATTCCGGCTCCGACGAAGTGTTGGTGTCGCGTGTCGTCACCGATCTCGTCGCAGGCGCTGGGCTGAAATTCGCGGAGCGCGGTTCATTCGAGTTGAAGGGTCTGCCAGGCCGTTGGGACCTGTTCGCGGCCAGTGGTTAGCCATCAAAAACCGACAGACTTCTGGCACTTTCCAGACATCCTCGATTTTAGCTCGCAGATCGGCGGCAAGCGCACCCAGCTTGGCGGTCGGCTGATCGACTCCACCGCAAGCCAGCCAATTGTTTTCTTCGCCAGGGGAGCCGGCTGGTAGCGCGGCCAACTGAGCCTG
>NZ_JBAVCF010000584.1:0-6758 GCF_049586575.1 Bradyrhizobium sp.
TCGCCACCCGCGTCAATGCGCTCGCGGCCGATCACCGCCGAGAGGAAATCGCCCGCATGCTCGCCGGCGCGGAGATCACCGCCGAGGCGCGGGCGGCCGCCGAGCGGCTGCTCAAGGCCGCGACGGCATAGACCAGCGTCCCGCCATGGCAACGAAAGCAAAACCCAAGAAACTTCCCGACGTCGCCGACCTCACCAAGGCTCAGGCGAAGGTCGAGCACGTCAGGCTGACCCTTGAGATCGAGCGTCACGACAAGGCCTATTACCAGGACGACGCGCCGAAGGTTTCAGACGCCGAGTATGATGCGCTGCGCCAGCGCTTCAACGCCATCGAGAAACGCTTTCCGGAATTCGTCAGCGCTGAATCGCCGTCGCAGAAGGTGGGTGCGGCGCCATCCGGAAGATTCAGGAAAGTCCGCCATGCGGTGCCGATGCTGTCGCTCGACAACGCCTTTGCCGAGGAAGATGTCGTCGATTTCGTCGGCCGCATCCGCCGCTTTCTAAAACTTTCCGAGGAGGAGCGGATCGACTTTTCCGCCGAACCGAAGATCGACGGGCTCTCGATGTCGCTGCGTTACGAGGCCGGCGAACTCGTCACCGCGGCCACGCGCGGGGACGGCGCGGAAGGCGAAGACGTCACCGCCAATATCCGTACGCTGGAAGACGTGCCGAAGAAGCTGAAGGGCCGTAAGGTGCCTTCAATTTGCGAGGTGCGCGGCGAAGTCTATATGACCAAGAAGGCCTTTCTGGCGCTCAACGAGCGGCAGAAGGCCGCCGGCGACACGATCTTCGCCAATCCGCGCAATTCGGCGGCCGGATCGCTGCGTCAGAAGGATCCCTCGATCACCGCCTCGCGTCCGCTCGGCTTCTTCGCCTATGCATGGGGCGATATGAGCGACATGCCGGAGGACACGCAGAGCGGCATGATCGGCTGGTTCGAGCAGTGCGGCTTCAAGACCAATCCGCTGACCAAGATCTGCCACTCGGTCGAGCAATTGATCGCGTTTCATCGCAGGATCGAGCAACAGCGCGCCAGGCTCGATTACGATATCGACGGCGTCGTCTACAAGGTCGACCGGCTCGACTGGCAGGAACGTCTGGGTTTCGTTTCGCGCACGCCGCGCTGGGGCATCGCGCACAAGTTTCCGGCCGAGCGCGCGGTGACGGTGCTGAAGGATATCGAAATCCAGGTCGGGCGCACCGGCTCGTTCACGCCGGTCGGCAAGCTCGAGCCGGTCGGCGTCGGCGGCGTCATCGTGCAGAACGTCACGCTGCATAACGAGGATTACATCAGGGGCATCGGCGGCGATGGCGAGCAATTGCGCGAAGGCCGCGATATCCGGATCGGCGACACGGTCGTGGTCCAGCGCGCCGGCGACGTGATTCCGCAGGTGGTCGATGTCCTGATCGACAAGCGGCCCAAAGACGCAAAAGAATTTCGCTTTCCGAAGAAATGTCCGTGCCCGCTGCACACCGAGGTGGTGCGCGAGGAAACCGCGACCGGCGAGGAGGGCTCGCGCGCCCGCTGCACCGGCGAGTTCGCCTGCCCCTACCAGAAGATCGAGCACTTGAAACTGTTCGTGTCGCGGCGCGCCTTCGACATCGACGGCCTTGGCGAGAAGCAGCTTCAATATTTCTTTGATGAGGGATGGGTGAGGGAGCCTGCCGAGATCTTCACGCTGCAAAAGCGCAACAACAAACTCAAGCTCGAAGCGATCGAAGGCTACGGCGAAACTTCCGTGCGTAACCTGTTCGCGGCGATCGAGGGGCGGCGGCGCATCGCGCTGGAGCGCTTCATCTATGCGCTCGGCATGCGCCATGTCGGGGAGACTACGGCGCTGGCGCTCGCCCGCGGCTATGGCTCGTGGGACGCCTTCCACGACGCCTGCCTGAAGGTCGCCAAGGACGATGAGGAAACCATCGCCGAGATGGATGCGCTCGACCAGATCGGCGACACGGTAATCGCGAGCATCAAGGCCTATTTCGGTGAAAGCCATAACCGCGGCATCGTCGAGCGATTGACGCGCGAGGTGACGATCCTCGATGCCGAGAAGCCGAAGAGCAATTCGGCCGTGGCAGGCAAGACGGTGGTGTTCACGGGATCGCTGGAGAAGATGACGCGCGACGAGGCCAAGGCAATGGCCGAACGTCTCGGCGCCAAGGCGGCGGGCTCGGTATCGAAGAAGACCGATTATGTCGTCGCCGGTCCCGGCGCAGGCTCAAAGCTGGCGGAAGCCAAGAAGCACGGCGTCGCGGTGCTGACCGAGGACGAGTGGCTGAAGCTGGTCGGGGAGTAAAATCTCACACCATCCCGGTTTCTTCTTCCGCCTGTTCGATCAGTTCCTCGCTGACGACGACATCACGCCGCGGAATCAGAAACACCATCGTCGAGACGCAGGCGAGGGAGAGTGCAAACACGGCGGCATTCAACGGCGCCGGCGTCGTGAAGTGGCCGCCGAGATAGGCGCCGAACTGCGACAGGAACGAGCCGAGTCCCATTTGCAGGAATCCCATCGCGCCGGAGGCGGTGCCGGCGGCGTCCGGGCGAACGCTGATGGCGCCCGCGGCCGAATTCGACATCACAAACGCATTGGCGAACATCACGATCATCTGGGTGCCGAACAGCCAGGATGGCGCCTGGTTGATGCCGGTGAGGCCCCAGACCAGATTCAAAAGACTGCCGGCGACTTGCAGGGCGAGTCCGAACCAGATCAGCTTTTCCAGCTGGTAGCGCGGCGAAAAGCGCACGCAGCAGAGATTGCCGATCAGGTAGGCAAACCCGGTGGTCGCAAACCACGCGCCATATTCGGCGCCGGTGCGGCCCATCTGGGTCACCACGATGTAGGGACCGCCGCCGGCGAAGGCGAAAATGATCTGCGAGGCCAGCACCTGGCACAGCACGTAGCCGATGAAGGCGCGGCTGGTCAGGAGACTGCCGACATCGCCGCGAAAGCCGCCCGTGGCGAGGCGAACGCGGCGCGTTTCCGGCAAGATAAGCGCGATCGAGATTGCCACGACGAGCGACATGGCCGTGATGACGTAGAAGATCGCGCGCCAGCCGAACGCGGTCTCGAGCAGGCCGCCGGTCAGCGGGCTCAACATCTGCGCGATCATCATCACCGCGATCACGAGGCTGATCATGGAGGAGATGCGCTCGCGGTGATAGAGGTCGCGGATGATGGCGCGGCTCACCACCATCCCGGTCGCCCCGCCAAGCGCCTGGAAGAAGCGCGCCGCGATCAGTTCGGGCAGACTGTCGGCGAAAATGCAGGCCGCGCTTGCCACCACCATCAGGCCAAGGCCCGCCAGCAATACCGGCCGCCGTCCAAAGCGATCGGAGAGCGGTCCCATCAGGATCTGTGAGCAGGCGATACCGACCATGTAAAGCGACACCGTCATCTGCGCGATGGAAATGTCGCTGTTGAAGCTGGTGGCGAGAAGCGGCAGCGCGGGCACCAGCATGTAGAGCGAGATCGGCGCCACGCCGGTCATCGCGACCAGGAGCAACAGCATCGCCCGCGCCGCCGCCCCATTCGCCTCTGCCGCGATTTCTGGTCTGCCTGCGACGCCGTGCATTTGAATCCGTTCCCGGCGCATGCGTTTCCAGACATCCGAACCGTCTGGCGGAATTGGCTTTGCGCGAAATTCCATGATTCACTTCTAGCGTTATTCGGCGCGCCGCGAATACCGGTGTTTCGGAATACGGCCATTCGCTTTCCGGGATGCGCTACGTGCAACCGGGCCTGTCGTCAGGGAATGGTTCTTCCCTCCGTCATCGCCCGCGAAAGCGGGTGATCCAGTATTCCGGAGGCGGCTGCGATAGATCGAGAAGCCGCAGCGTACTGGATACGCGGCCTGCCGCCTTCGCTGAAGCTTCGGCGGCCCTCGCACCAAACCCCGGCGAAGCCTTGGCGTAGACGGGTCGCGGGGTATGACACCTGTCGCTACAACGACAGCGGCGCGGTGGCCTCGTCGAGCCAGGCCTTGGTGGCGTCGTCGACATGGCCGCGTACGGCGTGGCGGACGCGTTCATGGTACTCGTTGAGCCAGCTCAATTCGTCGCCCGTCAGCATGTTGAGATCGACCAGGCGGCGATCGATCGGCGCCAGCGTGAGCGTTTCGAATGCGTTGACGGGTTTTTCCGCGCCCGCGACCTCGGCGGCGACGACAAGTTCGAGATTTTCGATGCGGATGCCGAAGCCGTCGGTCTTATAATAGCCGGGCTCGTTGGAGAGGATCATGCCGCGCTTCAGCGGCGTGGCGCCGAGTTTCGAGATCCGCGCGGGGCCTTCATGCACCGAGAGGTAACTGCCGACGCCGTGTCCGGTGCCGTGTTCGAAATCAACGCCGGCCTGCCACAGATATTGTCGCGCCAGGGTGTCGAGCTGCGCGCCGGTAGTGCCGTCGGGAAACAGCGCACGCGCAATCGCGATGTGACCGCGCAGCACGCGGGTGAAGCGATCGCGCATTTCGAGCGTCGGCTCGCCGATCGCGATCGTGCGGGTGACGTCGGTGGTGCCGTCCTCGTATTGCGCGCCGGAATCGATCAACAGCAGATCGCCGCGCGCGATGCGGCGATTGCTCTTGCGGGTGACGCGGTAGTGCACGATGGCGCCGTTCGGGCCGGTGCCGGAAATGGTCGGGAAGGAGACGTCCTTCAGCGCGCCGGTTTCGCGGCGGAAGGTTTCCAGCGCCTCGACCGCGTCGATTTCGGTGAGATGGCCAGAGGGCGCTTCGCGGTCGACCCAGGCAAGGAAGCGCGCGAGCGCGACCGCGTCGCGCCGGTGCGCGGCCTTCGTGCCGGCAATCTCGGTGTCGTTCTTGACCGCTTTCAAAAGGCTGACGGGATCGCTGCCGCGCAATGGCTTGCCGCCGGCCGACGAAATCAGCCGGGTCAGGGCGTCGGCCGCGGTCGCGCCGTCGAGCGCGATTCTAGCGCCGCTCTTCGACATCTCGATCAGTTTCGAGCTCAGCGCGGCGGGCTCGACGACGGTGGCGGTCTGTTCGAGATGATCGCGGACGCTGTTCGACAGTTTGCGATGATCGATGAATAGCGTCGGCTGGCCGCTTTTGGGCACCAGCGCATAGGACAGCGGCAGCGGTGTATGGGCGACGTCGCCGCCGCGGATATTGAAGGTCCAGGCCACCGCGTGGCTATCCGACAGCACCAGGGCATCGGCATTGAGTTTGGCGATTTCGGCCTCAATCCGTTTCAGCTTGTCGGCCTCAAGCTCGCCCGAAAATTGCCGGCCGTGCAAAGTGACGGGGGCGAGTGGCTGAGCGGGGCGCTCGGTCCAAACGGCATCAACCGGGTTGCTGTCGACCGCGACCAGCTCCGCGCCGGCTTTTTCGCAAGCCTGGCTAAGCTTTTCAGCCGCTGCGGTCGTGTGCAGCCAGGGATCGAAGCCGAGGCGGTCGCCGGCGGCTAGATGTTGCGCCAGCCAGGTCTCCGGCGGCGGATCGACCAGCGGCTCGACGCGCCAGGCCTTGGCGTCGACCTGCTTGCCCGCCTGCAGCGTGTAGCGTCCGTCGACAAACACCGCAGCCTCGGCGGAAAGCACCACCGCGAGGCCGGCGGATCCGGTAAAACCGGTGAGCCAGGCCAGCCGCTCCTCGGAGGGAGGGACATATTCGTTCTGCTGCTGGTCAGCGCGCGGAACCACGAATCCGCTCAG
This sequence comes from Bradyrhizobium sp., assembly GCF_049586575.1. Classification (GTDB taxonomy): domain Bacteria; phylum Pseudomonadota; class Alphaproteobacteria; order Rhizobiales; family Xanthobacteraceae; genus Bradyrhizobium. The sequence continues at coordinate 5,675 of NZ_JBAVCF010000584.1, forward strand.
GTTGCGCTTCGTCAACTCCTCGCGAAATGCGGACAGGCGCGCGGTCAAGGCGACCCCGGTCTCGGGCTCTTCGAACGTCTGGAACAGCGCTTCAAACATCGGGCGATACTAGGATTGTGGGAGAGGGCTCGGCAATCGACTCAATTTGCTTCCGATTCGGAACTTATTGTGATTGAATTGCTGCACCTGCGTTAGACGGGTTTGAACGTTTCATGACGCCAACTGTTATGAAGGTTCAGGAAGAAATCTTTCGGGTGGAATTCCAAGGCAGTTCCAAGGGCGTTTCGTCACCAGCGTCGAGGGATTAACATGCCCGTCTTCACCTTTGAGAAGATTACGCCGCCGCTCAGCGTGCCTTCGTCGGCGCCTGCCGCCGAAAAGCCGCGCAACGTCATCGTTCAGTTTCTGGATCGTTTTGTCGAGGCGCGCGTCAAGCGCACGGCTATCGAGGAAAAGGCCGGCAACCCGTCGCCGCGGAAGCCGGTGGAATAGCAGCACCTCACCGCGCCTTGTGCAGCAAAAGGCTGCTCCAGCCTTCGATCCGGATCTGCCGCTCCAGAATGAGCCCGCGCGCACGATAGGCCGCAATCACGGAAGGCGCCTGCGCCGACAATAGCCCCGAGAGGATGAGCCGCGCCCCGCCCGCCAGATGCCGGGACATCGGGGTTGCCATCTGCCGCAGCGGATTAGCGAGGATATTGGCCAGTATCAGGTCAAATGGCCGTCGTTGCCGCAGCAAGGGCGCCGCAAAACCGTTGCCCCACGCCACCTCTACCAGTGGGCCGACGCCGTTCTGCCGGGCGTTCTCGGCCGCAACCTTCACGGAAAGCGCATCGATATCGCTCGCCAGCACCTTCTCCCGCAGCGCCTTCGCGGCCGCGATCGCCAGCACGCCGGTGCCGGTGCCAAGATCAAGCACCCGGCGGGGCTGGTAGGCTTTCAGGACCTCGCCGAGCAGCAACAGGCAGCCGCGGGTGGTGCCGTGATGGCCGGTGCCGAAGGCCAGCGCCGCCTCGATCTCGATTCCGAGCCGGTTGGCGGTGACCTTGGCCCGGTCGTGCTGGCCATGGACGACAAAGCGCCC
>NZ_JBAVCF010000585.1:0-1635 GCF_049586575.1 Bradyrhizobium sp.
GCATACGACATCCCGGTCTCTTCGAGATTGGCGCGGAAGGTGCCGTCGATCAGGCCGACGGTCGGGAAGTTCTGGACGCCGGAAAACCCAAGCGCCTTGATCTCGGCGAGGAAGACGTCCATCCGCCGGAACGGATCGGTGCCGTTGACGCCGGCGAGCACCGGTGTTCGCTGCACCACCGGGAGCACTTCGCGCGCCATCTCGACCACGATGGCATTGGCGTCGCCATAGGCGAGCAGGCCGGCAAGCGAGCCTCGGCCGGCCATGCGATAACGGCCGGAATTGTAGATCACGATCAGGTCGGCGCCGCCGTCCTGCTCGCATTTGGCGGACAGCCCGGTGCCGGCGCCGCCGCCGATGATCGGCTCGCCGCGCGCCACCATGGCGCGGAATTTCTCGAGCAGGGCTGAACGTTCAAATCTGGCCATGGCTACCTCGCCGCGCGTCTGCGGGTGCCTGCGCGACCGTGCAGTGCGCGAAACGCGGCGACGACGGCGGAGGCGAATTCGGGATCGTTGATGTGGCGCTTGATGCGGATCAGCTGACGGTTGGTGGTCTGGCGCACCGTCTGGTCGAGGGCGCGGAACAGGGCGGCGTCGGCTTCGGGATCGTGGAACGGCTGGCCTGGCGCATCGAGCGCGGAGACGCCGCCTTCGGGCAGGAAGAAGCGCACCGGCCCATCCATGCGGTTGAGGCGCTCGCCGATCCATCGGCCCATGGCGTCGTTTTCCGCCGGCGTGGTGCGCATCAAAGTCACCTGAGGATTGTGAACCTGCAGGCGGCGGCCGGAATAGGCCAGCGGCACGGTGTCCCTGGCGCCGAAATTGACCATGTCGAGCGCGCCGACCGATCCGACATAGGGCAGGCGGGCGCGAATGAAGGCGCCGAAACGGTCTTCGGTGGCGGGGAATACGCCGCCCATCAGGAGATCGCAGATTTCCGTGGTGGTGAGGTCGATCGCGCCGGCCAAGAGGCCGGAATCGACCAGCTTCTCCATCGATTGGCCGCCGACGCCGGTGGCGTGGAAGACCAGGCACTCCCACTCCTTCGAGAGTTCAGCCGAGATCTGCTGCACGCACGGCGTGGTGACGCCGAACATTGTCAGGCCCACCGCGGGGAGATCGGTCGCGGCAGGCGCTGCGACACCGTCGCCAAGCCGCGACTTCACCATGCCGATCACGGCCTGCGCGCCGTTGCCGAGCACCTGGCGCGAAATCGAATTGATGCCTTGGACGTCGGTGACCGAATATATCATGGTGATGTCGGCGGGACCGACATAGCGGCCGACATCGCCCGAGGCGATCGAGGAGATCAGGACCTTGGGCACGCCGATCGGCAGGGCGCGCATGCCCGGCGCCACGATCGAGGCACCGCCCGAGCCGCCGGCGCTGATGATGCCGGCAACATCGGTCTGCCGCTTGATCCAGGCCTCGAAAGCCTCCGCCATTGCGCCGACCGAGGCGCCGCGGTCGCCGTTGAACACGCCGGGCCCGCCCCGCGAATGGTTGAGCGCGATTTCCTGCGCGGTGACGTCGGTGGTCGCGGCCTTGCCGCTGGTCGAAACATCGACCAGCCGGGTCCGCAGCCCGCTCGCCTTGACGAGATCGCGGATGAAACGCAGCTCCGGTCCTTTGG
>NZ_JBAVCF010000586.1:0-18352 GCF_049586575.1 Bradyrhizobium sp.
GCGAAGCGGACATTCTCGTCCTTGCGCAGCAGATATTCTTTTTGCGGGTGGATGTTCGGATTGTAAAAGAAGATCGTGTAATCGATGCCGGAAGCAAGCATCGCTTCCATCACTTCGCCGGAACAAGGCGCGCAACAGGAGTGCAGCAGCACGCGCGCCTGGCCGCCGGGCAGCGAGAGTTTGGCTCGTTCGTTCATCTCAATCATGTGCCGCGATCTGCTTGACGGTTCCGACTTGGAATCCCAAATCTTGGAATCGCAAGTCTTGGAATTCGAAATCAACCTTTCCTCACAATCTACTGGTCTTAATAGACAAATGCCACCCCCTCCGAGGGAATGACGATCACGAAGGCATCGCCATCGGCGGCCTCGCCTGGGCGTAAGCGACGAGCTTCTATAAAGACGCTTTCGCCGCTGCCAACTTGAGCAGCTCGACCCGCACCCGATCGAGCACGGGTGCGTAATTGCGCGTTTCATCCTGGCGGAACAGGCGCGCGGTCGGATACCACGGGCTGTCGTCGCGGCCGAGCAACCAGCGATAGTCCGGCGTCCAAGGCAACAGGATCCAGGTGGGACACCCGAGCGCGCTGGCGAGATGCGCTGCGCTGGTGTCGACTGAAATCACGAGATCAAGGCATTTCACCAGCGCCGCCGTGTCTTCGAAATCGGAGAGTTCGGCGGTGAAGTCGATGATGTTGCTGTTGGCGAGTTCAGCCCGATCGCTCTCGCGGATATCTTTCTGAAGGCTGACAAAGGCCGCATCGATGTCGAGAATGCGCGACAGAGCCTGCAAGGACGTCGAGCGGTTGTGATCGTTGCGGTGGGTGCGGCTGCCTGACCAGACCAGTCCGACCCTCAGGCGGTCGTGAGCTCCAAGGCGCGCATTCCATTGTTGAACGCGGTTCTGCTGCGGAGAGGGCAGATAGGCGGTCTCTGCGGGAATGGTATTGAGGTGCGTGTTGAAGGCCAGCGGCAGGCTGCCGAACGGGCAGTGCATGTCAAAGGCGGGCAGGGTATCGGAGAAAGCGAGGCACTGGCTGACGCCGGGAAATCCCGACAGCAGGGAGGCGAGCGGACGTTCGACGACCAGAATGACGCGCGCCCCGCGCGCGGCGACCATCGGTACGTAACGCACGAATTGAATCGTGTCGCCCAATCCCTCATCGACATGGATGAGAATGGTTTTGCCCTCGATGGACTCTTTGCCAAGCCACATCGGCTGGTTGAACTTCGGATAGGGCGAGGGGCCGGGTATGGTCCAGCGCGCCTCGCGCCCGGTCCAGCCGGCCTCAAAATCCCCCAGCAGCATTCGCAACAGCGCCAAATTCCAGTCGGTCGTCGCATTGTTGAGACGCCGGGCGCGGATGTCATCGTAGAGCGCGAGCGCCTCGTCGAACCGCTGCAACTGCTGAAGGATGTTGGCCTTGTTGTTGAGGATTTCGATGGAGTCCGGCAGGCGCTCCAGCGCGGAATCGAACCAGACCAGCGCCTCTTCCTCGCGGCCGAGCGATTGCAGGCAGGCGCCGATATTGTTCAGGGTATCGGCATTGCCGGGCGCGAGCGCCTCGGCGCGTAAATTGTCGGCAAGGGCGTCGTCGAATCTCTTCAAGCTCAGCAGCGCGCGGGCGCGGGCTTGCAAGGTTGGGGCGTGGTTGGGCAACAGCTCGTCGCAGATATCGAGATGTGTCAGAGCCTCTTCGAACCGACCGGCGTCCTGGTGCAGCACGCCGCATTTGTAGGCTGCGTCCTGGTGACGGGGGTCGAGCTTGAGCACATGCTGGAAGCTCAGCAGCGCGTGGTCGTGGCGCTGTAGTTGGAGGAGCGCGTCGCCCAGCTGCTTCCAGAGCGCGGCATCGTCAGGGTTGAGCTGGACGGCCTTGTCGAAGGCTTTCAGCGCCTCCTCCTGCCGCCCCTGCCGCAACAGGATGGCCCCAAGACTTGCAAGATAATCCGGCTTGGGCCCTTGCGCGATGGCGCGGGCCATCCATTCCAGCGCGTGATCGTATTGCTTGTTCTGAAAGGCAATCATGCCCATCAGGTGCAGCGCGCCGGCGTGATTGGGGTCGGCCGCCAGCAATTTCTGGCAACAAAGCTGGGCTTCGAGAGCTTGTCCCGCCCGCAGATGACGATGGCCGGCGTCGCATTGCGCGGCGGGCGTGAGCGCGGAAGCTTCCGTGTTCGATTTCCGGGCCCGGCGTTCTCTGCGGTTCATTGGCGCTCTGGGGATCGAGGCGATGCCCTAAGGCTCTAGATGATTCGTCATCAGTTTGGCATGGCGGGCCTGCGTCGTGGTCCGTATACTCGGACGAATTGATCGTCGAAGCTGAACGCCGATTTCATCTGTTGCCGGTTTAAAACGATCTTCAGAGCTTGACGCCTTGGCAGGGGAAGAAAACCATCATGCTGAAACCTATCGCATTGGTTGCCGCCGTGTTCGCCATCTCCATAACAACCGCCTCCGCCGCGCCCGTCAGGCACGCGGGCGAGTGGGAGATTACCGTCGGCGACAGGCCGCCGCAGATCGTCTGTTTTCCCGTTGACGAGACGTTCGATGAGAATCTCCTGACGCGATCGATGTCGAAGGGTCCCGGCGCCAGTTGCAAGGTCGACGGCATCAAGACCGTCGGCGACGTCAGCTCCTATTCAATGGAATGTAACATCGACGGAAGTACATTGACCTCGAACGGGACGATCACGCTAACCGGTCCCGATGCTTTCACCAGCAAGGTGCAAACAAAGGGCGGGGTTATCCAGATTCCCAATGGAAAGACTGTCCCTATTCCGGATAGCGATATCGTGACGGTTTCGCGCCGGCTCGGCGCCTGCAAGCCGGGCGAGCGGCAGATCACGCACTAGGTGTTATCAGGTTTTGACGCGTTTTCTTTACGGGAGCCGGTTCCCACCTCGCTCGAAAAACGCTCTCCCGCTTCAATTCAACGCGCGGAGCCATGCGCCGATATCCCGCGCGGCGACATTGGCCTGGTCGAGAAGCTTGCCCATCGTGAAGAAGCCGTGGAACTGGCCGGGAAAGGTTCGGTACGTCACGGACACGCCGGCCTTTTCCAGCCGCCTTGCATATTCTTCACCTTCGTCGCGCAAGGGGTCGGCGCCCGCGGTCAAGACGAAGGCCGGGGGCAAGCCCGTCAGCGTTTCGGCGCGCACCGGGGAAGCGCGCCAATTTTCGGCGTCGGCGGCGCTGTTGAGATAGTGATCGCGAAACCACCGGATCACGGTGTGCGTGAGCAGGATGCTGGTCTCCGGTTCGCGGTGCGATGGATGCGTCATCGCAAAATCGGTCGCGGGATAGACCAGCACTTGTCCCGAAATCGAAGGCCCGTTGCCGTCGCGTGCCGCGATCGAGACGACCGCGGCAAGATTGCCGCCGGCGCTGTCGCCACCGACGAAGAGGCGCGCGGTATCGATGCCGAGTTCCTTGGCGTGATCGGCAATCCATGCGGTTGCGGCGATAGCGTCATCGACAGCGGCCGGGAACTTGTGTTCGGGGGCACGCCGATAATCGACCGAGATGACGAGGAGATGTCCCTCATCGGCGAGTTTTCGGCAGGCGACATCGTGGGTGTCGAGATCGCCGATCACCCAGCCGCCGCCGTGAAAGAAAACCAGGCAAGGCGCGAGGCCGTTCGATTGCCGCAGCGTCCTCGGTGTATAGAGGCGCGCCGGGATGCTGCCATCAGTGGTCTCGATCGCCAACGGTTCGACCGATTTCAGCAGGGGCGGCTCGGGATTGGTGACAAAACGGGCCTGCCGGTAATATTCGCGCGCTTCTGCGGGCGAAAGCGTCTCGTAGGCCGGGCGGCCAGCATCCTGGAAAGCCTTGTAGACAAAGGCCGCATCGGGATCGAGGGTGACAGGCATGAGGTTGGAACCTTGCGGAGCGGACTTGATCAGGTGAACTATTTCATCGGTCGCATCGCCTGACCAGCCTTCCGACGCGGCTTAAGGCCGCCCTTTCCCCGCCGTATTCGGCGTGTTAACCGGAAAGCCTGCGCGCGGCGGTAGGTTTTCCGTGTCGCGCGCCCGATTCGCTTGTAATATCCGCGAGATGATCCGAACCCTTTTGCTGAACGGTTTTGCGGCCCTTGTGGCCCTTGCCACCATCTCGCTTGCGCCGCCGGTGCACGCGCAGATCGGCAATATCTTTTCCGATCAGCCGCGGCCTCCGGGCAGCGTCCCCCGTGGCCAGCAGCAAGCCGTTCCCGAAGACGAGGAAGAAGTACCGGAATTGCCGCGCGGCCGCCTGCTGCCGACACCAAACCGTGCGTTGCCGGGACAGGGGGTGCCGCCGCCGGGAGCGGTGACGTCGCAGCCACTCGCTCCGCCGCCGGGCACGACGATCATTCCGCAAAATCAGCCACCCGGTATTGCAGTGGCGCCTCCGCAACCCAATCAAGGTGTCGCTGCCGCGCCGCCCGGCGTCAACGTTCCGCCGGGACAGCGTCCGCAACTAAGGGGCGTGCCGCAGCCGGCTGCTCCATTGCAGCCCGGTGACGAGGTGGTGACCGAGCCGCCCGCGCAGAAGATCGTTAACAAGAAGGCGAGCTTTTCGGGCCTGGACAAGATCACTGGCCGCATCATCAATTTCGACGAAGACATCGGCGAGACCGTTCAGTTCGGCGCGCTGCGCGTGAAGACCGACGCCTGCTACACCCGTCCCGCGACCGAAGCGGCGAACACCGATGCCTTTGTCGAGGTCGACGAGATCACGTTACAGGGCGAGGTGAAGCGAATTTTCTCAGGCTGGATGTTTGCCGCAAGCCCCGGCCTGCACGGCGTCGAGCACCCGATCTACGATATCTGGCTGACCGACTGCAAAGCGCCGGACACGACGGTCGTCAGCGTACAGTCCGACACGCCGAAGCCTGCACCGCCGCCCGCGCCCAGAAAGCCGGCGCCGAGGCAGGCGCAACAGGCCCCGCGACCGCCGCCGCCACCGCAACCACAGTTCCAGCAACAGCAGCCTCCGCCGCAACCCCCGCCGCAATCGGGCGGCCTGTTCGGGATTTTCCGGCAATAAAGTGAGCCGCGGTCAGCCGCGCGCGGCGATAATTTCGAGCGCACGCGCGCCGGTGAGGGGTTGATCGGGCGGCAGCTTGTCAAAATCCGCATTTCCCTTGAGCGCCTGATCGAGCAGCACGGTGTAGCGGCGTCGCGGAATTTCGATCGCCCCGAAGCTGCGCAGATGCTCGGTCACATATTGCGTGTCGAGCAATTCGAAGCCGCCGGCGATCAGGCGGGCGACCAGATGCACGAGCGCCACTTTCGAGGCGTCACGCGCGCGATGAAACATGCTTTCGCCGAAGAATGCCCGGCCAAGGTTGACGCCGTAAAGACCGCCGACCAGCTCGTCGTCCTGCCAGACCTCGACGCTGTGTGCGTGGCCCAAGTCATGTAGCCCCACATAGAGGTCGCGTATCCGCCGGTTGATCCAGGTGTCGTCGCGGCCTGCTTGCGGCGCGGCACAGCCGGCAATAACGGCCTTGAAGGCCTTGTCGGCAGTAACCGTAAAGGCATCGGAGCGCACGGTGCGCCCGAGGCGGGAAGCAATACGAAACCCTTCCAGCGGGATCACGCCGCGCATCTCCGGCTCGACCCAGAACAGGCTCGGGTCGTCGGCGCTTTCGGCCATCGGGAAAATGCCGCAGGCATAAGCGCGCAGCAGCACCTCGGGCGTGATTTCGGAAGCGGAGTCGCGCGACGTCATGGGACAATAGGATAGCAGGCCGGAGGATCGCCTCGCAAACCTAGCTCGCCGCCTTGAGGCCGGTCTTGGCCGGGATATTGCCGGCACGGGGAAAGCACAACACGATCCTTGTGCCGTGATGGCCCGGATCGCGCTCGACTGTCGCCGCAAGCTTGGTTGCCATCGCGGCGACGATGCGCTGCCCCATTCCGGTCGAGCGCGGATCGGTCTTGGCGTTGAGACCGACGCCATTGTCCGCGATCGACAGCACAAGTTCGGCGTCGCGCGTCGCCAGATCGATATGGATGGGACCGGCGCCGTCGGGATAGGCGTATTTCACCGCATTCATCACCAGTTCGTTGACGATGATTCCGATCGCGACGGCCCGATCGGGATCGATTTCGATCGGCTCCGCCTTTAACGTCAGCCGCGACATCCGGTTGCCTTCGGTCGATCGCCTGAGATCCTCGAGCAAGGCGTCGAGATACTGGTTCAGCAGCACGCTTTTCAGGTCATGCGACGTATAGAGGCGGCGATGGACCTGGGCCACGGCGGCGACCCGCCCCATGGCATTGGTGAGCGCGGCCTTGACGTCTTCCTCCGCAGCCGAACTGGCTTGCAGGTGCAACAGCGAGGCGATGATCTGCAAGCTGTTGCCGACGCGATGATTGACCTCGCGCAACAGCACCTCGCGTTCGGCGGCGAGCGCAGCAAAACGGTCGCGTGAGGCATGTACTTCGGCCTCGGCGTCGTCGCGGGCTTTTTGCAGGCGCGCTTGCCTCAGCGCGCCTTCGACTGCGACCTGGAGCAGGGGAATAAAGTCGCCCTGAAGGTCTTTGACCAGGTAGTCGGCCGCGCCGGCCTTCAGCGCAGTTACCGCGATCTTGGAATCCTGCGCGGCGGTGACAAACACCACCGGTGGCGCGTTGGGGATCGCCAGGATCCGTTCCAGCGTTTCCAACCCGTCGAGGCCCGGCATGTACTGGTCGAGCGCGATGACGTCGATGCCGCCCTGCGCCAGGCGATCCAGCCCCTCTGCGCCGCTACCGGCATGGACGACCTTCAACCCAAGCCGCGTCACGCCACGGTCGACCAGCCGCGCCAGCGCCTTGTCATCGTCGATATAGAGGAGGGTTGGAGTTTCAGCGTTCATGTGGCGGCGGGGGGTACCTGAATGACCGAAAAGAACAATCCGAGCTGGCGAATGGCGTTGGCGAAACTTTCATAATTGACGGGCTTGGTGATGTAGACGTTGCAGCCGAGCTCATAGCAACGCCTGATCTCCTGGGAGTCGTCGGTCGTTGTCAGCACCACCACCGGCGTCGATTTGAGATGCTTGTTTTCCTTGACCCGTTGCAGGATTTCGATCCCGCCCATGTCGGGCAGGTTGAGGTCGAGCAGGATCAGCAGCGCTTCTCCCTTGTGATCGAGGCCAGCGCCATCGCTGCCGAACAGGTAGCGTACGGCAGCCGTGCCGCTCGTGAACGGCACAATTTCGTTATTGACGCCGGAGCGCCGGATATTGCGCTCGATCAGACGGGCGTGCCCCTCGTCGTCCTCGATCATGATGATGGTGACCGGTGTGCTCATGAATCCCTGTTCCGACGGTTGACATCCCACTGGATGGGAAGGGTTACCGTGAAGGTGCTTCCCTTATCAAGCTCCGATGCGACCGACATGGTTCCACCGAGCCGGCGCACCAGGGCGCGGACATGGGCAAGGCCAATTCCTTGCCCGGGTTTGTCCTGCAGCCCGGCCCGCCGGAACAGATCGAAAATTCGTTGATGGTCCTTCGGGGCGATACCCCTGCCATTGTCGGCGACCTCGAAGATCGCATAGCCGAGCTTGGTACGGCCGCGCACGGAAATATCGCCGGGAACACCGGGCCTGAGGTACTTCAGCGCATTGTCGATCAGGTTTGAAAAAATCTGCTCTGCCGCGAGACGGTCGCTGGTAATTTCAGGCAGCGGTTCGATACGGATTTGCGCCTGTGCTTCGGATGCCTGATGCGCTACCGTCGTCACGATCGCTTCGATCAGTTCCCGCATATCGATCGTGACCGGATCGAATTCGCGTCGTCCCTCACGGGTGAGATTGAGGATGGCTGAAATCAGCCGATCCATTTTCGCAATCGATGACTTGATGAATTCGAGGGCTTCGGAAAAGCTCTCGAGCAATTGCTTGTCTTCGGTTTCAAGGGCACCTTCGGCGTCGCCGTCGTCGAGCGTCGGAGGGGGCGCGGAGATCGCGGCAAGGCGTAGCGAGGCAATCCGCTTGAAGATATCGGAGCGCAATTCCTCGAGCTCGCTGGTAAATCCCATGATGTTGACCAAAGGCGAGCGAAGGTCGTGGCTGACGATATAGGCGAAGCGTTGAATTTCGTTGTTGGCCTCACGAAGATCGGAGGTGCGCTCGTCGACGGTAGCCTCGAGGTTGAGGTTGTTGTCGCGCAACTGGGCCTCGGCGTAATCGCGCGCGCGGGTAGAGCGCAGCACCAGAAAAATGGAAATGCCGGCCAGCAATATCACGAGACCGGAGCCTGCGACCGTCACGATGGAGGCAAGCTGCTCCGTTCTATCAGCGGTTTGGGTGCGTAGCGCGAACAGACGCCCTTCTTCCTGCCGCATCTGATTGGCAATGTCGTCGATGCGCTCGACCGCCTGGCCGGAATCGGAGGTGCGCAGCATCTCGATGCCGCCGGCGGTGTCGTGCCGGTTGGCGAAGCCGATGGCTTTTTCAAATACATCGAGCCGCGCCTGAACCGGCTCCCGTATCCGATTGGAATTATTGATCTGGGTGGAATTGTCGCCGGCTAATTTGACCAGTTCATCGATGTCGGAATGGACATGGGCTCCCGCAGCCAGGTATTCGTCGAGAAAGCGTTGTTCTTCGGTGAGCAGGTAGCCGCGCGCCGCACTTTCGGTGGTGCGAATGCGCAGGAGCAGCGTTGAAATCTGATTTTCGACCTCAACCGTGTGCACGACCCAGGCATTGTCTTCGCGGGCGCGATTGACGAGGACAACCGACAGCGTGCTGATCGCGACCAGGACCAGAACTCCGGCCGCGAGTGGCAGGGTTTGACCAAGGGCGCGGCTGCGCCGGGCGTCAGGCGTTCCCATGGCCTTGCGGATTGAAATCAAAATCTCTCAGGAAATGTCCCTCAAGCTGGCCATAACGCCTAGCGCCACATTTGGTTCCGCGTGAGACCGTTTTTTCCGCCTTCTGTGTCCTAAAAATGGAAAAATTCACGCCGGCGATTTGCCGGCGAGATAGTGTTCCAGCCAATGAATATGGTAGTCGCCGTCGATAATGTCGGGCTCACGCACCAGCGCCCTGAACAGCGGTAGTGTGGTTTCGATGCCTTCCACGACCATCTCGTCGAGCGCGCGTCGCAGCCGCATCAGACACTCGGCGCGGGTCTTGCCGTGCACGATCAGCTTGCCGACGAGCGAGTCATAGTAAGGCGGGATCACGTACCCCTGGTACACGGCTGAATCGATCCGCACGCCGAGGCCGCCGGGCGGGTGGTATTGCAGGATCTTGCCGGGGGAGGGGCGGAAGGTGACAGGGTTTTCGGCGTTGACCCGGCATTCGATGGCGTGGCCGTTGATGACGACCTGATCCTGCGTTACCGGCAAATCGCCGCCGGCCGCGATCCGGATCTGCTCCAGCACCAGATCGATTCCGGTGATCATTTCGGTGACGGGATGCTCGACCTGAATGCGGGTGTTCATCTCGATAAAATAGAACTCGCCGTCCTCGTACAGAAATTCGACGGTGCCGACGCCGAGATATTTCATCTCCTGCATCGCCTTCGCCACGGTCGCGCCGATCCTGGCGCGGGCGGCGGCGTCGAGCGCGGGCGAGGGGCCTTCCTCCCAGACCTTTTGATGCCGGCGTTGCAGCGAGCAGTCGCGCTCGCCGAGATGGATCGCGCCGCCACGGCCGTCGCCGAGCACCTGGATTTCAATGTGGCGCGGCTTCTGTAAATATTTTTCGAGATAGACGGAAGCATCGCCGAAGGCGGATTTGGCTTCGTTGGCGGCCGTCGAGAGCGCGAGCATCAGATCCTGTGCGGTTTGGGCGACCTTCATGCCGCGGCCACCGCCGCCGGAGGCCGCCTTCACCAGCACCGGAAAACCGATCCCCTCGGCAATCGCCATCGCGTCGTCATTGGCGCCGACCGCGCCGTCGGAGCCGGGCACCACGGGAATGCCGAGGCGTTTGGCGGTCTTCTTGGCTTCGATCTTGTCGCCCATCAGGCGGATGTGCTCGGCCTTGGGTCCGATGAAATGCAGGTTATGGTCGGCGAGAATTTCGGCAAAGCGGGCGTTTTCCGACAGAAAGCCGTAGCCGGGATGCACCGCGTCGGCGCCGGTGATTTCGCAGGCCGCGAGCAACGCGGGTACATTGAGGTAGCTGTCCTTGGACGGTGGCGGGCCGATGCAGACGCTTTCGTCGGCGAGGCGCACGTGCATAGCGTCGGCATCGGCGGTGGAATGTACCGCGACCGTTGCAATGCCGAGTTCCTTGCACGCGCGCAGGATGCGCAGTGCGATTTCGCCGCGATTGGCTATGAGGATCTTGTCGAACATCGTGCCCTTCGGGGCGAGTGGCGGATAGTGAATAGCGAATAGAAAACCATTCGCTGTTCGCTACTCACCATTCGCTACTCAATAATCACCAGTGGCTCGCCGAATTCCACGGGCTGGCCATCCTCGACGAGGATTTGCGTGACGGTGCCGGCGCGCGGGGAGGGAATCTGGTTCATCGTTTTCATGGCTTCGATGATCAACAGCGTTTGCCCGACCGAAACCTTGGTGCCGACTTCGATAAAGGGCTTGGCGCCCGGCTCGGAAGCCCAATAGGCGGTGCCGACCATCGGCGAGGGCACAGCGCCAGGGTGCTTGGCCATATCGACGGTGGCGGCCGGCGCTGCGGCGGCTGCGAGCGCAGGAGGGGGCGCTGCAACGTGGGCCACGGCGGGCACCGAAGCGGCAATGCTCACATTGCGCGCGACGCGCACGCGAAGGCCCGCGCGCTCGATCTCTATTTCGGTGAGGCTGGTTTCATCCAGCAGCAAGGCGAGTTCACGAATGAGCGCTCCGTCGCTGGTTGCGAATTTTGCGGCTGCTTTGTCGTCAGGCTGGCGCGCCATGTCTTGATCCGGAACTCTCTGTCTCGTGGTTTAAAGGCGCGTCAGGCCTTGGCCTTGACGCCGAGCTTGGCCGCGAGGCCACTGATAGCAAGGCGGTACCCGTCAATCCCGAAACCGGCAAGGGTGGCGAAAGCGGCCTTGGCGGTAAAAGAGTGATGACGAAAGCTCTCGCGGGCGTGAATGTTACTGATGTGCACTTCGACCGTCGGGATCTTGACGGCGACCAGCGCGTCGTGAAGTGCGATCGAGCTGTGCGAATAACCGCCGGCATTGATCACGATCCCGGCCGCTTTCCTGGCATGGGCTTCGTGGATGAAGTCGATCAGCTCGCCTTCACGGTTTGACTGCCGGCAATCGGCGTTCAAACCGAATTTCGCGGAGGTGTCGGCGCACAGTTTCTCGACGTCGGCGAGCGTGGCGTGGCCGTACGTCTCAGGCTCGCGGGTTCCCAACAGATTCAGGTTGGGACCGTTAAGCACGTAAATTGTCTCGGAAACCGGTTTGGCCATCCAAATCCCGTCAAGATGGGGGGCGGTCGCGCGGTTATAGGTAACTAAGGGCCGGGAGGGAAGCCTCAAGCCCGGGCCGTGCGGCTCCCAAATCCCTCATCTTCTTGACGAAAACCCGCGTGGAATCTGTGGAAACCATTCATTTACCATAAAGAGCGGTCCACCGGTCCAGCCGACGGAATTCGGCGCGTGCTCGCTAAAAAGCGAAAGGGCGGGCCGCAAGGGCCCGCCCCGGATTCGCCAAGACCTAAGAGATCACGCTTCAAGCACGGCCACGATCTCAAGGGTCCGCGGATCCACCACCACGATTTGGTCGCGGACGAGGAAGAATTCATATCCTCGCCATTCCGGATAGATCGTCACGATCTCGGTCGGGAGCGGATGGAAGCCGATCTCGCGCGGTACGCGAGTGCCGATCGAAACCGGGAAGTTGACGTTGGTCACAGGCGCCACGTGCTCACTGCGGATAACGGACGTGATCTTTGTGCGCTGCTCGGTCGAAAGCTTGGCCCCGGCGCCAGCCTGGCCTGTGGTCTGGGAACGGCTTTCCGCCGACGTTGTCGATTTGCCGTCGCGGCTTTCGGCTTTCATGCTGCCGTTACGGTCCTGGCCTTCGGCTTTCATGTTGCCGTTACGCTCCTGGCCTTCAGCTTTCATGTTGCCGTTGCGTTGGTGTTCCTCGGCCTTCATGTCTTTCGACGGCGTTCCCTTTTCATTTTGCGAGCTCATGCTCTTGGACTTGTCGCCCTTGCTGGTTTCCTCAGCCGATTTCTCGCCAGCCGGTTTCGCACCCATGGCTGCGCCGGGCTTCACTTCCTGCTGCGCGCGCTGGTTCTTGATCGCGCCCTTTTCCTCGGACTGGCTCGCCTTCATGCCCGCGCCCTCGTGAGCAGACGCGCCCGCGCCCGGTGAAGACGGCGCGCTCTGCTGCACGGCAGCGCCGCCGGCCGCTCCTCCTTCGTGACCCATGTTGCCTTGCGCATTGGCAAGACCGGTTCCCGCGATCAACGCCGCGGTCGCCGCCGTAATCATCCAACGATTAGTCATTTAACCTCTCCTCCGATGTTTCGATGCCCGCGCCGACAACGAAAGGAGATCGGTGATGTTCCAGGGCTTTGCCGGTTCCACCGGATTTGTTTGATGAATACGCGATGAACCACTGCGCCGAATCGTCGCGCCGCAAATTCGCACAGAACAAAATCGCAAAGAAAAAGGCCGGCGAATGCGCCGGCCCTTGCTTGAAAGGAGTGAGTCTCGAGAGCGCAGATCAGCAGGTCGCCTTGCCGCAGCGGGCAACGCCGATCTTCTCCTTGAGACCGTCAAGGCCGATGGCGCCGACGACCACCTGCTTGCCGATGACGTAGCTCGGCGTGCCGTTCATGCCCATCGCTTCGGCGAGCTTGAAGTTCTCCTCGATGGTGGCGCGTACCTCGGGGCTCGTCATGTCCTTTTCGATGCGGGCGACGTCAAGGCCTGCGTCCTTGGCCGCAGCGAGAGCGCGTGCCTTGTCGGCCGGGCCACGGCCGCCGAGCAGTCTCTGGTGGAAGTCGAGATATTTGCTGCCGCCGGGATCCTGCATCCGCACGGCGACGGCGACCCTGGCCGCCTCCACCGAACCTTCGCCCAACACCGGAAACTCCTTCAGCACGACCTTGAGCTTCGGATCGGACTTCATCAGCTCGAGCATGTCGGCCATTGCGCGTTTGCAGTAGCCGCAATTGTAATCGAAGAACTCGACAAAGGTGACGTCACCGTTCTTGTTGCCGAGCGTAACGTTGCGGGGCGAGTTGAAGATCGTGGTCGAATTCTGCGCGACGCTTGCTTCGTGCTTTTCGGTTTCGGCCTCGGCCTGGCGCTTGTTCAACTCCGCCATCGCCTCTTCCAGCACTTCAGGATGGGTTACAAGGTAGCTCTTGATAATGGTCTCGATCTCCCCGCGTTGGCCTTGGGAGAAACTTTGAGCAGAAGCAGCCGATGGCGCGGCGACGATCGCCAGCGCGAACAGGGCGGGAAGAAGGGGGCGGAGCGGGGACATTGGGGATTCCTTTTGAACCTGTTTCGTTGAATCGCGTTCGTTACTGGTTCGCGTCTGGGCCGGGGTCGGGATCTCGAACCAGACCCGGACGACCTGGTCGGTCCTGGGGCGACGACCCTACTTGAAGCTGAAATCGGGGCGAGTTGTCTTTCTTTGTCGTCGGCAGCTTTGCCGACACGATGTCGTCGGCCCTGACCCATCCGGGTGTGCCCACGGCGAAACGGGTCTTGGCGCGGGAGGCAAGGTCTCGCGCGGTCTTGTTGTCGCCGCGCAAAAACGCAGCCTGCGCCGACGCGAGGTCCGCCTCCGCGAGATCTCCCTTCCGGGCATAGGCCATGGCCAACTGGGTATATCCTAGCGGCTGTTCGGTTTCGCGCGCCATTGCGTTGCGCAGGATGGTGATAGCTTCTTCAGTATAGGCCTTGTTTTCAGTCGCCACGAGCGCCTGCCCAAGTAAAATCTCGATGAGCGGTGCGTTATTGGAGAGAGCCACGGCCTTGCGCAGCGGCGCGATGGCTTCCGCGGGCCTGCCGCCTTCGAGCAGCGCCTGGCCGCGCAGCTCGTAGAAATAGGGGTTGTTGGGCTGGGTCTGGATCAGCGAATCGATCTGCGGGAGCGCGTTGTTCAAATCGCCATGGAGATAGGTCGCGATCGCGTGGGCATAGCGTGCGGGCAGGCTGGTATTGGAAAGCGGATAACGCCGATAGACGGTCTCGGGGCGTTCCAGAAAGCCGGAGATCTTGGCGCGCATCATGTCGTGGCGCTGTTGCAATGCCGGATCGTCCTTCTTGTTCCAGTAAGGACTGGTGCGCGCGATCTCTTCGAGGGCGGCGACACGCTCGGCCGGCATCGGGTGCGACATGAAGTAGGGATCGGCGCCGCGGGACGAAAACAGGCTGTCGTTGGAGAAGCGCTTGAAGGTTTCGTACATGCCCTTGGCGGATTGACCGGTCGCCGTCAGGAATTTCACCCCGGCGCGGTCGGCGCTTTCTTCCTGTTCGCGCTGATAGGAAAGCAGGGAGTGCATGATCATGCTCTGCGAGCCGGTAAACGTGGCCGCGCCCGCATTGGCCAGACCGGTACTGCCGGAAGAGAGCCCGCTTCGCGCGCCCGCCGCCAGCGCCCCGGCGCCGAGCAGCATCCCGATGATCATCTGCGTCTGCGCCCGGGCCAATTGCTCGCGCAGCCGGGCGAGATGGCCGCCGGCCAAATGGCCGGTTTCGTGAGCCAGCACCCCGATGATCTGGTTTGGCGTCTCCGATTGCAGCAACGCGCCGTGGTTTATAAAAATGCGATGGCCGTCGGCGACAAACGCGTTGAACACGGACTGATTGATGATCGTGACCTGCACGTTCTGCTTCTCGAGGCCCGCCGCGCGCAGAATCGGCCGCGCATAGTCGCGCAGGAGCTGCTCGGTCTCGGTGTCGCGCAGAATCGGCAGGTTAGCTTCCTGGGCGAGGACCACCTGAGGTCCAGCAACAAGAGCGATCACCGTGGCGATCGCCGTCATTTTCGTCATTGTCCGGAGCGAGGCGAAGCTGATCAGCATCAAACGGTCTTTATCGATTGGCGGCGGGTCCGATCCGCGATATGCCCTTACAAACCGCCGATTAAGGCTAGTCTGGGGCCACTGTTCAAAATAGCAGATATCGATGCTTGATGCGACACCGAGAGACCGCGCCAAGGGCCTGTTGACCACAGCGTCCGGGCGCAGCGACGTTCCGCCCTTCATGGTGATGGATGTTATGGCAGCCGCTGCCCGTATCGAGGCGGCCGGTGGTCACGTGATTCACATGGAAGTCGGTCAGCCGGCCGCATCGGCGCCGAAAACCGCGATATTGGCGGCCCGCGCCGCACTGGATTCGGGGCGCATCGACTACACCGCCGCGCTTGGAACCCCGAGCCTGCGCGAGCGCATCGCGCGCCATTACCGCGATAGTTACGGTTTTGCCGTCGATCCCGGGCGGATCGTGGTCACCACGGGTTCCTCGGCTGCCTTTATTTTGGCCTTTCTGGCGATGTTCGAACCCGGTGACAGGGTCGGGGTGACCATTCCCGGCTATCCGCCTTACCGCCATATCCTCACCGCGCTCGGCTGCGAGCCGGTACTGATCGAGACGTCGAGCGAAACCCGGCATGCGCTGACGGGCGAGGCGCTGCTCGCCGCGCATCGTAAGGCGCCGCTCAAGGGCGTGCTAGTCGCGAGTCCGGCCAATCCAACGGGGACTATGATGTCCCGCGCTGCCCTGAGCAGCCTGATCTCAGCCGCCGAAGGCGCCGGCATCCGATTTATCTCGGATGAAATCTATCACGGCCTGGACTACGCGTTTCCGGCCGTGACCGCCGCCGAGCTTTCCACCGACGCGCTCGTGATCAATTCCTTCTCCAAATATTTCTGCATGACCGGCTGGCGCATCGGCTGGATGCTGGTGCCCGAACCGCTGGTGCGTCCGATCGAACGTCTCCAGCAAAACCTCGCCATTTCGGTGCCGACGTTGTCGCAGATCGCAGCGGAAGCGGCGTTCGACGGCTTTGCCGAGATGGAAGAGATCAAGCGTGGGTATCTGGAGAACCGGCGTATCCTGATCGAAGGCTTGCCGCGCGCGGGCCTGACCAAGTTCCTGCCGGCGGACGGGGCCTTCTACCTCTACGCCGACGTCTCTGACTTCACGTCCGACAGTTTTGAATTCGCAGGCCTGATGCTGGAAAAGGCTCATGTTGCGGCAACTCCGGGTGTCGATTTCGATCCCGTGCACGGCCGCCAATTCATTCGCTTTTCCTATGCGCGATCGGCGCAGGAAATGCGCGAGGCCGTGGAGCGTATCGCCCGCTGGCTGAAGCGACGCGGCTAAAATAGGCCGGCACCATTGACACCTTTCGTGCAATGGAATTTCACTTGAGCCAAGAAGATTGATGGGGGGAGTTTGATGGCGCCAACGACTGTAACCGCACCAGCGCCGGTCCGCGCAGGGAAGCCCTGGTACAAGGTTCTTTATATCCAGGTCCTCATCGCCATTGTGCTTGGCGCCTTCGTCGGTGCGAACTTTCAGCATTTTGCGACCAGCGACTGGATCAAGGCACTCGGTGACGGATTCATCAAGCTGATCAAGATGGTGATTGCGCCGATCATCTTCTGCACGGTGGTATCTGGCATTGCGCATATCCAGGATGCCAAGAAGGTCGGCCGCATCGGCGTCAAGGCGCTGGTTTATTTCGAGGTCGTTTCGACCTTCGCGCTCATGATCGGGCTTCTGGTCGGCAACCTGGTGCGCCCGGGCGCTGGCTTCGGCGGCACCATGGCCAATGCCCAGGCCGTCGCCAATTATGCCAAGCAGGCGGAGTCTCAAAAGAGCGTCGACTTCTTCCTGCACATCATTCCCGACACGGTGGTCGGCGCGTTTGCGTCCGGCGAAATCTTGCAGGTTCTGTTGTTCTCGATCCTGTTCGGTTTCTCGCTGATGGCGCTCGGCGAGCGTGGCCATACGCTGCGCGCCTTCATCGACGATGCGGCGCAGGGCGTGTTCGGTGTGATCGCGATCGTCATGCGGGCAGCCCCGATCGGCGCCTTCGGCGCCATGGCCTATACCATCGGCAGGTTCGGCACCGGCGCGATCCTCAACCTCATCGGCCTGATCGCGACATTCTACGTGACCGCCGCGCTGTTCGTGATCGTGGTGCTCGGCATCATCGCCCGCACGCTCGGCTTCTCGATCTTCAAATTCCTGGCCTACATCAAGGACGAACTCCTGATCGTGCTCGGCACGTCGTCTTCGGAAAGCGCGCTGCCGTCGCTGATGGAAAAACTCGAACGGCTCGGCTGTTCGAAGTCGGTGGTCGGGCTTGTGGTGCCGACCGGCTATTCCTTCAATCTGGATGGCACCAATATCTACATGACGCTGGCGACGTTGTTTATTGCGCAGGCGCTCGGCTTCGATCTCACCCTCGGCCAGCAGATCACGATCCTCGTGGTCGCGATGCTGACGTCCAAAGGCGCCTCGGGCATCACCGGAGCTGGCTTCATCACGCTGGCCGCAACGCTCGCGGTGGTCGACCCGCGCCTCGTGCCGGGCATGGCCATCGTGCTCGGCATCGACAAGTTCATGAGCGAGTGCCGCGCGCTGACCAATCTTTGCGGCAATGGCGTCGCCTGCGTCGTGGTGTCGGCGTGGGAAGGCGAACTCGACCGGGATCTTCTGCAGGCTAATCTCAACAGACAGATCGATCCGACCGATATCGAAACCGCTGTCACGACGAGTTAGACTTGGGCCTGTCGGCGCGTCGATCCGGATAATTAAAAACCGCCCGGTTTTCGCCGGGCGGTTTTTTTAGATTCGATTTTCTGGATACGAGGTCTATTCGCCGCCGCCGAAGCGCCGTGACCACCATCCCGCGCGGCGGGGCTGACTGGCATCGGTCGCTGTTTCGCCGGCCGGTTCAGATTGCACTTCAGCGGGCGCTGCCGCAGGCTGCGGCTGATGGTGATCGGTCGCTGTCGTTTCAGCCTGCGAGCCGGCTCCAAAGCTCACTTTTTCGCGCACGGTCGAGCGCCGCCGCGCAGCCTTCTCGGCTTCCTGCGCTTGCGCTTCGGTTTCCGCTACGGGAGATGGCGGCGGCTGGATCGTCGCCGGTTGCTCGGCGGCGTGCGTTTCGTGTTCGGCTGGCGAAGGCGTCGGCTGCGAAGACACTCCGTCGAAATCGGCGACCGCGCTGGCTACCTCCGGCGCTGGAATAGGCCCGAGCTCATCGGCGATCGAACCGGCGAGACCGTCTTCGGGTCCGCCGCGCCGGCGGCGTCCGCCACGGCGTCCGCGGCGACGAGGCCGCCGTTCGCCAGATCCTTGATCCGAACGGGCCTGGCTCGTCTGTTCGCCGGCGTCATCTTCCTCGGCTTCGTCTTCCTCGACGCTCTCTACGTCAGCCGGAACGGACGCCTCCTGCGCGGTGGAACTC
>NZ_JBAVCF010000587.1:0-4408 GCF_049586575.1 Bradyrhizobium sp.
CGGCGAAGCCGGCGGGCCCGAATCCGCGGACGCATTGGCCGCTGCCGGCGGCGGGGGCTCGTCCGCCGGCTCGACTGTATCGTTCTGGATCTGCTTTTCCATCGCCCGGAGCTTGGCGACGTTTTTCTGATGCTGATCGTAGGAGTCGCTGAAGGCGTGGCCTCCGGTGCCGTCGGCAACAAAGAACAGGTCACGCGTTCGCGCAGGATTAGCGGCGGCCTCCAGCGAAGCCCGGCCCGGATTGGCGATCGGCCCAGGCGGCAATCCATCCACTACATAGGTGTTGTAGGGCGAAGGCTGCTGGATTTCGCTCCGCTTGATCGGCCGGCCCAACGTTCCCTTGCCGCCGACCAGCCCGTAAATAATCGTCGGATCCGACTGCAACTTGATTTTCTGCCGCAGCCGGTTGACGAACACTGCGGCAACCCGGCTACGTTCATCCGCCTTGCCGGTTTCCTTTTCCACGATCGAAGCCAGGGTCACCAACTGCTCCGGCGTCTTGATCGGAATATCGGGATTGCGACGTTCCCAGATTTCGGCAAGCACGCGCTTCTGTGCCTGCTGCATGCGCGCGATGACCTGCTCTCTGGGGGTACCGCGGGGAAATTTGTAGGTTTCCGGCAACAGCGTGCCTTCGCGCGGTATCTCGCGTACCGACCCCGAGAAAATATCGTTGTCGGAAAGCCGGGCGACGATTTGCTCCGAGGTCAATCCCTCCGGAACAGTGATCGAATGCTGGACCACCTTGCCATCGACGATGGTGCTGATGACATCTCTCAGGCTGGCATTTTTCTGAAACTGGTACTCACCTGGCTTGAGATCAGAACGCGCCCTGAGCGCAAACACGCTGCCGATAAATGCCCAGCGATTGTTGTCGATGACTCCTTCGCGCTGCAAGACATCCGCAATATCAGTCACGCCCGCCCGCGACGGAATGTTGACGACCTTATCCTCCTGGAGGGGACCCGGCGCCTCGATTTTCTTCTTGCCGTAAATATAGGTTCCACCGGCGGCGATCATCAGAAACAGAATCAGCGTGATGATGGCGTTGCCGACCACGATGAACGGATTGCGGGCGCGTTCAGAGCGCTTGGGTGGCGGCGGTACCTGCTCGGGCTCAAGCGCGGCGCGCGGACTCCTGGGCGAAATGGGCGGCCTTTCACTCATCGATGCAACCTGAATCCCGTCGGTTCAATCGTGGCCTTCAAACTACGTCGGCCGGTGGTCTCGCCCACATCTAGGAATTATCACCGAATACGGCGAAACGGTGAACTTCTGCACAATAGGTCGCGCGCCGTTGGACTGATTCTAGCATTCGCGTTGCGCGCCGGTGACGATCAGGTTCCGAAGTTTCGCCGCGCTAATCGGTCACGCGTCGCAGAATCACCGACGCGTTTGTACCTCCGAAACCGAATGAATTCGATAGCACGACATTGATTTCGCGCTCACGCGGCGTTTTCGGCACGAGATCGATGGCGGTTTCCACCGACGGATTGTCGAGATTGATCGTCGGCGGTGCGATGTTATCGCGAATCGCGAGAATACTGAAAATCGCCTCGATCGCGCCGGCTGCGCCGAGCAGATGACCCGTGCACGACTTGGTCGACGACATGGAGACCTTGGAGGCTGCGTTGCCGAGCAGGCGCTCCACGGCTCCCAGCTCGATTTCGTCGCCCACCTGCGTCGAGGTGCCGTGAGCATTGATATAGTCGATGTCGGAAGCTGAAATTCCGGCGCGCTTCAGCGCAGCACTCATGCTGCGAAAGGCTCCGTCGCCGTCCGGTGACGGCGAGGTGATATGATAGGCATCGCCGGATAATCCGTAGCCTATCACCTCGGCATAAATCTTGGCACCGCGCTTTTTCGCATGCTCGAATTCCTCGAGTACAACGATGCCGGCCCCCTCGCCCATCACGAAGCCGTCGCGATCCTTGTCGTAGGGGCGCGAAGCTTTTTCCGGCGTTTCATTGAAGCCCGTCGACAGCGCGCGCGCGGCGCAGAATCCCGCCATCCCCAATCGGCAAATCGGCGATTCCGTGCCGCCGGCCACCATCACATCGGCGTCCCCGAGCGCAATCAGCCGGCTGGCATCGCCAATCGCATGCGCGCCCGTCGAACAGGCCGTGACGACGGAGTGATTGGGGCCTTTGAGACCGTGCTCAATCGACACGTAGCCCGAGGCGAGATTGATCAGGCGGCCCGGAATGAAGAACGGTGACACCTTGCGCGGCCCACGCTCCTTCAAGAGGATCGAAGTATCCGCAATACCCGACAAGCCGCCGATCCCGGAACCGATCATGGTGCCGGTGGCACACCTGTCTTCCTCGCTAGCAGGGTGCCAGTCCGCATCATCGAGCGCCTGGCGCGCCGCGCCCATCGCAAAAATGATGAAGTCGTCGACCTTGCGCTGGTCTTTCGGCTCCATCCACTGATCGGCGTTGAAGGTGCCGTCCGAGCCGTCGCCGCGAGGCACCACACATGCGATCCGACTGGTAAGATCGGAAACGTCGAAGGTCTCGATCTTCCGCGCGCCGCTTTCGCTGTTCAGAATACGCTTCCAGCTCGGCTCGATGCCACAGCCGAGCGGCGAGACGATGCCCAGGCCAGTGACGACAACCCGCCTCATCTAGATCACTCCAGCCCGCAGTTCGCGGTCCCCAGCAACAAACGGCGGGACCGCGAGGCCACGGTCCCTTTCCGTCTTTGTGAGTTCCGCGCGGGGCGTCAGCTCTTCGCGTTCTTTTCCAGAAATTTAGTCGCATCGCCGACGGTTAAAATCGTCTCCGCGGCATCGTCGGGAATTTCACAACCAAATTCTTCTTCAAAGGCCATCACGAGCTCGACCGTGTCGAGACTGTCGGCGCCGAGATCGTCAATAAAGCTCGCGTTGTCGACCACTTTTTCGGGTTCGACACCAAGGTGTTCAACCACGATCTTCTTAACCCGCTCGCCAATCTCACTCATCGCTCAACCTCGTGCTGTTCCATTGGACCGACCCAAGACGTACGAGCCATCGTGGTCGTGAATTTCATTTGCATTCGCGCATAGCCTTGAGGCCCGTCACGGCCGACACGGACCCAGCGCACGATGACAGGCTCCGCACCGCCAATATACAGGGTTTCCATATCCTGCAATGGTGTTCTTTGCCCCCCATCGGGGTTCGGTTACCACACTTCCAAAGCCTTGACTACAAGCCTCGATTGCTCACCCCAGGCGGCTTTTCGCCCGGCCACAGGGACCAGCATCGGCCTCAAATCATGGCCATGCCGCCGTTGACGTGAATGGTCTGACCCGTCACATACGCCGCTTCATTCGAGCTCAGATAAACTGCCGCGGCGGCAATGTCGTCCGGCGTGCCGAGCCGCGCTGCCGGAACCTTTGCGAGAATGGCCTCGCGTTGCTTTTCGTTAAGCGCATCGGTCATGGGCGTGGCGATGAAGCCCGGCGCGATGCAGTTGGCGGTGACGTTGCGGCGGGCATATTCGGCGCCAAGCGTCTTGATCATCCCGATCAGGCCGGCCTTCGAGGCCGTGTAGTTGCCCTGGCCGGGATTACCGGTGACTCCAACCACCGACGTGATAGCGATGATCCGGCCGAAGCGCTTGCGCATCATCAGTTTGGTTGCAGCGCGGGCGAGACGGAAAGTCGCGGTCAAGTTGACGTTGATCACCAGATCCCAGTCCTCATCACGCAACTGGACAAAGAGATTGTCGCGCGTGATGCCCGCATTGGCGACGAGAATATCGACCTGCCCCATGGCCTTCTCGGCCGACGGAACGAGCGCTTCGACCTCGGCTGCATCGGAAAGATTGCAAGGCAGCACATGGACCCGCTCGCCAAGCTTGCCGGCAAGCGTTTCCAATGCCTCGCGACGGGTCCCCGAAATGGCCACCGTAGCGCCTTGCCGGTGCAGGGCCTGCGCGATCGCGCCGCCGATGCCTCCGCTTGCGCCTGTGACCAGCGCGGTGCGGCCGGTGAGATCGAACATCATTTCTTCTCCCAACTCAGGACAATTGCGCGGCGGCTAGTGGAGTGGATTTGATATTCGCTACCCATTTAGCCGCAAGCTCGCAAGCGAATGTCCAATCCGAAGCCCCAATAGAAACCTGTATTCTTGCTGTGATCCTATGATTCTGACATTCGCAAAGTGCCCGCTGAGTACGGATGCGAATGTTGGAATCAGACCACCAGCGCGTCTTTCGCCGAACCAATATCACCGGGGCCGCCGACCGAGACGCCGACCGCACCCTCCGCGATGCGTTTGACCAACCCACTCAGCACCTTGCCGGCACCGATTTCGAAAAACCGCGTCACGCCGTGACCCGCCATGTAAGCGACCGACTCGCGCCAACGCACCGTGCCGGTGACCTGTTCGACCAGCCGCCGGCGGATCTCATCCGGCTCTGTA
>NZ_JBAVCF010000588.1:0-7415 GCF_049586575.1 Bradyrhizobium sp.
CGGCAATGTCAAATCCACTCCGCTAGCTATGCAACGAAGCGCGGCTGCTCCGACAGCCGCGGCGAAAGCTCCGACTCTGCTCCCGCACGGATATCGGCCATGTGTTCGATAAAAGCGCGGGCCGAAGCCGCCCAGGTATGACGGGTAGCAAATTCAAGGCATTCCTGCCGCGAGACCCGCAAAGCCGCGCGGCACGCCTCGGCCAGATCCTCGTTCAAAGCGCCGACCGGAGCTGAGCCGATGACGTCGCGCGGGCCGGAAACCGGAAAGGCAGCGACCGGCGTGCCGCTTGCGAGCGCTTCCAGCAGCACGAGGCCGAACGTGTCGGTCCTGCTCGGGAACACGAAGACGTCCGCGCCGGCATAACTCCGCGCCAGCTCCTCGCCCTGCTGCGCGCCGAGGAAGACGGCATCCGGATAGCTTCGCATCAGGCTTGCGCGTGCCGGTCCATCGCCGACGATGACCTTGGTGCCCGGCAAATCGAGATCGAGAAACGCTTCGAGATTTTTCTCGATCGCGACGCGGCCGACGCAGAGAAAGACCGGACGTGCGAAGCCGAGATCGACATGACGTGGATGGAACAGCGCGGTATCGACCCCGCGCGGCCACAGCACCACATTGCGGAAACCACGCGAGCGCAATTCATTCGCCAGCGCCGGCGTCGCCACCATCACCGCACTACTGCCGCGATGAAACCGCCGTAGCGCAGTCCAGATCCAGGACTCGCGGACGGGCAGCCGTGCCGAGACATAGTCGGGAAAGCGGGTGTGGAAGCTCGTCGTGAACGGCAACTCGTGTTTGCGGCAATAGCGGCGCACCGCGAGCCCGATCGGTCCTTCGGTCGCGATATGAATGCTGTCGGGGCGCGCGTCGGCGATCAGGCGCGCGATCTTCGCGCCGAAAGGCACCGCCAGCCGCAGTCCCGGATAGCTCGGCAGCGCGAAGGTGCGAAACGACTGCGGCGTGAGGAAGCTGACTTCAGCGCCCAGAGATTTCGCCGCTTCCGCTGTCATCGCGAGCGTCCGCACCACGCCGTTGACCTGCGGGTGCCATGCGTCGGTCGCGACGAGAATTCGCATCAGAGCATGATCCGGAAAAGTGTGCAGCGGTTTTCCTTCGCGACAAAGCACAGCGTTTGCGCGGAGATCATGCTCATAAAAACCTAGGCCGCGGCACGCGCCGCCACCGACGGAACGGGAAGCGCCTGGAGCAGAGGATCGGTCCAGCTGATGATCTCGAAGCGACCGTCTTCATGCTCGGCCAGTGCCGTGCAGCTCTCCACCCAGTCGCCGCAATTCATGTAGCGAATGCCGTGATAGTTCTCTCGGATAACGGCGTAGTGGATGTGCCCGCAGATCACGCCGTCGGCGCCGTGACGCCGCGCTTCGGCGGCGAGCGCGGTTTCGAACGCGCCGATATAGTTGACCGCGTTCTTGACCTTCTGCTTGGCCCATTGCGACAGCGACCAATAGGGCACTCCGAACCCGCGGCGGAAGAAGTTGACGAGGCGATTCATCTGGATCGCGAAGTCGTAAGCCTTGTCGCCGAGATGGGCGAGCCAGCGCGCGTTCTGCACCACGAGGTCGAAGATGTCGCCGTGGATGACGAGATAGCGCCGGCCATCGACGCCGGTATGGATCGCGTTCTCGACCACATCGATGCCGCCGAAATGCGTGCCGTAATAGTTGCGCAGGAACTCGTCGTGATTGCCGGGAACGTAGATGACCTTGGCGCCCTTGCGCGCCTTGCGCAGCATCTTCTGCACGAAGTCATTATGCGATTGCGGCCAGTGCCAGCTCGACTTCAACGCCCATCCATCGACGATATCGCCGACGAGATAGATGGTGTCGGCGTCGTGGATGCGGAGAAAATCGAGCAGCTTGTCGGCCTGTGAGCCGCGGGCTCCGAGATGCACGTCGGAGATAAACAGGGTGCGAAAACGCCGCTCCGGCTGCTCTTCACTCATCGAGTCACTTCCCATGCGCGCGCGTATCAGGTTCCAATGACAGTTCGATGACTGGGGCGAGCCGCGTTCCCAGCGCGAATCGGATACAGCTCTTCAAGACTCGCGATAACAGGCGCTTGCGACAATCAGGCGACATCAGCCGCGCTGGGGAGGGGTTCCCGCTGATGCACTAATGGTTAACACCGTGCTCCCTCGGCAGGCATGAATCCGCGTATCTCGCGACGCTTGGTTGCGCCCGAGCCGTGCATAGAGTGAGCCACTCGCCAATGGAGGCGCAGGGAATGCCGGGCGCCCATTGCGCCCGCGGCCTCGCGTGCGAAAAGTAAAAAGCACGACGAGTTAGTCACCACGGTCACACCGGTTCACCCGGCATTCCCCGCGCAATGGTTTAACGGTTTCCTTCATGCTCTCCCCGGCGACCGGGCGTTGTTGTCACCGTCGCAGGCCGCAATGCGCAAGCATTGTCGCCAGCTTGATATCAGCGTCGGGATATCAGGACCACACGACTTCGCCGTCCGCGTCTGGCGCATTCGTCTCGTGCACCATTCGCGTCCACCGCATCTCGCCCAACGTTCGTGACGATGGCCAACGTCCCTCTCTCGGGCGAGACGGGCGAAGTTGTACGAGTGATTTGCCCGACGCCTTAAGCGAAATATTTTTTCAAACGGGACTGGACAGCCCAAATCAACTTGAAGCGCCTCGACAAATCGGCTTTTTGGCGCACGCGATTTCGATGACTTCGAGGTCATCAAGCGAAGGGTCGCGCCGAAAAATGATCACTGCCGACGAGCAAATCAGATCGGCGCACACGCAAGTCCGTTTTGACTCGCGATTGGGCTTGGCGTTTGGTCAATCCTGACGCCTTGGGAAATTCCTACCAATGACCTCTACGACGGCCCCAATATCCGCCGCCGCCAAACAACAACACCAAAACAATGATAATGAGGATCAATTCCATAAGAAGTCTCCTTGATGATGACTTCAAAGGGAACTGCCCGTCGCGAACTAAGTTCCGTGCGAAAGAGGCGATGTTGCCGTAACGCAGGACCCGGTATCCGATTTGCCCGACGAGGCAATTTCTCCTTTGTAGCAAGGCTGGACCCCGATGCCTCCAGATAAGCCATTGATCAAGTACTGAGCGCCGGAACACCCACAACACGGGAAGAACTGAAAAAGCAGGATGAACGCGCGCGCCATCGTGCCGCGATCACCACGAGGCAAAACACCGGCAACGCCAAAAGCTTCGCCAGTGCACCCGACGTGCCCAGTGCGAGCGAGGCGCCGAGCGTGACGAAATTGCCGGTGACATGCGCGGTGAACAAGCCCTGCAGCGCCAGAAATCCGGCGGTATCGACGAAGCCCGCGTTGAAGCCGAGAATCAAAGGCAGCGTCGGGCGAAGAGATGCGGCGGCCATGAATGCGCTCTCAATCGAACCGGTGAAAATGATGGATCGGGCCGTGGCCATGCCCGATGCCGAGGCCGTCGGCAGCGGCGATCGCCGCGGTGATCCAGACTTTGGCGTCATGCACGGCTTGTTCAAGCGTTTGGCCTTTGGCAAGCCCGGCGGCAATCGCCGACGAGAGCGAACATCCGGTGCCGTGGGTGTTCTTTGTCGCAATTCGCGGCGCGGGCAACGCCGTCACGCGGCGACCGATAAAGAGATAATCGGTACTCTCGGTCCCCTGCCCGTGACCACCCTTGATCAGCACCGCCTGCGCGCCCATCGCGAGCAACTTCCTGCCCTGGCTCGTGATGGCGGCCTCATCGGAAGCAATCGCCTCCTCTAGAAGCGCTGCGGCCTCCGGCAAATTCGGCGTGATCAGCGTGGCCTTCGGAACCAGGCGTTCGCGCAACGCCGAAACCGCGTCCGCCGACAACAGCCGATCCCCCGAGGTCGCCACCATCACTGGATCGAGCACGACAAGTTTGGGCTTCCAGCGTGACAGGGCGGCCGCGACCGCCTCGATGGTTGCGAATTCGGCCAGCATGCCGATCTTGACCGCCTTGACATCGAGATCGTCGAACACGGCGTCGATCTGCGCGGTCACGAAGGCCGGCGGCACCGGATGAATGCCGCTGACGCCACGCGTATTCTGCGCGGTGAGCGCCGTGATGACGGACGCGCCATAGACGCCGAAGGCGGCAAAGGTCTTAAGGTCCGCCTGAATGCCGGCCCCGCCGGACGAATCCGAGCCTGCAATCGTGAGTCCTACGGGTAAGGTCATCGTCTCATTTCGCAGCGAGCGGGACACGCATATTAAAGATCACGCTAGTGGAGTGGATCTGACATTCGCTACCCATCTAGCTGCAAACTCGGAAAGCGAATGTCAAATCCCTAAACTCCACTAGTGGGGCGGTTCAGAAGTCCGCATCGTTTGTGCCGCGAGTTGGTCATGCGGACTTCTGAATCAAAGCCACACTAGATCAATAAGTTGCTAGTGTCCTTTCGATTCCGAAGTTCGAAACGTGGCTCCCCAAATGCGACGAACTTCGGAACGGGACACTGGAAAACCTATAATTGCTAGTGGTCCCGTGATTCTAACATTCGCAAAAGTGCCCGCATTCGCAAAAAGCGCCCGCTGAGAGGGGGAGCGAATGTTAGAATCGGACCACTAGCGCGGCGTGTTGTTGCCAGCAAGTTTTGCGACGCTATATTGGGCCTCAAGAATAGCCTCCCGGAGACGACAGCGATGGTGCCCTTTTTCGTCCAGATCAAATGCAAGCTCGGCCAGTCCTATGTCGTCGCCAACGCGCTCGCGGAAGCGGAGATTGCGTCGGAGATCTACTCGACCGCCGGCCAATACGACCTTCTGGTGAAGTTCTATGTCGAGGAGGCCACCGATATCGGCCACTTCGTCAATGAAAAAGTACAGGTCATTCCCGGCATCCAGGACACCCTCACGATCATCACCTTCAAGGCGTTTGGCGGCAGATAGGCCGAGCGCCAACTAATAAAAAACAGGGAGGGGTTCTTCGTGAAAGCGCTGATAACCGCAGCCGTGGTGCTGATGGCGACGCCGTGTCTTGTCCAGCAGAGCCTTGCCCAAGAGAGCGTTCCGCAGATTCCCTTCGATTCCGTGGCGGATTTCCCGAAGCTGCCGGACGGCATGAATTTCGGCGAGGTGCCCGGAGTGGCCGTGAACTCCAAGGGCCACGTCTTCGTGTTCACGCGCTCGAACAGCGCCAATGGGCCGGCCTATGCTCCGGCCGCAGCCCAGCTTCTCGAATTCACCGCCGAGGGCGATTTCGTCCGCGAGATCGGCAAGGGCCTCTACGCCTGGGCTTTTGCGCATAGTGTGCGCATCGACAAGGACGACAACATCTGGGCCATCGACAAGGGTTCGGACATGATCGTCAAGTTCAATCCCGCCGGCCGCGTGCTGTGGGTGTTCGGCCGGCGCAAGGAATCCGCCGACGATGCCAGGCCGTGGGAGCACGTCAATCCGCCGCTGCCGCCGATCGACGGCCTGTTCCGCGAGCCGACCGATGTGGCCTGGGATTCCAAGGGCAACACCTACATCACGGACGGCTACATCAATTCGCGGGTCGCCAAGTTCGACGCGCACGGCCAATGGGTGAAGTCATGGGGCGAGCCAGGCACCGAGCCGGGCCAGTTCCACTTGCCTCACTCCATCGCCATCGACAACAACGACAACGTCTATGTGGGCGACCGCTCCAACCATCGCATCCAGGTGTTCGATACCGACGGCAAGTTTTTGCGGATGTTCTCGATCACCGTGCCGCCGGATCCGACCACGCGCGCCGTCTACGGCGCCACGCCGACCGGCGACCGCCTCGCCAAGGTAATCGGCGCACCCAATGCAATCTGCATCACGCCGGGACCCAACCAGGTGATGTTCGTGGGCGAAACGACTTTCCCCGGCCGCATCTTCAAGGTCACGCTCGACGGCAAGGTGCTGGGTGTGATCGGCAAATCCGGACGCGAGCTGAAGGAATTCTCCGGCGCACATGCGCTCGCGTGTCCCTCGGAAAACTTGATCTATGCCGCCGAGACCGCCAATTGGCGGGTGCAGAAGCTGATCCTTCACGCCGTTGCCAAATAAGTGAAGCGATTGCCCGGGGCTCTCTCGGTGCATTAAAAGGCAAGTCCAAAAGCAAGTCGGGGGCGAGTGTCATGGCGTTGCGGGTTATCGATTCCCTGGTTCTGCGGCACGAGCCAGCGATCCTGTTGCTGGGCCGGCTCTGCATCGGATCGCTTTTCCTGATGTCGGGGATCAATCACTGGTTGGACCTGAGACTGCTCACTCATTTCATGGGAGGCCTGCCCGGTTCGGTGACGGGCTGGGCGATGCTGGCGGCAACCATCGAGGTCGTAAGCGGCGCCGCGATGGTCCTTGGCTTCCGCACCCGCGAGTTCGCCCTGCTGCTGGTGCTCTTCAATCTCTGTGCCGCGGTGATCGGCCATCCCTACTGGTCGATCAACGGCAACGACGCCGCACGCTGGGGCCAGCTCATCCATTTCTGGAAGGACATCGGGCTCGCAGGCGGCGCCCTCTTCGTCCTCGCGCGGGGCGCGGGACCCCTAAGCCTCGACCGAGAGTGAAGGCGCGACTTAGTCAGCACCCGGCTCCATGCCCTTCGATTTGAACAACGCCTGCGCCGACGGACCTGCCAACGAGGCGATCAACGCCTTGGCGGCGTCGCCGTCTTTGGTTCCTGCACCGATGCCGGCGGCGTACACGGTATAGTTTTGAATTTCCTTCGGCAGCGGTCCGACCAGCGTGACGCCGGCATGCGGCAGGATCTCGCTGATCTGGTGAATTCCAAGCTCGGCCTGGCCGGACTCGACGTAATCGGCCACATAGCCACCCTGTTTGAGCTTTTCCTTCGGCTTGACCTGATCCGATATGCCGAGCCGCTCAAGCAGCTTCTCGACGTAGATGCCGCTGGAGCCGCCGCTGGCGGGATCGATGAAGCTGACCGACCTTGCCTCGAGCACAGCCTTCTTGAAAGCTTCGACGGTCGAGATGTCCGGCTTGTTTGCGCCGGTCTTCACCATGACCCCGACGCCCACGC
This sequence comes from Bradyrhizobium sp., assembly GCF_049586575.1. Taxonomy (GTDB): domain Bacteria; phylum Pseudomonadota; class Alphaproteobacteria; order Rhizobiales; family Xanthobacteraceae; genus Bradyrhizobium. The sequence continues at coordinate 7,005 of NZ_JBAVCF010000588.1, forward strand.
GAGCGAGGTTGGTGCGGCTGCCGGAAATCACCTTGCCCTCGCCGGTTAGTTTGTCGACCGCCTCAGGTGTCATCACGACCACATCGAAACGTTCGCCAGCCTCGATCCGCTTCATCAGCGCGCCGACGGTGTCATTTTCGACCGAAACCTTGTTGCCGCTTGTCCTCTCGTATTCAGGGAGCAGCGCCAGCACGCTCGACTTGAATGCGCCGGCGGTAAGCAGTTTCAGTTCGACGGCTCGGGAAGCGGGCGTGCAAAGGGCCGCACCAACGGCGCCGGCGAGCAGCAACAACTTGTATCGCATTTTAGTTTCTCCTCTGTCGGTGAGGCGTTTTAGGCTAGTGGAGTGGATTTGACATTCGCTACCCCGTAGCCGCGCATTCGCAAAGCGAATGTCAAATCCAAAGCTCC
>NZ_JBAVCF010000589.1:0-1808 GCF_049586575.1 Bradyrhizobium sp.
CTTAAAGCCCCGGCCTTGCTGCTTCTTTTTAGGTAATCACGTGATCCGGCAATGCCAGTCTATGTCGGTTTTTAAGCGCGCCGCATCACAAATCTGGTGTCCGACGGCGGTCGGGTGAAAAACGCAATTTCGTGGCAAAGGTGCCCGGTCCCCTTTTCGGCTTATATCCAACAGCCATGCCATGACGAAACGACGTGAGGCGCAGATCGCCGATTTCGCGTTATAGTGCTCGGGATGGGGTACTCCTTCTCACGGTATTGGCTAGCTGGCGTGCGAACGATTCTCGCGAGCCTTGCGTTGTGCACTGCATTCAACGTGAACCACGCCCGTGCACAGGCGCCGGCCAACCCGCCTCCGGAAACAATCGCCAAAGGCAAGGCGCTGACGGAGGCTGGCGACTGCGCCAGTTGCCATACCGCCGATGCCGCAAAGCCGTTCGCCGGCGGAAAGCGGATCGAGACACCGTTCGGCGGCATCTATTCCGCCAACCTGACGCCAGACCACGAAACTGGCATCGGCCGATGGAGCGACGATCAGTTTCTGCGCGCGATGCGCTACGGCCAGGCGCCGGACGGATCGCGCTACTACCCGGCCTTCCCCTACCCCCATTTCACCAAACTGGTGCGCGGCGACATCTTTGCGATCCGTGCCTATCTCGGCACGTTTCCGCCGGTCAGCAACAAACCGCCGCCTAATGAGCTACGCTGGCCGCTGAACTACCGCGTGCTGATACGGCTCTGGAATTTTGCCTTCTTCCGGCCGCGTATTTTCGAGCCCGACCAGAGCAAGAGCGCGGAATGGAATCGCGGCGGTTATCTCGTCGAAGGCCTCGGCCATTGCGGCGCCTGCCATACGCCGAAGAATTTCCTCGGTGCCGAAAGGCAAAAAGCGCGATTTGCCGGCAGCCTGGTCGATGGCTGGTTTGCCCCGCGCCTCGACGGCGCCGAACGCGGTGGCCTGAAATCATGGAACGTCGAGGATATCGCCGAATATCTCCTGAGCGGGCGCAACGGCCATAGCCATGCCGATGGACCGATGGCGCAAGTAGTGCTCAATTCCACCTCGCATATGAGCGAGGCCGACGTGCGCGCCATGGCGGTGTATCTCAAGGAAATACCGGCGGGACGTCCGGAGCCGGCCGTGGTGGCGCCGTCGCCTGCGCAAATGGCCAACGGCGAGAAGCTGTACAAAAGATCGTGCGTCGCCTGCCACGAACTCGACGGCAGCGGCGCACCGCGCATCTATCCGCCGCTACCCGGCAACGCCAACCTGCAATCCGCCAATCCCGCGAGTGCAATCAAGATCGTGCTGGACGGCGCCGAGACGATCACGACGCCGCGTGCGCCCAACACTGGATCGATGCCAGCCTACCCCAAGTGGTCGGACCAGGAGGTGGCCGATGTCGTCACGTACATCCGCAACGCCTGGGGTAATGCCGCGCCCGCGGTGACGCCAGCAGAGGTCGCGAAGCTGCGAAAGTAGACGTCGTTATTTTTTGTCCGCATCGCAAAAGTGGCAGCTGCGACGGGATGCGAATGTTAGAATCGGACCACTAGCGCAGTGAAACAGCCGGGCAGGCAAACGCCGACCCAATCCATGCTGCGCCGTCCCGCCGCCAGCGCCGCGGTCATCGCTTGCGCGGCCAGCGCCACCAGCGAGCGGAAATGCAACACCGAATCGCTGGGAGGTAGCGTCCACATCCTGCCCGACTCAGGTTCGCTCGTGGTTCCATTCCACTCAGGCGATCTCGTCGCGCCGTGGAATAGCGGAAGTTCCCGGAACTCGCCCGGTCACCTCGCCGTTGTCGC
>NZ_JBAVCF010000590.1:0-3922 GCF_049586575.1 Bradyrhizobium sp.
CTCAGTCATGCGGTATCCACCAGCCGGTGGGCCTGTCGCAGGGCGGCAAGCGCGTCGCCGCCGGCAAAGATGAACTCGTTAACGCCGGCCGCACGCAAGGCCTGTTCCTGCTCGCCCGCCCGGCCTGCCAGATAGATATGTTTGGCGCCGGCCGCTTGAAGGGCCTTCGCGGCCTCTTCCGCGCGCTCGGCATAGACCTTGTCGGATGAACAGATGCAGGCGAGCGACGCGCCGGAAGCCTTGAAGTCGACTGAAAGCGCCGCCGGATCGGCAACGCCTTCCGGCCCGATCGTCTCGATGCCGCCGGTCTCGAAGAAACTCCTGGCAAAGGTCGCGCGCGCGGTGAAATCGGCCGGCGTCCCCAGATTGGCGAGGAAAACCCTGGGCCTTGCGCCCGTTGCTTTGAGGATTTCATCGGAGCGGTCGCGCAGGCGTTCGAAGGGCGCGGCGAGCCGCATCGGCGATAGGGCTTCGAACTTGATGTTGGCGTCACCGGAAGCGGCAAGCGTCAAGGGCTTCACGTCCAGAACCGCGACCTTGGCCTCGCCAAGGTTGGGGAATGCGCTGGCGCCGGTCAGCACTTCCTTGCGCCGGGCGATATTGGCTTCGCGGGCCGCACGGGTGGCGGCGACCTTGCGCTGGATCAGGTTTTGTTCGAGTGCTGCGAACACGCCGCCAGCCTTTTCAATTTCCTGGAACAGCGCCCATGCCGCTTCGCAAAGAGCGTGGGTCAAGCTTTCGATGCTGCCGGAGCCGGCGGCGGGATCGGATACTTTGGCCAGATTGGATTCTTCCAGGAGAACAAGCTGCGTATTGCGGGCCACACGCCGTGCAAATGCATCCGGCAATCCGATCGCCAGCGTATGGGGCAGCACCGTGATCGCGTCGGCGCCGGCAAGGCCAGCCGCAAAAGTCGCCATCGTGGCCCGCAGCATGTTCACATAAGGGTCGCGCTGGGTCAGCATCCGCCACGCGGTTTCGGCAGCCACGAAGGCCGGCTTCGGCGCAAGGCCGCAGGCGGCTTCAATTCGAGTCCACAACATGCGTAGCGCGCGGAATTTCGCCATCGTCAGGAACTGGTCAGCGTCGGCTGCCAGCCTGAACGAGATCGCCGCGCGGGCGGCATCAAGATCAATGTTACCTGCCTCCAGCATGCGCAGATAGGCGACAGCCAGCGATAACGCGAACGCCAGTTCCTGGGCTTCCGACCCGCCTGCGTCATGGACCGTGCGCCCGTCGGCCAGCACGAACGGGCCGCGAAAACCCCGCTTGATCAGTCCGCCGACCACGCCGGCAAACGGTTTTTCCATTTCCTTCCACGCGGCTGGAGCGTAGCCGCGCGCGGCCATGGTGCTGAGTGCCTGATAGTTGATGCGCAGATCGACCTTGGCCGGATCGACGTGTTGTCCTTCGATGAGCGCGGCGAGGCTCTCGCCGGCATTTCCCCGTCCGATCACCGGATGAAGCGCGATCGAAATCCCGGCGTCGAAAACCACGCCGTCAAACAGTCGCTTCAATGTTTCCGGCGCCGCATCGATGACGCCAAAACCTCGGGCGCCCGGCCCACCGGCAAACTCGATCTCGATGCCGCTAGCGCCATTTTCCAGATCGTGGATCGCTTGCGCATTGGCGGCCGCAGGGTCTGGGTGATCGATCCGCTGCATGACCTGCCAGGGCGCGGCCGCAGCCCGGCCGGCGATCGGGGCAGTACCACGGGCGCGGCGATAGATCGGCTCAACCGTCAGCCCGTCATAGGTCTTGCCGACCAGCTTCTCGAACGGTGCGCCTTTCAGGACGCCATCGACCAGCTTGCGCCAGTCATCATAGGTCGCCGGCGCAAAATCGGCGGCAAAGGATAGATCGTCAGTCGATGTCATGGGTCGAAATTGCCACGGGCGGGCCGCCAAGCCAAACGATGTTTTCGACCTAAACCGGCCCCCCCAACCGCTCGATTCCCTCGGTGGATAGCTCAGCCAGCGCCGCGGTGACGCTGCGTCCGCCGATCACGCGATCGGGCAAGATCTCGGCCAAGGGCACCAGCACAAAGGCGCGTTCGAACAAGCGAGGGTGCGGCAGCGTCAGCTCTGGTTTCTGCATGGACACGTCGTCATAGGCGATCAGGTCGAGGTCGAGCGTCCGCGGGCCCCAGCGCTTCTCCTTTGCCCGGTCGCGGCCGAATTTGGTTTCGATCTTTTGCAGCGTGAACAACAGCGCGTGCGGATCGAGGCTGGTGTCGATTTCGATGCAGGCGTTGGTGAAACGGTCCTGCTGGATCTCGCCCCAGGGCGGAGTGGCATAATCGGAGGAGCGCGCCAGAAGCGCTCCTTGCGTCATGCCGCAGATATTGGCGATCGCCTTCTGGAACGTGGCGCGGACATCGCCCACATTGCCGCCGAGCGCGATCACGGCGCGAGCCATCAGACCTTCCGCGTGCGGGTCAGGACCACGCCGACGTCATCGAAGATCGCCGCGATCGGCGCATGTGGCTTGTGCACGGTGACCTTGACGGCGCTGATTTTCGGAAACGCGGCCAGCACCGCGTCTGCAACGGCGCCGGCCGCGCGTTCCAGCAGTTTGTAGTTGACGTCCTTGAAGGCCGCGGTCGCGGTGGCAACGACATTGGAATAGGAGACCGTGTCGGCGAGGCGGTCCGTGCGCGAAGACTCCGAAAGGTCGGCGGAGAGTTCGAGGTCGATGACGAAACGCTGCCCGACTTCGGTTTCATGATCCATGACGCCGTGGCGAGCGTGGATGACGACGCCGGTAATGAAGATCGTATCGCTCATTCCCTGTCCCAAATGGCTGTGGCTACACGCAAGGCCTGTACAGTCTCCCACACGTCGTGGGTCCGGACGATCCGCGCGCCGGCTTTCGCCGCGATCAGATGCGCGGCGATCGAGCCGCCGAGGCGCTGATCCGGCTCTGACGGCGATATAGTGGCAATGAAGCGTTTGCGCGAGGCGCCGACCAGAAGCGGCAGGCCAAAGGTCTCGAACTCGTTCAAGCGCGCCAGAACCGTTATGCTTTGCTCCTGGGTCTTGCCGAAGCCGATGCCGGGATCGAGCGCGATAAATTCGCTCGAAATGCCGGCTTGGGAAGCGATCTGAAGCGAGCGCGAGAAGAATTCGGCCACGTCACCCATGATGTCGATATCGCCATCGGCGCCGTCGCGGTTGTGCATGATCACGACAGGACAGCGCCGCTCCGCAATCAATTTGGCCATGCCCGGCTCGCGCTGCAGGCCCCAGACATCGTTGGCGACAGTCGCCCCGTTATCCAGTGCCCAGGCGACGACCACCGGCTTCATGCTGTCGATCGACACCGGAATTCCGAGAGCGGCGACCTGGCCAAGGATCGGCTGCAAGCGCCGCATCTCCTCATCGGCAGAGATCGGTTGCGAACCATACGGCCGGGTCGATTCCGCGCCGATATCGATGATGTCGGCGCCCTCGGCGGCTATGCGTTTGGCCTGCGTCAGCGCGTCCGCCGGTGCCAGAAAGTGTCCGCCGTCCGAGAAGGAGTCCGGCGTGACATTTAATACCCCCATCACGAGCGGATACGGCCTGGATAGTCGTTCCGGCCAGCTCCGATGATCCGCCGAGGCGGCCGCGGGGGCGGTTTCGGGCGAGGTCGCGATCATGCGGTCGCTTTGCGCGGTCGGCAGCGGGGAGTCAAGAGAGCCGGCGCACGGACGAACGGCGCGGCCCCCGGATCGCGCCCCGCGGCTTAAAGAGCATCCTTGCTAGTGCGGCGAATTTGAAGTTCCTATCAGTGTTGCCGCAATCGCTTTATAGGAACTTCAAATTCAAGGCCGCACTAGAATCAATAAGTTACTAGAGCTCGTTTGATTCCGAAGCTCGCATCGGAGGTTGCCGCGATACCGTGCGAACTTCGGAATCGGAGCTCTAGGTGATCTTAGTAG
>NZ_JBAVCF010000591.1:0-12768 GCF_049586575.1 Bradyrhizobium sp.
TGCTCAAGATCGACGACGGTTCTTCCTCCGATCCCGAAAACGGCTTCATCGTCGTCACCCAGGTCGGCAGCCAGACTTTCGGCATCGTGGTCGACGGCGTGTTCCACACCGAGGAAATCGTGGTCAAGCCGATGTCGACCAAGCTGCGTCACATCGACATGTTCTCCGGCAACACCATCCTGGGCGATGGCGCCGTGATCATGATCATCGATCCCAACGGCATCGCCAAGGCGCTCGGCGCTTCCGGCAATGCCAGCCACGAGATCGCCGACGAAAATGCGGCGCATCGCGCCGCCGGCGCCGAGCAGTTGACGTCGCTGCTGGTGTTCCGGGCCGGCTCCAACCAGCCCAAGGCGGTGCCGCTCGGTCTGGTGACGCGTCTGGAGGAAATCGCGGCCGAAAAGATCGAGCTCTCCAACGGCCGCTCGATGGTGCAGTACCGCGAACAATTGATGCCACTGGTGCAGATGGCCGGCGTGAATGTCCGCACCTCCGGCTCGCAGCCGATCCTGGTGTTCGCCGACGACGGCCGCTCGATGGGGCTCGTCGTCGACGAGATCATCGATATCGTCGAAGAGCGCCTCCACATCGAGGTCGCAGGCTCAAGTGACGGCATCCTTGGCTCCGCCGTGATCAAGGGACAGGCCACCGAGGTGATCGACGTCGGCCACTTCCTGCCGATGGCGTTCTCGGACTGGTTCAGTCGCAAGGAAATGCGGCCCTCGATGTTGGCGCAGTCGGTGCTGCTGGTCGACGATTCCGCGTTCTTCCGCAACATGCTGGCGCCGGTGCTGAAGGCAGCGGGCTACAAGGTCCGCGTCGCCCCGAGCGCCCAGGAAGGTCTCGTTGCCTTGCGTTCCGGACAGACGTTCGACGTCGTGCTGACGGACATCGAAATGCCGGAGATGAACGGGTTCGAATTCGCCGAGACGATCCGTTCCGATGCGCATCTGGCTTCGATGCCGATCATCGCGCTGTCCTCGCTGGTTTCTCCGGCGGCGATTGAGCGCGGGCGGCAGGCCGGCTTCCACGATTACGTCGCCAAGTTCGACCGCCCGGGCCTGATCGCGGCGCTCAAGGAGCAGACCGCCGAAATGAACCGGCAGGCGGCGTGAGGTGGGGCATATGGACCAAGGCATGACCAGCAAAACCGAAGCCGTCGAAGGCGCCGTCGCCGAGTACGTTACCGCCATGATCGGTGGTCAGTTGTTCGGCTTGCCGATCTCGCGGGTACAGGATGTGTTCATGCCGGAGCGGGTGACGCGCGTCCCGCTGGCCTCGCGCGAGATCGCCGGCGTTCTCAATCTGCGCGGCCGCATCGTCACCGTGATCGACATGCGCGCCCGCCTCGGGCTGCCGAAAAATGACGACGGCAAGCCGCCGATGGCGGTTGGCGTCGATCTTCGCGGCGAATCCTATGGCCTGCTGATCGACCAGATCGGCGAGGTGCTGAGGCTTCCCGATGAAAGCCGTGAAGAAAACCCGGTCAACCTCGATCCCCGCATGGCCAGGCTTGCCGGCGGTGTCCACCGCCTCGACGGGCAGTTGATGGTCGTCCTGGACGTTGAGCGGGTGCTCGAAATTTCGTCCGAGATGATGGCGGCTTGAGATCTGACGAACGCGTAGTGAAGAAACCCAATCGGGTTTTCTTAGGACAAAGGCAACGACAATGAAAACATGTCTCGTCGTGGATGACTCGAGCGTCATCCGAAAGGTTGCAAGGCGCATTCTGGAAGGTCTGGATTTTCAGATCGTGGAAGCCGAAGACGGCGAGAAGGCGCTTGAAATCTGCAAGCGCGGATTGCCCGAGGCCATCCTGCTGGACTGGAACATGCCCATCATGGACGGCTACGAATTCCTCGGCAATCTCCGCCGCATGCCCGGCGGCGATCAGCCGAAAGTCGTGTTCTGCACGACGGAAAACGATGTGGCCCACATCGCGCGCGCGCTTCATGCCGGCGCCAACGAGTACATCATGAAGCCGTTCGACAAGGACATCGTCACGGCCAAGTTCCAGGAAGTCGGTCTGATCTGATTTCCCGCGTCTATCCATCCGGCGGCTCACAAGCCCCGGTTCTGCCGCTGAAGCGTATGTTCGATTTCGGCGGGGTTGAGTTGGGTTGGTGAGAATGAGTGTTGCGTTGACAAGTCCTGCGGCTCTTGGCCCGGTGCAGCAAGAGCCGCTGCGGGTAATGCTGGTTGACGATTCTGCCGTCATCAGGGGCATGATTTCCCGCTGGCTTGGATCGGAGCCCGACATTGTCGTGGCCGCGTCGCTGCGGACCGGCCTTGAGGCCGTCAACCAGATCGAACGCATCAATCCCGATATCGCCGTGCTCGATATCGAAATGCCGGAGCTCGACGGCAGCTCTGCGCTGCCCCTGCTGCTGGCGAAGAAGCGCAACCTGATCGTCATCATGGCCTCGACGCTGACCCGCCGCAATGCGGAGATCAGTTTCAAGGCGCTGTCGCTCGGGGCTTCCGACTATATCCCGAAGCCGGAAAGCACCCGCGAAGCCACGGCCGCCGAGACCTTCCGCCACGATCTGGTGCAAAAGATCCGGCATCTGGGCGCCAAGGTTCGCCGCTCATCCCATCCAGCGGCGGCGCCCTCGTTGGCTCCAGCGCATGATCGGATGCGCGATGCCGCGCTTCGTGCGCCCGCGGCGCCAATCGCGCCGGTGGTGAAGCGCAGCTTCTCGTCGCAAAATCCCCGCGCGCTGCTGATCGGCTCGTCGACGGGCGGCCCGCAGGCGCTGATGGCCGTTGTCGCCGCGATCGGTCCGGTCATCGATCGCTTTCCCGTGCTCATCACCCAGCACATGCCGCCGACCTTTACGACAATTCTTGCCGAGCATCTGGCGCGCGCCAGCAACCGGCCGGCGAGGGAAGCCGTCGACGGCGAAGCAGTCAAGGCCGGTCACATCTATCTCGCCCCGGGCGGACGTCATATGCGCGTGGTGCGCCACGGAGCAGAGCCGGTGATCGCGCTCGACGACGGACCGCCGGTTAATTTCTGCAAACCCGCCGTCGATCCGCTCTTCGCCTCCGCCGTCGACGTGTGGCAGGGCGCCACCCTGGCGCTTGTCCTGACCGGAATGGGTTCGGATGGGATGCGTGGCGGCAAGGATATCGTTGCTGCCGGCGGCAGTGTGATCGCCCAGGACGAAGCTACCAGCGTGGTGTGGGGCATGCCGGGCGCGGCAGCCCATGCCGGCATTTGCGCAGCGGTGCTGCCGCTCAATCAGATCGCGCCAAAACTGGTGAGGTTGTTTTCAGGAGATCGCTCGTGACGCCGTTGGATTATGAGTTCTTGCGGAAGCTCCTGAAGGAGCGTTCCGGGCTCGATCTGTCTTCCGACAAGCAATATCTGGTCGAAAGCCGGCTGGTGCCGCTGGCGCGCAAGTCGGGCCTGCCGGGCATTACCGAACTTGTGCTGAAAATGAAGGCGGGGGGTGCCGAAGCGTTGACGGCCGAAGTGGTCGAGGCGATGACCACCAATGAGACCTTTTTCTTCCGCGACAAGATGCCGTTCGATCATTTGAAGGACACGATGCTGCCGGCGCTGTTGCAGGCGCGTAGCGCGCGCCGCTCCTTGCGCATCTGGTGCGCGGCTTCATCGACCGGGCAGGAGCCGTACTCGATCGCGATGTGCCTGAAGCAGTTGGGCGCCGCGGTTGCGGGCTGGAAGGTCGATATTGTGGCGACGGACCTGTCGCAAGGCGTTCTGGAAAAGTCGAAGGCCGGCATTTTCAGTCAGTTCGAGGTTCAGCGTGGCCTGCCGATTCAGATGCTGGTCAAGCACTTCACCCAAGTCGGCGACATGTGGCAGCTCAATGCCGACATCCGCTCCATGGTGCAGCATCGCCAGCTCAACCTGCTTCAGGATTTCGGTCATCTCGGAACCTTCGACGTGATCTTCTGCCGCAACGTCCTGATCTATTTCGATCAGGACACCAAGGCAGGCATTTTCGAGCGCCTCGCGAGGGTGGTCGAAGGCGATGGCTTCATGGTGCTGGGTGCGGCCGAATCCGTGGTGGGTATCTCGGATGCCTTCAAACCCTATCCTGACCGGCGCGGGCTCTATCGCCCGAACGCGATCCGGGCCGTCAAGCCGGGCATGGCGGGCGGCATGCTGCAGAGGGCCGCGGCTGCCGCGGCGCGATAGCGTCGGCTCATTCGTTAGAGGATCGCGTGTGGCAGAAAGCGTGACGTATTGCCCGTGATCGGATTTTCGTCCTCCCGGATCGATAACCCGCATGGGACGTGGTTGACGAGCCAGCTCCCAAGCACGGGATATTGGCCGGAGAAGTTCGGCAGCGGCTCCAGGGCCTGGCGAATATAGCCTTCGGCCCCGTACGGACCTTGCTGCTCGGCGACAACGCTGCCGTGACGAACCATTTCGACATTGGCGCCTTCGCGGGAAAGCAGCGGTTTGCGCACGAAGGAGGAGCTGAGGCTTTTTGCGCCAGGCTCCTCCTCGAAGAAAGCGGGCAGCAGGTTGGGGTGGCCCGGAAACATCTCCCATAGCAAGGCGAGCATGCCTTTGTTGGACAGGATGGCCTTCCATGGCGGTTCGATCCAGCGGGTGCGCGCCTGGGCAAGCCTTTCGCCGAAGGCGTCGTGAAACATCCACTCCCACGGATAGAGCTTGAAGACGAGCGTCATCTCTTCATCTCTCAGATCGACAAAGCCGCTGCCCTCGCGCCAGCCAATGCTTTCGATGTCGAGCAGAGTGGTTTGGAGGCCGGCTTGCTTCGCGGTGTCCTCGAGATAGGCAAGTGTCGTGGCGTCCTCCGGACTTTCGAGCATCCCGGCGAGATGCAGGTGGCCTGTGGCGCCAAGCTTTCTCCAGGCCTCGATCAGGCGCTCATGCAGCGAGTTGAACTGATCGGCGCCTGCCGCAAGGAGACGCCGCTCGATTCCCTGTTCGAGCCAGGTCCATTGAAACACCGCCGCCTCGAAGATCGAGGTCGGGGTGTCGGCGTTGTATTCCAGGAGCTTCGCCGGCCCGCTGCCGCCGTAGCTGAGATCGAGCCTGCCATAGAGGCCGGCTTCCCTGCGGCGCCAGGAGTCGCGGATCCACGGCCAGACCGCCTGCGGTATCCGCAAGCGGCGCAGATGCCGCTCGTCATTGGCGACACGATCGCAGAGTTCGAGGCACATCGCATCGATTTCACCTGTCGGCGTCTCGATCCGGTCTTCGATTTCAGCCAAGGAGAAGGCGTAATAAGCGCGCTCGTCCCAGTAACGCGCGCCGTCGATCGTGTGAAAGTCGAAGCCGCAAGCCTCGGCGGTCGCCTGCCAGTCGTCGCGCTCGCTGCAAGGGATCCGCTGCACCGGAATCGCTAACTGCCGGAAAAATGCGCGGCGATCGACCGCGCGAAGCCGCCGAAGCCGCCACGCGCGGTTTCGGTCGAACCTGAAGCGGTCGATGTTCCCGACGATGACGAACTGCCGCCGTAGAAACCGCTGCGTGACCACCATCCGCCCGAACCGCCATGGCCGCCGCTCCACGACGAAGCGCGCGACGTGCAGGCCGTGGCCGCAGCCGGCGACGATGGCGCTGACATTCCGGGTCCGTTCGGCTGGCAATTTTCACGGGGCATCAGCGCATAGGCGCTGCCGCCGACCGCCAGCGTTCCCGTCAGAAGCAGCGCGACGTGGCGGGAGCGCTTCACGGGTGGCGATGCTACCGGCGCTACCGCCGGCTTGCGCTTGCCGAACTCCGTAGGCGGCGGGCTCGTCATGTCAGCCGATCATGCAGGCGGCGTTGAGCGCGCCGGCGGCGAACGAAGAAAGTCCGAGCCAGATCGCCGGCGCCAGTTCGCCCGCCGCGATCTTGGCCGACAGGTTCGGCACCGGAATCTTGATGACGTAATAGACCACGACCTGGACGATCAGCGCGATCAGGCTCCAGATCAAGCAGTCCACGATATTGGAGGAATGCGCGATGGCGCTCACCACCGGCAGGGTGAAGCCGAGCAGGCTCAAACCCAGCGCGACCGCGGCCGCCGGATCATTGTCGCGGATCAGCTTGAACTCGTCATGCGGCGTGATGCGCGTATAGACGACGAGATAAACCACGACTGCAAGGATCGCCGTGCAGAAGTAGACCAGGAATGCCGGCAGGCCGGCGAGCGATTGCAGGATCATCTTCAGCCCCCGTGTGCGTAAGGCGGGAGGATCGCACAACCCCATCCGTCGCGACACGGCAACCAACGGTTCAATCCCCAAATAAAAACCCCGCCATTTGCGGCGGGGTTCAGTCTGGGAGGAGTGAGCCTACGGGCTCGCACGAAAGATCAGGCGGGAATGCGCTCTTCATGTTCGTGCGGCTCGCGCAGCACGTAGCCGCGGCCCCACACGGTTTCGATGAAGTTGCGGCCTTCGGAAGCATTCGCAAGCTTCTTGCGCAGCTTGCAGATGAAAACGTCGATGATCTTCAGTTCGGGCTCGTCCATGCCACCATAGAGGTGGTTGAGGAACATTTCCTTCGTGAGCGTGGTGCCCTTGCGGAGCGAAAGCAGCTCCAGCATCTGGTATTCCTTGCCCGTCAGATGCACGCGCTGGCCACCGACCTCGACCGTCTTGGTGTCGAGATTGACCACGAGATCGCCGGTCTGGATGACCGACTGGGCGTGGCCCTTGGAGCGGCGCACGATCGCATGAATGCGGGCAACCAGTTCGTCCTTGTGGAAGGGCTTGGTCATGTAGTCGTCGGCACCGACGCCGAGACCCTTGACCTTGTCCTCGATGCCGGCGAGGCCGGAGAGGATCAGAATGGGTGTCTTGATCTTGGAGACCCGGAGCTGCTTGAGCACGTCGTAGCCGGACATGTCGGGCAGGTTGAGGTCGAGAAGGATAATGTCGTAGTCGTAAAGTTTCCCGAGATCGACGCCTTCTTCCCCGAGATCCGTCGTATAGACGTTAAAGCTCTCGGATTTCAACATCAACTCGATCGACTGCGCGACGGCGCTGTCATCTTCAATCAGCAAAACGCGCATGCCAGTCCCCTATAGTCGCCGCTCCTGGGCGTCAGGTCGGCCGCACTTGCGGCACTCAAAACGCCTTTGAACAACTGATTCGGATCCTGACGGGATATGGTTAACAAAATCTGATTCTGTTCCGCAAGATCCCATCGTGCAATTTTTTTCGAATCGCCCTAAGATATTGCGTAGAAGCAGTTTTTTGTATCCGATCTCGCTCAAGCTCTACATTAAGAGGCGGGTTTAACCGACTCCTAAGATTCGCCCTTCCCAAATCAGGTCGAGCGTCCTCAGTTACCAAAGACAGTGACGTAATGATTAACGATGCGAGTAAACACCGAGTTAAGGTCCAGCCCCAAACGCGTGAAAACTTAAGGTTTTCGCAATGAAGGCGCTTGCTGAGCAGATCAGCGACATCGATGGCGTCAACATTTATGGCCGCGTAGTCGGCGTTCGTGGCTTGATGGTGGAGATCGCCGGCCCCATTCACGCGATGAGCGTTGGCGCTCGCATCGTGATCGACACCGGCGGGAACCGTTTCATCCCCTGCGAAGTCATCGGTTTCGCCGGCAGCAACGCGGTTGTGATGCCGTTTGCGGGCCTCGACGGGGTGAGGCGGGGCTGTCGCGCCGTGATCGGCAATGCCGGCAATCAGGTGCGGCCGTCGCCGCAGTGGCTCGGGCGCGTCATCAACGCCATGGGCGAACCGATCGACGGCAAGGGGCCGCTGCCGCAGGGCGCTTCCCCCGTGCCCTTCCGCAACGCGCCGCCGCCGGCGCATTCGCGCAAGCGCGTCGGCAGTCCGCTCGATCTCGGCGTCCGCGCGCTGAATACGTTCCTGACCTGCTGCCGCGGCCAGCGGCTCGGCATCTTCGCCGGCTCCGGCGTCGGCAAGTCGGTGCTGTTGTCGATGCTGGCGCGCAACGCCGATGCCGACATCACGGTGATCGGTCTTGTCGGCGAACGCGGCCGCGAGGTGCAGGAGTTTCTGCAGGACGACCTTGGCGATGAGGGGTTGGCGCGATCGGTGGTGGTGGTGGCCACGTCCGACGAGCCCGCCTTGATGCGGCGGCAGGCGGCCCATCTGACGCTCGCGATCGCCGAGCATTTTCGCGACGAGAACAAGGACGTGCTGTGCCTGATGGACTCGGTGACCCGTTTTGCGATGGCGCAACGGGAGATCGGTCTGTCGGCTGGCGAGCCGCCGACCGCCAAGGGCTACACGCCGACCGTGTTCACCGAACTTCCGAAGTTGTTGGAGCGTGCCGGCCCCGGCGCCGGCACTGGCACTATCACCGGCATTTTTACGGTGCTGGTCGATGGCGACGATCACAATGAGCCGATCGCGGACGCCGTGCGCGGCATCCTCGACGGCCATATCGTGATGGAACGGCGGATTGCGGAACGCGGAAGGTTTCCGGCGATTAACATTCTCAGGTCGATCTCGCGCACCATGCCGAAATCCGCCGACCCGGCCTTTCTGCCAGTGATAACAAAGGCTCGTCAGGTCATGTCGACCTATGCCGATATGGAAGAGTTGATCCGGCTCGGCGCCTATAAAGCGGGCTCCAGTCCCGAGGTGGACGAGGCGATCCGCCTGCACGAGCCGCTGGAGGCCTATTTGCGCCAAGAGAAGGACGAATCGACCGGATTTAACGAAGGTTATGAGCGGTTGGATCAAATCCTGCGGGATTTGGAAACGGAACGCTAACTTTGTCAGGCCATCATCCGCCTCACATCAGGTGTAAGGCCGGCGGGGCCCCGCAGGGGAGCCGGTGCTGTCCCTTAGACAAATTGGGACTTCTGGGGAGTATGAGTCGATGAAGTCACGTGAAACGCTGATCCGCCTGAAGAAATTTCAGGTCGATGAAAAGCGCCGCAGGGTCTCCCAGATCGAGGGCATGATCGCTGATTTCCAGCGCATGTCGGTCGACCTGGAGCGCGAAATCCAGAGCGAGCAGGAACGCGCCGGAATCAACGACCCGTCGCACTTTGCCTACCCGACCTACGCCAAGGCCGCGATCCAGCGCCGCGAAAACCTCACCCGTTCGGCCGAGGAACTGCGCGTTCAACTCGAAGAGGCCCGCGGCCTTCTGGCCGAAGCCTTTGACGAACTCAAGAAGGTCGAACTTCTCGACGAGCGCGATCAGGCGCGTGAGCGCGCCGAGGAGAGCGCCCGCGAACAGGCCGACCTCGACAGCATCGGATTGATGCGCGCCCGGATCGGCGCCATCGCGTAAGGCTTTATTGATCTCTCGATTGATCTCTCGACATCGTTTCGCAGACCGAAACCCGGACCCTTAAAGGCCCGGGTTTTTCTTTGACCCTGCCGCACTTTTTCATGGTGGTTCGGACTGTTTCCCCGTGGACTGATTTGGCTCAAGATGTGATACGACACACTAGTGGAGTGGATTTGACATTCGCTACCCCGTAGCCGGGAATTCGTGATGCGAATGTCAAATCCAATCTCCACTAGAAACCATATTTGCTAGTGGTCCTTTGATTCCAACAATTGCAAAAGTGCGAGCCAGAGCGGGATGCAAATGTTAGAATCGGACCACTAGGACACCTACTCACCCGGGGCTGCTTTCCGGCAAACGACATGATCGAGCATCGCGATTTGGGGAACGCTAAATGCTGACGCCGGCCGAGCTGGTATGGCTGATCGCCGCAGTGGCGAACGGCGATCAGGCTGCTTTCGAGCGGCTTTACGCCGCCACACGGGCGAAACTGTTCGGCGTCGTCCTGCGTATCTTGCGGCGACAGGATCTCGCTGAGGAGGTTATTCAGGAGGCTTACGTCAAGATCTGGAACAGCGCCGGACAGTTCAATCCGGGGCAGTCTTCGCCGATCACATGGATGGCGTCGATTGCGCGCAATCGGGCCATCGACGTGGTGCGAAAGCGCAGCGAGACCTCGATCGAGGAAGAGCCGGCCGCCATGGAGGTGGCAGCCGACACGCCCGATCCGCTGGCGCGGCGGGAGATGACGGAAGACCTGAAACGGCTGCTGGAATGCGTCGGCCAGTTGGAGCCGGACCGGCAAAAGCTCGTGCTGCTCGCCTATTACAACGGCTGGAGCCGCGAGCAACTGGCGAAGAAATTCGCGGCACCGGTCAATACGGTGAAGACATGGCTGCGTCGCAGCATGATGGATATCAGGGAGTGTCTCGGACTTTAAACCGGGTTTGGATTTGAATGATGGCCTATAGCGAGGACCATATCGCGCTCGCCGCGGAATATGTACTCGGCACACTCGATGCCGGTGAGCGCGCGCAGGTCGATACCATGATGTCCGTCGACAAGAACTTCACGGCGATGGTTCTCGCGTGGGAGCAAAAACTCGGCGCGCTCAACCAGATGGTCGGATCGGTCGAGCCGCGCGCCGAAGTATGGGAGAAAATCAGAGCCGCCATCGGTCAATCCGAGCAGCAGGCGCCGATCGTGCTGCCGCAACCGGAGCTGGAGCCTTTCGCGCCTGTGGCCGAGGCTGCGCCCGTTGTTGCCGACACTTCCAATGTGATCCGGTTGGCCGCCAATGCGCGGCGCTGGCGCACGATTGCGACCGTGACCTCGGCCATTGCGGCGGCGTTGGTCGTGATGATCGGAGTTGGCGTATCGAGGCCGGATTTGCTGCCGGGCGGCGTGCGGCCGGCGTCGAAGACGCAAGTGGCGGAGGTCAAGCCCGCGCCGGCGCCAAGGCCGTCGGCGCAATATGTGGCGGTGCTTCAGAAGGACGGCGGCGGCCCGGCCTTTATCCTGACAGTTGACGAAGCCACCAGGAACTTCACCGTGCGCAAGGTCGGCGCATCTGCCGAACCAGGTTCGAGCTTCGAACTGTGGCTGATCTCCGACAAGCTGCCGAAGCCGCGCTCGCTGGGCGTGATTGGCAACGGCGACTTCACCTCGCGTCCGCTACTTGCCGGCTATGATGCCGACATCGTCAAGTCGGCGACTTACGCCGTGACGGTGGAGCAGTCTGGCGGATCGCCCGACGGCAATCCGCATTCGACGCCGATCTTCGCCGGCAAGCTGATCGAAACCGTCCCGCCGGCTCGCTGAGCTTCTCCCAAAGGGAGAGGATGGCGGCTTCCGCCGCGGTGATAGTACCCCACAAAAAGAAAACGCCCGTGGGGAGCGGGCGTTTTCGAAAGGCCAACTTGGGGGGAAGTTGGGTCTTCCATATATCCACACGGCGTTTTGGGGGGCTGGTAAAGCGCCGCGTGAATTCCTGAATGTCTATCGCACCACCATCGTGCCTGAACTGGTTACCGCAACCGGCTTGCCGGCCTTGATGACGCGCGCGGTCTGCGTCGAACCGTCATCCGAAAACGTGCGAGCCGAAATTCCAAGGCCTGCCACCGCGATCCCAGCGACAAGCGCCATCACAACAATCTTGAGGTGCGTCGAGCGATCGGCGCTGTAAATCGAATGATTCATCCAAGCCTCCTGCCGCCTACCCATTTACGAATTCGTCGTCCTCATCCGCCGACAGGTTCATCACCTCAGGTCTAGAAACGTGGAGATTGGGCTATCGTTTCCCAAGAGGCGATCACAAGGCAGTGATCAGACGTGATTCTTCGCGAGCCATTTTGCAATAAGGCGCCAGAAAATTCAAAATCTAATAGCAAGTATAGTTACTTACAGATTCTGCCGCATTCCGGAACAAAACTAGCCCAGATTACGGAAAATCAAGAAATCAGTTGCCTGTGGCTAAAAACAAACACCGCTGCCGCCTGCTTCGCGCGGCGAACGCCTTCGCCGTGAGGGGCGGGCTCGGTGGGTAGCTAGATGCTGCCGACCGTCTTCAGGCGGGCGCGGGGGTGGATCTCCGACTGCGACAGCACCGTGGTCTGCGCACGGAAACGTTCGACCAGCGAGCGGACGAAGGGCCGGATCCCGGCGGAAGTGACCAGCACCGGCGACTCACCTTCGCGCGCGGCCTGTTCGAACCGGTCGCGCACCATCGTCATGAATTCCGACAGACGCGACGGCTGCATGGCGAGGCTGCGTTCCTCACCCTGTCCGATCAGCGATTCCGCAAAGGCCTGCTCCCACTTCGCCGAAAGCGCGATCAGCGGCAGATAGCCGTTCATGGTGGTATTCTGCGCGCAGATCTGGCGCGCCAGGCGGGCGCGGACGTGTTCGACCACGGTGGCCGGGTTGCGCGAGAAGGCGAGCGCGTCGGCAATGCCTTCGAGAATGGTCGAGAGATCGCGGATCGAGATGCGCTCCGCCAACAGAAGCTGGAGCACGCGCTGGATGCCCGAGATCGTGATCTGGGCCGGCACGATGTCCTTGACCAGTTCACCCTGTTCCTTCGGCAGTTCCTTGATGAGTTTCTGCACTTCGCCATAGGACAACAGGTCGGACATGTTGTTCTTGAGCAGTTCGGTGAGATGGGTCGACATGACGGTAGCGGCATCGACCACGGTATAGCCTTTCAGCGTGGCCTCCTCCTTCAGGCTGGCGTCGACCCAGGTCGCAGGCAGTCCGAAAGTCGGCTCGATCGTGTGGATGCCCGGCACGTCGACCTGGCTTCCGCCGGGATCCATCGCCATGAACTGGTTCGGCCAGATCCGGCCCGAGCCCGCGTCCACTTCCTTGATCTTGATGATGTAGGTGTTGGCCTCGAGTTGCACGTTGTCGAGAATGCGCACCGAGGGCATCACAAAGCCCATCTCGATCGCCATCGAACGGCGCAGCGCCTTGATCTGTTCGGTGAGCCGGTCGGTGCCGTCGGGACCGTTCACCAGCGGCAGCAGCGCGTAACCGAGTTC
>NZ_JBAVCF010000592.1:0-4909 GCF_049586575.1 Bradyrhizobium sp.
CGGCTATACCCCGATTGATCCTGATGACGCTAGCCGCGTTGCGACGATGCCTGCGGTGCAGCGCCGACCAGCGCATCGCGCGGATTGTTCAAATGCAGCTTCGTCAGAAAATCAGCACCAAGAGGTATTGAAATCAAAAAAGACGACGTCAGCGCGAGCCGCCGCAAGCCATACCACACACGACTGCACCGCCTCCCCCGATAACTGCCGTCGAAACGGACTGAGAGCTCGGCAGTCAAGGCCAATAGCGGCCATCACGCTGAAGGATTGGCCCGGAGTTCCGCCAATGCTACCTTGCCTGCACGGGTAGCTTCCGACATTGTTTCGAAAAATTCAGATTGTCGGACCGGCTTACTCTTTCCCGCCGCGTAAATTTCCCATCGCCACGATTTGGGCGGATGCCCCCTATTTTTGATAGCGAGGCTGTAATCAATCGGACTGAAAGATGAGATCGTTTCCATCCGAATGCTATTGAGATGCTGTCTGGCAATCGACAAACCCGGAATAGGCACGCCGCAGCGTCGACTCGCATTCCTCCGCACGCTGCCGCGCCCTCTCAGAACCCCAGCACCACAGAATTTCACGTAAGTCCCGAATGGCGACATCGACTGCAGTCGCCAAGTCAATCCCGCCATCAGTGCCATCGTCCATGCGATAGTCGCTGAGCCTTAGTATTTCGGCGCCCACGCTTCACTCCCGAATCAATCCACCTGCAGAATGGAGGCCAGCGGTTAACGAGCCGTGAGCTGGCAGGGGCTCGAGCGGTCTTGTGCCAATGGTGCAATGGCACCTGGCACAGCCTCAACACGGACAAATGCATCGAGGCCACAACGCGTTGTTGGCGGGCGCCCGGCCGAAAATCAGCGCTGGACCTTGAGGTTTTCTGCTGACGTTTTGCCCTTATTCGCGACCTCCTCGTATTCGACGACCTGCCCTTCATTGAGACCGCTCAGGCCGGCTCTCTCGACCGCCGAGATGTGGACGAAAACATCTTTGCCGCCGCTCTGCGGCTGAATGAAACCGTAGCCCTTTTGCGAATTGAACCACTTCACGGTACCTTTAGCCATCAAATCACCTCCGATATATCAGTGTCCAACGTCATACCGAAGCGCCTGTTCGGTGTCACCAACTACCGATTATATTGCACCCGCCAGATGAGTACAGGAAAAATCATTGCCAATGGAATCCGCTCTGCCCCACTCTCGCTCCCTTACTTATGCCCTCGTTTGGCATTTTTCAGCGTACTTGCCGGGCGGGCAACCCTTTTGGGCCCGCCGTGCTCAAATTCCTCATAGCTGTCCACGATGAAATTGCCCGGCGCGGCAGGATGCTCTCCGCCGCGCCCGCTCCGGGCCTCTGTGTGCGCGGGGAACTGCCGTTGCTGCTAGTGAGCGGCAATCAGGCAGCAATCCTGCGCGCGCCCGCCAACGTGAGGTGGCGAACCTATCCCGTTGAACGAAAGCAGCACGCTGGGAAATGGTCCACAAATCCGTCCAAGTGGTGCACTGGTTGCTTTATGTCTTACTGGTCGTCGTGCCCATCCTCGGCTGGATTAATGCTAATTGGCGCGGCTATCCAGTGACTCTGTTCGGCACGTTCGAATTGCCGAAGATCATCGCCACCCTCAGGCTGAATGAATCCGTACGCCTGCGCTGCGTTGAACCATTTCACTGTGCCCCAATGTGCATTCGGGCTTGTAAAGAGTTTCCTCGAATGCCCCCACGCCTGCTCAGACCTTTGATTCAGATCAAGGCTTTTCTTGCGGAGAACGCGCAATTTTTAACTTTAAGTGAGGGTCTTTTCATCCCAACGCGTCGCAGGAGAACGCCATGAAAATCAACGTCACTTACGACTCGAGCGTCGCCTCTGCGCCCGCGCAATTTGTGCCCGACGTTAATATCGCAGTCAATTACATCCAGAGTCTATTTCCTGACGAACCGGCGAGCTTCAATATCACCATCGGCTATGGTGAAAGCGGCGGCAACTCGCTTGGGTCGTCGACCCTTGGCTTGGCGGTGACTTACCTGATCAACGAACCGTATTCGACGGTGAGAAATGCGCTGATAGCGGACGCCGCGTCGGGTTCCGCTTCGTTGCCGACCAATTCGCCCTACTCGGGCACCATGCGCGTCAGTACAGCCGAAGACAAAGCGCTCGGGCTATATTCGAGCAGCAACATCGACGGAAACATCGGGTTCTCCAACACGCTTCCCTTTGATTACGATTACAACCAAACGCCCGCGGCGGGCACGTATTATTTCGTCGGCGTGGTCGAGCACGAAATCGGCCATGTGATGGGTAGAATATGCGGGCTTAACAACCCGGGCTACTACTCGGCCATGGATCTGTTTCGTTACGCGTCGCCGGGCGTACACCCCGGCCAGCCCAATGGCTCGCCCCCTTACGCTTATTTCTCCACCGACAACGGCGCGACCAGCCTGGCCAGCATCTACAACGGCTCCAGCGCCGGCAGCACCGCCGATTGGGACGGAAGCAATATTCCGAACGGTGGCGTCGACGCGTTCCGCGCGTTCACTCCCTCTGGCGTGCTGGAACCATTCACGTCGACCGATTTCACGTTAATGGATGCGCTGGGTTGGGGCGAGGCGCCTTCACCGCCCCCGCCGCCCCCGCCGCCGCCGATTTCCGCGGACATGATCATGCGCAACGGCGGAAACGGCAATTACCAAATCTACAACATCGGCAACAACAGCATCATGGGGACGGCCTCATTGGGTCAGGTCGGATTGGAGTGGCGGGTTGCGGGCGTCGGCGCGTTCTATGGGATCGACACGTCCGACATGATACTGCGCAACAGCAATACCGGCGCGTTTTGGGACTATAACATCAATAACAATCAAATCGTCAGTTCCGCGCCGATGGGTCAGGTGGGATTGGAGTGGCAGGTCGCAGGCTTCGGTAATTTCGGCGGCGACTTCAACAAGAGCGACATGCTGATGCGCAACGGCAATACCGGCGCGTTCTGGGTCTATGACATCAACAACAATCAAATCGTTAGTTCCAACGCCATGGGGCAGGTTGGACTGGAGTGGCAGGTCGCAGGCTTCGGCAATTTCGGCCGTACCGCCAATGAAACCGACATGCTGATGCGCAACAGCAATACCGGCGTGTTTTGGGTCTATGACATCAGCAACAATCAAATCGTCAGTTCCAACGCCATGGGACAGGTGGGGTTGGAGTGGCAGGTCGCAGGCTTCGGCAATTTCGGCGGCACCGCCAATGAAACCGACATGCTGATGCAAAACCGCAATACCGGCGCGTTTCAGGTCTACGACATCAGCAACAATCAAATCGTCAGTTCCGGCGCGATGGGACAGGTGGGACTGGAATGGCAGGTGGTAGCTTTCGGCAATTTCTTCGGCACCGGTGCTGACACCGACATGCTGATGCAAAACCGCAATACCGGCGCGTTTCAAGTCTATGACATCAGCAACAATCAAATCTTCGGTTCGAGTGCCATGGGACAGGTAGGATTGGAGTGGCAGATGGCGGGGGCTGCATCGAGAATCAGCGCAATCGCCACACCCGATGATGCCGGCACAATCACGACGTCCGAGGATATCGGCACGACCGCTCTGCTGGCGCAAACGATGGCAACAATGGGGAGCGGCAACAGCGGGATTGAGAGCTTCAACCCGGTCCCCCTGGGGGGCGAGGCGCCACAGCCATCGTCGCTTCTGGTGCCGCCGCAGGCGTGAGGTGTTCAGTCAACGTCGCGGCACAATTACGTTTTGTCCGACCCGTGCTGCCGCCGAATGCTCATAGCGGAATCCGCCGCCAGTGACGAAATCGGCCTGAGCGGGCAGTGTCGACGTCAGCCAAATTCAGGGCTCTGCGCGAACCGTACCTTTCGGTCAAAGCACTGAGCCGCCGAGAAAGTGGTATCGGAGAGCACCGGCCTGACGGGCATCCCGAGGGTCCAGAGCCTGATCGAAAGCAAGGCCCCACGCCGTCTCTCGGGGACCAACGGGCCGACAGGAGAATACGACCGCATTGTCGGTGGCGGAGGGAGTGTCCGCCTATAGACAATAATTCTCTTGATTTTTCAAAAGTTTAGCTTTGAAGACCGTCAAACACCCACAAATAGACCCCTACCCTCTACGCTGGCACCGGAACCTGGGAGACTCTGTCTTGTCCGGAAAGTTTCATTGCCGCCATTTGATCGATATGCCGGCTTCAAGTTGGCTTGTCCGTCGGCCTCAGGGCCGTTTATCACCCAACTGCCGACATATCGCTGCGTCGCACTAAGTGATGCAACGGACCAGGAAGAGACTTGGTCGGGCGAGGTTTAACTCGGCGTCACCCCGCGCACCATCATCCAGCTGGGAGTATCGTCAGCAGTGTTTGTTGCGTCGGTATCTCGGGTCCGATTTGCGCAGTATTTCCCGCGCTAGCGGGTGCGGTCGTGCCTATCGAGGCCATAGCCTGCACCAGTTGGCGTTTGCAGGGGCCGCGCCCGGCGGATCGGCGGCCATGCCGGCGACCGACCACTCCGTCCCGACTTGACCCATCGAGACGGCATTCGTGATCTGGTTGCTGCCGATGTTGTAGAGCTCGAAGGCACCGCTGTTGCTGTTGCGCATCAGCATATCGCTTTCGCCGGCATTGCCGGAAAAATCGCCAAAGCCGACGATCTGCCACTCCAATCCAACCTGGCCCATGCCGGACGAAAACGTGATCCGGTTGTTGCTGACGTCGTAAATCTCGAACGCGCCAGTTTTGCTGTTGCGCATCAGCATATCGCCGGTCTCGCCAGCACGGCCGGAGAAATCACCGAAGCCAGCGATTTGCCATTCCAGCGCGACTTGTCGAGTCGCGCGGAGGAGTTTCACCTCCGCGCGCTCCCAGAACCGTGCATGACCCTCTCGAGTCACACGGCTCCCGATGT
>NZ_JBAVCF010000593.1:0-3240 GCF_049586575.1 Bradyrhizobium sp.
TGAAATGGACAACAGTGCAATGACGGCAGCGGTCGCGCCGACGCGAAGCGTTGTGTTGAATGACATATTGGAACTCCCTTTTTCTCTCCTTGGGATTGCCCGCTTTCAGGTGATCCGAGTGTAACGCGCGCTAGCAGTTTCTCGCTTTAAATTTTGTTTATGACCTGAAGTTAACGTCGAACATTCGCTAGCTGCGATGTTCCACGCAGGCGATGCGGCCGAGCTTTTTGATGTCGAGGTGGATCAGCTCACCCGGGTGCTTGCGCTCATAGCGGCGGATCGGCTCGGTTGGCTCCAGCGCAGCCAACCTGCTCAGGCCGAGCCGGCGCAGGATGCGGCGACGGTCGCTCGCGACCACGCCTTGTGCGCGGAAGCGGTTGCCCACTTGGCGACAGTATTCGGCGTGATGTTAAATTGGCGCGCAGCTGCGGCCTTGCTCAGCCCCGCATCAACAACACCGCGCACCCGCGAGAAATTGACGTCAAGTGGAAGGCGCGTCCGGCGAGCGAGCATGCTTCCGCTTTCGGGGCGTACCGGACACGGCCACAACTGCCGTGAGCTCGACCCGGTACGATCGAAATGATCGCTTGTTTCAGCCCTTTGCGCCCATAGACAACGAAAGTCGCAACAAGGATCGTTGAGCCGGCAATCGCAATGATAGCCTTCGTAAGGATCAGGGCCATAACTTCCCACAGCCGGGACAATCGTCAGAGCGCGACTGTTTCCTCGACCACATGTTTCAGCGGCGTCCCCTCAGCGGACAGGGTCATTCGCAGTTTGAGCTCGCCGCCCTTCACCTCCCCGCTTCGCACAAGGTTCTCAATTTCACGCTGCGATGTAACTCCGACATGCTTCAGAAATTTACGGATAGCCATATTGAAGCGGTCTTCATCGAACTCGGTCATGGCCGTTCTCCCTGATCGGGTAGGCAAAGTCTAACACGGAGGCGAGCAAAGACGAAACATCGAGGCCTCGCTCGCGTCGCCGCCGATAGCGATTGTCGGAGCAGCAGGGGGCAGCAACACGGACACAAAAACCACCGTTGCCATGACAACGAAGCAGGCTATGGCTGCCTTTAAGGCCGCCGGTGAGTTAGCGAAATCGTTCAAGGGCGCAGGGCGCTGACCGGAACTCCACATTACCTGCGTTACGAACCTCTTCGTTGGCTCTTTTTGCATCCTAAGCCCCGGGCGCAGCGTCTGAGCTACGCGGGGGCAAGGACGAGACGAAGACTTCTGGAATTGGCCCATCGCTACATTTCGCTGCGATGCAGAACTTGGTCGTCATCGAGGGCATAGCGGACATCGAGCAAGTCGCGCTAAGAGTACGCGTCTCGCAAGGTGCAAAAGCTAGAAGCCCTCCTCGCGAGCGTGCCTCCCGATCCTTTGAAATGCCCTCATGGCCTTATCGATCTTTCGATAGGCGAAGGCCTACGTCCGGGTGCATACTGTGGCGTATGACCGCCCTCATCTATTTTGGCGAAATGCTGGTAGCGTCCTCGCTCGCGATCGTCCTGCTGGCACTTTCTCCGTTCAGAATGAGTTCCAACGTCGCGCTTCTAGCCGCCGGCGTCGTTACGTGGACACTTGCCGAATATGTCGTTCATCGCTTTGTGCTGCATGGTCTCGTAACGACCCAACATGGGCTTCATCATGCCAACCCCGACGCGGCAGTCCTGAATATTTTTTGGCAGATATGGGCCTGTTTCGCGCTGATCTATTTGATCGCCGGCGGCGCCTTCCTTGCAGGCGGTTTATTTGCCTATTCATGGTACCTATTCGTGCATCACTGCGCACATCACGGCCCCGATAGGTTGTCGTTACGACTGCTTCAGCACCACCGAAGTCATCATCAATTCGCGACGAGAAACTACGGCGTCAGCACAACGCTGTGGGATCGCATATTTGGGACGATATCGCGCCAATGAACCCTTGAAACGGTAGAACGCCCTCCCGCGCGATACTTGGGCTTGTCGAAGCTGTCCCAACACGTCGCCAGCGGCTCGTCGCCCCCCGGAATTTCTGCTTATATCACCCAGCTATCTTGGGGATATGTCATGCCTTCGGAACTCCGTTCACCTCGCCTCGCCGTTCTAATTGATGCCGACAATGCTTCCGCGAAGATCGTGGACGGACTGTTCGAGGAGATTGCAAAAATTGGGGAGGCAAGCGTTCGCCGCATTTACGGCGACTTCTCCAATCCTCGTTCGAAGGCATGGGCCGATACGCTATCGAAACACGCCATCATACCTCAACAGCAATTTGCCTACACTACCGGGAAGAACGCATCCGACATAACGTTGGTCATCGACGCAATGGACCTGCTTCATAGCGGTCGGTTCGATGGATTTTGTCTGGTTTCCTCGGACAGCGATTTTACCCGACTCGCGGCCCGCATCCGTGAGCAAGGCGTCGATGTTTTCGGGTTCGGTGAGCAGAAAACTCCAGAGAGCTTCCGGCAGGCCTGTCGAAGGTTCGTATACACGGAAAACCTCCTTTCCGGTGTTGCGAACAGCCAAGATGCCGCCTCAACTTCAAAGCCTCTTCAACCTCTCAGCGAAGCCACGCCCATCATTAAGAAGGTCATCACGCAGATGGAAAGCGAAGACGGCTGGGTGTCTCTGGGCGAGGTAGGAAAGCAGCTTGCCAACCTGGCTTCGGACTTCGATCCCCGCACCTTCGGATTTCGCAAGCTAAGCGATCTAGTGCGAAAGACAAACGCGTTCGAAATCGATCATCCAAAGGGAGGTACCATGCGCATCCGCACTAAATCTGCCGCCGGATCGCCTCCAAAATCGAAACCCGTTACCAAAGCTCCGATATGACTAGAGGTCGACCGAGAACAAATATTTTCCAGACTGCCGTTGTGTCAGGCTGCCTTGCCGCGTCCTACCGTCTGGCGAACCTCAAACCCCTCGAACTGAGGGTGATCTAGATACAGCGGCTTGTTGTCCCCTGCCCGACTATGCGCGGCGCGGAATGCCTCTGATTTGGTCCACGCCTCGAACACAGCACGGTTTTCCCAGACCGTGTGGGAGGCATACAGCGTGTGATCTTCGGCTTCGGGGCCTTTGAGAAGGTGAAACTCTACAAAGCCCGGGACTTTATCGAGATGACTGTCGCGGGAAAGCCAGACCTGTTCGAAGGCAGCTTCGGACCCCTTGGCTACTCGGAAACGGTTCATTGCGATAAACATTTGGTGGTCTCACTAATTCGGCTCATTGGCCGCATAGTCTCGCCT